>NZ_JBFUFU010000010.1:0-539746 GCF_056403275.1 Mycobacterium sp. P2_H7 | reverse complement strand
GATCGGCCCACTCGCCTCCACCGGAGGATCCGAACTCGCCGCCCCAATCACGTTCGACAGCAAGAAAACCCGCGCCTACATCACCACCAACGACATGGCCTTCGACCGCACCCAATTCGGCCTTTTGAACTTGAGTACCGGTGCGTGGGTTTCCGATCCGATCCGCGTCAACGGCACCACAACCGGACCCATCTTCACCGACAAGAACTCGCGCCTCTGGCTCATCACCGACGACGTCGCCGGCGGCACCCCCGGCATGGGCGGCCTCCGCCACCGAGCCCTGGTCACCCTCATCAACACCACCACCGGCACCATCATCAGCACGCCCATCGACAAGCCCGACGCGCAAATCGCCGGCGGCCTGAACTTCTACGCCACGGGCAAGGTGATGTTCACGCTGTCGGTCACGATGGCAGACCACAGCACATCGACGATCTTCACGGCAGTCAACACCAGCACCGGTGCGCTCATATGAATTCACAGTGGAGCAGATCAATCGTGCGCAGGTAGGCGACTACTCGACGCCGATGTGCCGGCGTGGCCAACACTGGAAACGGTAACTTCGGACAGCATTACGAACGAGGAGGCATGATGAGTGGCGTTCCGGGAGACTCCAACCTCAACGGCATACCGGACATCACCGAGGAATTTGTCGGTGGGGCCGTGAAAGCGATCAAACGACTCGGCAAGCACACCGTTCGGGGGACCGGGGAATCCATCACCACCAGCGATGAACAACAGGGACCACGTCCCAAGCCGAAGCCGGGCAGCCAGACCATCGATTGAACTTCCCAGGCGCGGTGGCCGAGTCAGGGCCGCACGAGGATGAATGCCTCGATCTGGCGTCGGCCCGCCCATGCCCGCTCTTTGATCAGACCGGGAAAGATGTCTACACCCGTTTCCCAGATCTGTTCGCGTTCAACGGGTGTTGCCAGGCGAGCGGTGCTTTGCCAGGTATCTCCATCGATTGTCACCGTGACCGACGAGTTGGCCCTGAGGTTGTAGTACCACCCAGGGTGTCGAGCATCGCCGTAGTTGGTGGCCACGACGGCCACTCCCTCGGGATGCGGGATACCCATCAACGCCACGGTGCGGGCCATGCCCGACTTGGCGCCGGTGGTAGTGAGGATGACCGCGGGCAGCCCCGCCGCAATACGCGCGAAGCTGCGCTTGCCGCCGGTGAGCTTGCTGAGCAGCTTGTCGAGTCGGTGTGCCGTGGGCCGGAAAACAACCCTCCCGGCCTTCGTCGCAGCGGCAGCGCGCATCGCTCGATGAAACACAGGCGCATCGTCAAAAGATCGGACCGACATAGCCGAACTGTGCCACGAACACCCACTTCGCACACAACAAGATCCACCGCTCGTAAAACTTGTGCGTCTGAGATGCCACGGCGCGTCATCGATTCGGTCACGAGCAGGCCGCCGGGGGCGGTCAGCGGGCAACCGGCTCGATGTCCTCGACGAACAGCCGTTCACTGGCCGGTTCCCTGGTTTAGAGTGCCCCCAGTGGGACTCGAACCCACACTGTGCAGATTTTAAGTCTGCTGCCTCTGCCAATTGGGCTATAGGGGCGTGCAGGTGATGACGTTAGCGTCCTCCCTGGTCACCCGTGAAATCACTCCCCGAAAAGCGGCCGAACGGCCGATATGCAGGCTCCCGAACCACGTCTAGCATCAGCGAATGGAGAGCTGGCTCGCGCTGCTGGTAACGCTGGCCTTCGTGGTGCCCGTCGGCGGGCTCCTCATCTGGCTGGGTCAGCGCAGCGCCAAGAAGCAATCCGCCAAGTACTGGTCCACCAGGGGGGAACCGCGGCGGGCGGCACAGCCGCCGGCGGAGGGTTCATCGCAGGTGGCGGTAGCGGATGCGGCGCCGGCGACGGCGGCGGCGCCCATGGCCACGGCGGCTGCGGCGGGGGCTCCAGCTGCGGTGGCGGCGGGTGCGGTGGCGGAGGCGGGTGTGGCGGCGGCAGCTGACCACCCGGGTGACCCCGCGCACAGCGCCGCAAGGACTCCGTAAAGGCGGCGGTCACCCCCGTCAAGAAACCGTAAGGGACCAGTTCAGGGGCTCTGCCCAGTCCTAGCGTCGACGGCATGGCTGTTGTTGTGTTCGTCCTGCTGACCATCGCGGTCTTCGCGCTGCTCGGCTTCGTCCAGAAGATCTTCGAGTGATGGGCCTGATCAATGCGATCGGCCTGATCTTGGCCATCGCCATCGCCCTCTTCATGGCCGCTGCCCTGCTGTTCCCGGAAAGGTTCTAGTGTCCACCTCTACCGCAGGGATCGTGTTCCTGTTGACGCTCATGGTGGCGTTGGCAGCGGTGCATGTCCCGCTCGGCGACTACATGTACCGGGTCTACAACGGCGAAAAGCATTCCCGCGTCGAGAAACTCATCTACAAAGCCATCGGCGCCGACCCGAACTCCGAGCAGGGCTGGGGCGGATACGCGCGCAGCGTGCTGGCGTTCTCCGCGGTCAGCGTGCTGGGCTTGTTCTTCTTCCAGCTGGTGCAGGGCAAGCTACCCCTGCACCTCCACGACCCGGCCACCCCGATGACCCCCGCGCTGGCCTGGAACACCGCGGTCAGCTTCGTCACCAACACCAACTGGCAGGCCTATTCGGGTGAGACCACTCAAGGCCATCTCGTTCAGATGGCCGGCCTGAGCGTGCAGAACTTCGTCTCCGCCGCAGTCGGGATGGCCGTCGCCGTGGCGCTGGTCCGCGGCTTCGCCCGCAGGCACGCACAGGAACTCGGCAACTTCTGGGTCGACCTGGTCCGCGGCAGCATCCGGATCCTGTTGCCACTGGCCGTCATCGCTGCCATCGTGCTGATCGCCGGCGGCGTCATCCAGAACTTCGCCCTGCACACCCAGGTGGTCGACACGCTGACCGGCGCCCAGCAGACCATCACCGGCGGCCCCGTCGCCAGCCAGGAAGCCATCAAGGAACTCGGCACCAACGGCGGCGGCTTCTACAACGCCAACTCGGCGCACCCGTTCGAGAACCCCACCGCCTGGACCAACTGGGTCGAGATCTTCCTGCTGCTGGTCATCGCATTCACCATGCCGCGCACCTTCGGCCGCATGGTCAACAGCCCCAAACAGGGCTACGCGATCGTTGCCGTCATGGGAATCATTGCCACACTCAGCATCTCGCTGACCATGTTCTTCCAGCTACAGGCCCACGGCACCGTCCCCACCGCCATCGGTGCCGCCACCGAAGGCGTAGAGCAACGCTTCGGTGTTGCCGATTCGGCGATCTTCGCGGGAGCGACGACGCTGACCTCGACCGGTGCGGTCAACTCGTTCCACGACTCCTACACCAGCCTCGGCGGCATGATGACCATGTTCAACATGCAGCTCGGTGAGATCGCGCCGGGCGGTACGGGATCCGGCCTCTACGGCATGCTGATTCTCGCCGTCATCACCGTGTTCGTCGCCGGCCTGATGGTCGGGCGCACTCCGGAATACCTCGGGAAGAAGATCACCCCGCGCGAGATCAAGCTCGCGGCAAGCTATTTCCTGGTGACGCCCCTGCTCGTGCTCACAGGCACCGCGCTGGCCATGGCGCTGCCCGGCCAACGCGCCGGCATGCTGAACTCCGGCCCGCACGGCCTGTCCGAGGTTCTGTACGCGTTCACCTCGGCGGCCAACAACAACGGCTCCGCCTTCGCCGGCATCAGCGTCAACACCGAGTGGTACAACACCGCACTGGGCCTGGCCATGCTGTTCGGCCGGTTCCTGCCCATCGTGCTGGTGCTGGCACTGGCCGGATCCCTTGCCGCCCAAGGGACCACACCGGCATCGGTCGGCACCCTGCCCACCCACCGTCCCCAGTTCGTCGGCATGGTCACCGGCGTGACATTCATCCTCGTCGCGCTGACCTTCCTACCCGCCCTCGCACTCGGCCCCCTCGCTGAAGGAATCCACTAGACATGTTGACCGCCGCACCGAAACGGACGAGCCTGCTCGATCCGAAACTGCTGTGGAGATCTCTGCCCGACGCGGCGCGCAAACTGGACCCGCGCACCCTGTGGCGCAACCCCGTCATGTTCATCGTCGAGCTCGGCGCGGTGTGGAGCACCGTCCTGGCCGTCACCGACCCCAGCTGGTTCGGCTGGCTGATCGTCACGTGGCTGTGGCTCACCGTGCTGTTCGCCAATCTCGCCGAGGCGGTCGCAGAAGGCCGCGGCAAGGCCCAGGCCGACTCGCTGCGCAAGACCAAAGCCGACACCATGGCCCGCCGGCTCACCGAGTCCGGCGCGGAAGAAGAGGTCCCCGCCCCGCAACTGCGCCAAGGCGACATGGTCGTGGTGGAGGCCGGCCAGGTCATCCCAGGCGACGGCGACGTCGTGGAAGGCATTGCCTCGGTGGATGAATCGGCCATCACCGGCGAGTCTGCACCCGTCATCCGCGAGTCGGGTGGTGACCGATCCGCCGTCACCGGTGGCACCACCGTCCTGAGCGACCGCATCGTCGTGCGCATCACGCAGAAGCCCGGCGAAAGCTTCATCGACCGGATGATCGCGCTCGTCGAGGGCGCCAACCGACAGAAAACGCCGAACGAGATCGCCTTGAACATCCTGCTCGCCGCGCTGACGATCATCTTCGTCTTCGCCGTCGCGACGCTGCAGCCGTTGGCCATCTACTCCAAGGCCAACAACCCCGGGGTTCCCGACAGTCTCGCGCTCGACGGCAACGGCGTGACCGGCATCGTGATGGTCGCCCTTCTGGTGTGTCTCATCCCGACGACCATCGGAGCGCTGCTGTCGGCAATCGGTATCGCGGGCATGGACCGATTGGTGCAGCGCAACGTGCTCGCGATGTCGGGCCGCGCGGTCGAGGCCGCAGGCGACGTCAACACCCTGCTGCTGGACAAGACGGGCACCATCACCCTGGGTAACCGCCAAGCCGGCGCTTTCCTCCCGCTGCCCGGCGTCTCCGAACAGGAACTGGCCGACGCCGCGCAGTTGTCCAGCCTGGCCGACGAGACCCCCGAAGGCCGCTCCATCGTGATCTTCGCGAAGGAGCACTACGGGCTACGGGAACGAACCACCGGAGAGCTGAATCACGCCCAATGGGTCGAATTCACCGCGGCCACAAGGATGTCCGGTGTCGACGTGGACGGAGTGGTGCTGCGCAAGGGGGCGGCGAACTCGGTCGCCGAATGGGTGCGCGGCCACGGCGGCACCGTGCCCGCCGCACTCGGCGACATCGTGGACGGGGTGTCCGCGTCGGGTGGCACTCCCCTGGTGGTCGGCCGCATTGTGGACGATAAACCGGACGTACTCGGTGTCATCCATCTCAAGGATGTCGTCAAGCAGGGCATGCGGGAACGCTTCGACGAGATGCGCCGCATGGGTATCCGCACGGTGATGATCACCGGCGACAACCCGTTGACCGCCAAGGCCATCGCCGACGAAGCCGGCGTGGACGACTTCCTCGCCGAAGCCACACCCGAGGACAAGCTCGCGCTGATCAAGCGGGAGCAGGCCGGCGGCAAGCTGGTCGCGATGACCGGCGACGGCACCAACGACGCCCCCGCGCTGGCCCAGGCCGACGTCGGCGTGGCGATGAACACCGGCACCTCGGCCGCCAAAGAGGCCGGGAACATGGTGGATCTCGACTCCGACCCGACGAAGCTGATCGAGATCGTCGAGATCGGAAAACAGCTCTTGATCACCCGCGGCGCCCTCACGACGTTCTCCATCGCCAACGACATCGCAAAGTACTTCGCGATCATCCCGGCACTGTTCGTCACGCTGTTCCCCGGCCTGGACGTCCTCAACATCATGCGGTTGCACAGCCCGCAGTCGGCGATCCTGTCGGCGGTCATCTTCAACGCCATCGTCATCGTCGCGCTGATCCCGCTGGCGCTCAAGGGTGTGCGTTACACGCCGAGCAGCGCCTCGAAGCTGTTGAGCCGCAACCTGTACGTGTACGGACTCGGCGGCATCATCGCCCCGTTCATCGGCATCAAACTCATCGACCTCGTCGTTCAACTGCTCCCCGGGATGTCCTAAACATGAGAATCTCCAGCATCGTCCGCCAGCACTGGGCCGCGCTGCGCACCCTGGTGGTGCTCACCGTCATCCTCGGCGGCGCATATCCACTGTTCATCTGGGCTGTCGCGCAACTGCCCGGGCTGTCCACCAAGGCCGACGGCTCGATCATCAAAGTCGACGGAAAGGCAGTGGGCAGCAGCCTGATCGGGCAGTCCTTCACCGACCCCGACGGCAAGCCGCTGCCGAAGTATTTCCAGAGCCGGCCCGGCGGATACGATCCGATGGCCTCCGGGGCGAGCAACCTGGGCCCGGAGAGCGTCGTCGACCGGCCGGACAAACCCAGCCTGCTCACCCAGGTGTGCACACGCAGTGCCGATATCGCCGCCCTGGACCATGTCGACGGCGCACGACCGTTCTGCACCGGCGGCGGGGTCGGTGCGGTGCTGGCCGTGATGGGGCCCCGCGATGCCCGTGGCATTGTCACGCAGCCGACCCAGGTGGTCAGCGTGAACGAAGTCTGCCCTGCCGCGCCGTTCGTCGCGGTGTACGGCGGTGTCCGCGTGCAGTGCGCCCAACCCGACGGTGACTACAGCATGGGCCAGATCGTGCCCATCCACGGCGCAGCGACCGATCCGCAGATTCCCGCGGATGCGGTGACCGCCAGCGGCAGCGGCCTGGATCCCGACATCTCACCCGCCTACGCCGAACTGCAGATCCCCCGCGTCGCCGAGGCCCGCGGCCTGGCCGAACAGCCGGTCCGGGACCTGGTCACGGCCAATACCGACGGGCGAGCACTGGGCTTCCTCGGCGAACCGCGGGTCAATGTGCTCAAGCTCAACCTTGCGCTGGACCAGCTGGGTGGATGATGGGCGTGTGACGTCAGGCAAACGGGGTGAGCTCCGCATCTATCTGGGTGCCGCTCCCGGCGTGGGCAAGACGTTCGCCATGCTGGGTGAGGCGCACCGCCGGTTGGAGCGCGGCACCGACCTGGTAGCGGCGGTGGTGGAGACCCACGGCCGCGCCAAGACCGCGGACCTGCTCGACGGTATCGAGGTCATCCCGCCCCGCCACATCGACTACCGGGGCACGCGTTTCACCGAACTCGACGTGGACGCGGTGCTGGCCCGCGACCCGCAGGTGGTGCTCGTCGACGAGCTGGCGCACACCAACACCCCGGGCAGCACCCACCCCAAACGCTGGCAGGACATCCAGGACCTGCTCGACGCCGGGATCACCGTCATCTCGACCGTCAACGTGCAGCATCTGGAGAGCCTCAACGACGTCGTCGCGCAGATCACCGGAATAGAGCAGCAGGAAACCGTTCCCGACGAGATCGTCCGCCAGGCCGACCAGATCGAACTGGTGGACATCACCCCGGAAGCACTGCAGCGCAGACTTTCCCACGGAAATGTGTACGCCCCTGAGAAGGTCGACGCGGCGCTGTCGAACTACTTCCGCCGCGGGAACCTGACCGCGCTTCGCGAGCTTGCGCTGCTGTGGCTGGCCGATCAGGTCGACGCGGCGCTGGCCAAGTACCGGGCCGACAACAAGATCACCGACACCTGGGAGGCGAGAGAGCGCGTCGTGGTCGCCGTCACCGGCGGGGCCGAGTCGGAAACCTTGGTGCGACGGGCTTTTCGGATTGCCTCCAAGTCCAGCGCCGAACTGATGGTCGTGCACGTGGTCCGCGGCGACGGACTGTCCGGGGTGGCAGCGCCACAGATGGGCAAGATCCGCGAACTCGCCACGAATCTCGGCGCCACCCTGCACACCGTTGTGGGCGAGGATGTTCCGTCCGCACTCCTGGATTTCGCCCGCGAGATGAATGCCACCCAGCTGGTGCTCGGCACCTCGCGGCGATCGCGCTGGGCGCGCATGTTCGACGAAGGCATCGGCGCGGCGACCGTGCAACATTCGGGCAAGATCGACGTGCACATGGTCACCCACGGGGAGACCACACGCGCATGGCGCGGCCTGACCGGGCGGGAACGGCGGGTCACGTCCTGGCTTGCGGCGGTGGTGGTGCCGTCGGCGATCTGCGCGGTGACGGCGCTGGTGCTGGACCGGTTTCTGGGCATCGCCGGCGAGAGCGCTCTGTTCTTCGTCGGCGTGCTCTTGGTGGCACTTCTGGGCGGCGTAGCGCCGGCCGCATTGTCCGCGGTGCTGTCCGGAATGCTGCTCAACTACTTCCTGGTCGCACCCCGCTACAGCTTCACCATCGCCCAACCCGACAGTGCCATCACCATTCTGGTGCTCTTCATGGTGGCCGTCGCGGTTGCCATCCTGGTCGACGGTGCGGCGAAACGCACCCGTGAGGCACGTCGTGCATCACAGGAGGCCGAACTGCTCGCCCTGTTCGCGGGATCGGTGCTGCGCGGCGCCGACCTGGACACCCTGCTGGAACGCGTCCGCGAGACCTACAGCCAACGTTCGGTCAGCATGCTGCGTGGCGAGGGCATCGTGGGATGCGTGGGCGACGATCCCTGCGTCACCGTCGAAACCGCCGATACCGCCATCGAAGTCGGCGATGACGAGTTCTGGATGCTGATGCGAGGTCGCCAACTGCCCGCCCGGGATCGGCGCGTGCTCACCGCGGTGGCCACGCAGGCCGCCGGCTTGATCCGCCAGCGGGAGCTCACCGAGGAAGCCAGCCGCGCCGAGGCGATCGCCCGCGCCGACGAGTTGCGTCGCTCGCTGCTCTCGGCGGTCAGCCACGATCTGCGTACCCCGTTGGCCGCGGCCAAGGCGGCGGTCTCGAGTCTTCGGGCAGAGGATGTGGGCTTCTCCCCCGAAGACACCGCCGAATTGCTCGCCACCGTCGAGGAGTCGGTGGACCAGCTCACCTCGCTGGTCGGCAACCTGCTGGACTCCTCTCGACTGGCTGCCGGTGTGGTGCATCCCGAACTCCGTCAGGTCTACCTCGACGAGGTGACACACCGGGCGATCATCGGCACGCCCTGGGTGCGTTCGGGATTCGACCGGGTGAAGATCGACGTCGGTGACACGGCGGTGCTCGCCGATACCGGTCTGCTGGAGCGCGTGCTGGCGAACCTGATCGACAACGCTGTCCGCTACGCCCCCGACAGCGTCGTGCGGGTGAATGCCGGACGGGTCGGGCAGCGGGTGCTCATCAACGTCATCGACGAGGGCCCAGGCCTTCCCCGTGGCGCGGAGGACCGGCTGTTCGCACCGTTCCAGCGGCTCGGCGACCGGGACAACTCCACCGGTGTGGGCCTTGGCCTTTCGGTGGCTCGCGGTTTTGTGGAGGCGATGGGTGGCAGCGTCACCGCCACCGACACCCCCGGCGGTGGGCTGACCGTCGTCGTGGAGCTGGCGGCTGGTGACTCATGACCCGGGTTCTGGTGATCGATGACGAGAAGCAGATCTTGCGGGCGCTGCGGATCAACCTGTCGGTGCGCGGGTATGAGGTGTTCACCGCAGCGACCGGGGCCGAGGCGCTGCGGGTGGCCGCCGATCATCGCCCCGAGGTGGTGATCCTGGATCTCGGCCTGCCCGACATGTCCGGTATCGAAGTGCTGGAAGGGTTGCGGGGCTGGTTGACCGCGCCGGTGATCGTCCTGTCGGCACGCACCGATTCTTCGGACAAGGTGGAGGCACTGGATGCCGGCGCCGACGACTACGTGACCAAACCGTTCGGGATGGATGAGTTCCTGGCCCGGCTGCGCGCGGCGGTGCGTCGCGGCGCCAAAGTCGAAGTGGATGAGCCTGTCGTCGAAACCGATTCTTTCACAGTCGATCTGGCAACGAAGAAGGTCACCAAGGACGGCGCCGAGGTGCACCTGACGCCGACCGAGTGGGGCATGCTGGAGATGCTGGTACGCAACCGCGGCAAATTGGTGGGCCGCGAGGAATTGCTCAAGGAGGTGTGGGGACCGGCGTACGCCAAGGAAACCCATTACCTGCGGGTGTATCTGGCGCAGCTGCGTCGCAAGCTGGAGGCCAACCCGTCACAGCCCAAACATCTGCTCACCGAGGCGGGGATGGGGTATCGGTTCCAGGTTTGACGGCCTGCAGGGTGAAGGTGAGCGGCACCCGGTCTCGCCCTTCCTTGAGCACGAACTCACCGGCGAACTCCGGGCTCGGCATCATGGCCTCGCCCAACTGATTCCACGGCACCTCGCGGTGTTCCTCCAATGCCGTGACGGTCAGCCCCGCGGAAGTGAGCGCGGTGAAGATCTCGCCGAGTCCGTGATTGAAGCTGACCGACGCCGGGGCAGCGATCTCACCGGATCCGGCGTAGCTCTCGGTCTGTACGAACGTCAGGCCGTCGGTTTCGAAGTACGGAAATTCGACGACGAGGAGACCGTCGGGGCGGGGATCGCAGATGGCCGAGAGCATCGGATGTCCATCGCGCATGAAGAGCCGGCCGCCCGGACGCAGGAGGCGGGCCACGGTGTGCGCCCAGCGGCGGATGTCGGGCAGCCAGCAGATCGCACCGATACCGGTGTACACCAGGTCGAAATCGCCTGTCGCGTCGTACACATCGGATTCGACGAACGTCACCGCGCCGCGTGCGAGCCGACGGGCCACCTCGAGCGCCGATGGCGAGAAGTCGATCCCGGTCACCGATTTCGCGGCCAGCCGGGCCAGCGAGACGGTGTCGGTGCCGATATGGCATTGCAGGTGGACGACATCCAGCCCGTCGAGCCGGCCCAGCCGCGGAAGGTCGTAGCGCACCACCTCGGACAGATGCGCGGGGTCATCGAATGCGGCCAGGTCGTAGCCGTCGGGCCCGGCGTGCAGCGGCACCCGGGATTCCCAGTTCGCCAGGTTCGTCGCCCGCCAGTCCTCGGTCACGCCTCATTCTCGCACGCGCATTCTACTCATTTTCCGTTGCCAAAACCGTTGCGCCGGTGCATCTGTGCATAACTTTGAGGCCTGTGGATAACTTCTGCTCGTGTCTGCAGGTCCGCGATATCCTTCGAACATGCTTGCGAACGCGGTGTCGGATCGAGAGGCAGTCACCACTGCCCTCGCCCAGTACCGTGCCGCCTGCGAGAAGCTCACCACGCTCGAGTTCACCGCGTTTGACACCGCCGAACTCCCCGACATGATCCGCCTGGGCGCCCACGCCCACCACTACTTCCTGCTCTACCGACACCACACCGCCGAACCGCTATACCTCGGCAGAACAAAGAGACTGGCCTCCAAGGCCCAACGACTCGTCGCCTACGCCCGCGACCGCGGCTGCACCAAACCCGGCTGCTTCCGCACCGCCGACCACTGCCAGGCCAACCACGTCCACGACTGGGCCGCCGGCGGACACACCAACGCCGACACCATCGTCCTGGGCTGCGGCCCCGACAATCTCACCGCCTACGACACCGGCTGGACCAACCGCATCCGCCCCGACGGCCGCGCCGAATGGATCCCACCACCACTACTCAACACCGGCCAAGACACCGTCAACCACCACTTCCACCCCGAAGAACTCCTCAACCCACCCGACACACAAGAGGACGGCGATGATCCGTGACGATTCCAATCGATTTCCAACCGCGACGGCTTACGGTGCCCTCATGACACACTCCACGATTCGTGCTGCCGCGGTGGCAGCGGTCGCCACGCTGAGCCTGTTCGGCGCCGTCGGTTGCGGTTCTGATTCCAAATCCGAAGCCACCAGCAGCTCGTCGTCGAAGAGCTCGTCCTCGTCCTCGAGCTCGGCCGCGTCGTCGACCAAGGCGGCCCCCGAGACCGGAGGTGCGCACGAGACGATCGCGGACTACCTCAAGGAGAACGGCGTCACCGAGACGTCGATCAAGCGCGGGGACCCGGGCCCGACGATCGATCTGCCTGTCCCCGACGGCTGGGAGGCGACCGACAGTCTGCCGGAGGCGCCCTACGGCGCGATCGTCTTCGGCGGAGGCGCGGTGCCCGACAATCCGCCGCGCATCCTGGCTCTGCTGTCGAAGCTCACCGGCAATGTCGATCCGCAGAAGATCCTCGAATATGCGCCGGGCGAACTGGAGAACCTGCCGGGCTGGAAACCGCTCAACGCGGGCGCGGCTTCGACGCTCAGTGGCTTCGACGCCTACCAGCTCGGCGGCAACTACGACGTCGACGGTAAGCAGGGCGTGATCGCGCAGAAGACCGTCGTGATCCCGGCCAATGACGGTCTGTATGTGCTGCAGCTCAACGCCTATGCCGATGAGTCGGAAGCCGACGCGCTCGGGAGTGCCACCGACATCATCGACCAGCAGACCAAGATCACGCCGTAGCCCTCACAGGCTGCGGTCGGTTCTCGGTCACGCAATCGCCGCGAAGCGTTCGTCTGCTGCTACCTCGCTCGAGGCCAACCCGGGTACACGCTCTAGCCCGTGGACAACTCGCGCGCGTACAACAGTGTTTGGCAATTTCGCAGCGACGCCTGGTGCCGTCTCGAAGAGGCGGCCGACCGGCTGACGCGGCCGAGCACGACCGGTGGCCTCAAAGATGAATACGTCGGCATCTGCCACGACCTGCTGACCAAGCTGACGCCGCTGGAGCCGTACTGGGCCTTCCCCGGTTCACCCCAGTTCGCCAAGGTCCAGCGGCTGTTCAATGCGGGCGCGTACGACAAGTTCGCCCACGCGGTCGCCCGGATCAACCGTGCGCTGACGACGGAGTCCTACCGCACCGGCGATGTGGACACCGCCGGCTCCGACGACACCGCGGACCTGTTCCCGGCCGACCCGCGCACGCTGGAGAGCCAGCCCAGCAACAGGCGCGAGCAGCTCTACTTCGAGGTGCTGGTCGTCGAGAAGATGACCGAGGCCCAGGAGCGGGCGCTGCGCAAAGAGGTGCGCAGCTGGCGCCGCCCCGACGACGAGTTCGTCTACGAGCTGGTCGTCGTCGGCAGCGGTGACGAGGCGCTGATCGCCGCGCGGCTCAACGTCAACCTGCAGGCTGTCGTCATCCGCCGGCGGTTCAGCCATCAGTCGACCCGCGATCTGAGTACGCTGTCGGAGTTCATCGACCACAAGCTGTCCCACGACCTCGACGACCACAAGTCTCCCGACGAGCGGGCCGCGATACTGGCCAAGTCGCTGCACGAGCTGCGTCCCGAGTTGGACCTGTTCCTGATGACCGAGATCGAGGTCGAGGACATCGCCGGCCGGCTCGGCCAGTCCTTCCGACGGGTCTTCCACGCCCGCGAGGGCGTGCTGGAACTGCACCTGTCGATCCTGCAGGGCGTCGCCGCGCGCTACCGCACCCCGTTCTTCAGCGCGCTCAAGCAGTACAGCCACCGGCCCACCGGAGTCTTCCACGCGCTGCCGATCAGCCAGGGCAAGTCGATCGTCAACTCGCACTGGATCAAGGACATGGTCGGCTTCTACGGGCTGGACGTGTTCATGGCCGAGACGTCGGCGACCTGCGGCGGCCTGGACTCGCTGCTCGAACCCACCGGCCCGCTGCGCGAATCGCAGCAGCTGGCGGCCGAGGCGTATGGCAGCAAGCACACCTACTTCGTCACCAACGGCACCTCGACGGCCAACAAGATCGTCACCCAGTCGCTGGTCGCCCCCGGCGACATCGTGCTGCTGGACCGCAACTGCCACCAGAGCCACCACTACGGGATGATGATGGCCGGCGCCAACGTCATCTACCTGGAGGCCTACCCGCTCCCCGACTACACCATGTACGGGGCGGTCCCGCTGCGCGAGATCAAGTCGAAACTGTTGGCGCTCAAGGCCGCAGGCAAGCTCGACCGGGTCAAGATGATCTCCCTGACCAACTGCACCTTCGACGGCGTCGTCTACGACACCGAACGCGTCATGGAGGAATGCCTGGCCATCAAGCCCGACTTGGTATTCCTCTGGGACGAGGCGTGGTTCGCCTTCGCCCGGTTCCACCCGGTGTACCGCAAGCGCACCGCGATGGCGTCCGCCCGCGCACTGCGCGACAAGCTGGCCGACCCCGAATACCGCGCGTCCTACACCGAGCAGCTGACCAACGAAGGCCCGCTGTCGGACGAGGAATTGCTGAACCGGCGGCTGCGGCCCGACCCGGCCGAGGCGCGGGTCCGGGTGTACGCCACCCAGTCCACGCACAAGACGCTGACCTCGCTGCGGCAGGGCTCGATGATCCACGTGTTCGACCAGGACTTCGAGCAGAAGGTGTCCGAGGCCTTCCACGAGGCCTACATGGCGCACACCTCGACCTCACCCAACTACCAGATCCTGGCCTCGCTGGATCTGGGCCGGCGCCAGGTGGCCCTGGAGGGTGTCGAGCTGGTGCAGCGCCAGATCGAGAACGCCATGCAGCTGCGCGACGCGATCGACAACCATCCGCTGCTGTCGAAGTACATGTCCTGCCTGCGCACCTCGGATCTGATCCCGCAGCAGTTCCGCCCCTCGGGCATCGCGCAGCCGCTGCGCGGTGGGCTGAAAAGCATGATGGCGGTATGGGATACGGATGAGTTCGTCCTCGATCCGTCACGTATCACGCTGGCGATCGGGCGCACCGGCTACGACGGCGACCGCTTCAAGCGTGAGCAGCTGATGGACCGGCACGGCGTGCAGATCAACAAGACCTCCCGCAACACCGTGCTGTTCATGACCAACATCGGCACTACCCGCAGCTCGGTGGCGTACCTGGTGGAGGTGCTGGTGAAGATCGCCGCCGAACTCGAGGAGTCGGTCTCGGAGATGGGCTTGGGCGAGCGCGCCCGATTCGAGCAGAAGGTGCGGCGGCTGACCGCGAGCTCGGCCTCGCTGCCAAACTTCAGCGGCTTCCACCCGGTCTTCAGGGACGGCGACCAGACGCCAGAGGGCGATGTGCGTCGCGCCTTCTACCTGTCCTATGACGACGCCAATTGCGAGTACCTGTCCACCGATGAGATCTTCGACAAGATCGACGCCGGCGTGCAGGTGGTGTCGGCGACGTTCGTGACGCCCTACCCGCCGGGATTCCCCGTTCTGGTGCCCGGGCAGGTGTTCAGCCAGGAGATCCTGACCTTCCTGCGCGAACTCGACACCCCCGAAATCCACGGCTACAAGCCCGAACTCGGCTTCCGGGTATACACCGAGAAGGCGATCGAAGGCCTCCGTCCGTCGCGCTGGTCGGATCTGCCACAGTCCACCTTGGTCGACTAGGCCGGCGGGGTCAACCGATCGCAATGTCAGCCTGGGAGCTTCACGATGCGTATATATCCATCGCGAAGCTGTCAGCCGTACATTGCGTTTGGCATCGCCCGGGACCAGGAACGGAATAGAAGGCATTATTCTCGCGGTTGGTTCATCACAACCGCAGAGCGCAAGGGAGCCAGGCCATGACCGATGCCATCGATTTCGCCGAGATGAACCGCCGAGTCATCGAGGAATTCAGGACCAGCGGCGGCAAGGCCGGCGGCGTCTTCGAGGGCAAACCCCTGGTGCTGGTGCATCACGTCGGCGCCAAGTCCGGGACCGAACGCATCGCGCCACTGGTGCCCCTGCTCGACGATGACCGCATCTTCATCTTCGCCAGCAAGGGCGGCGCGGACACCAATCCGGATTGGTATCACAACCTGGTGGCCCACCCGGACACCGTGGTGGAGCAGGGCACCGACACGTTCCCGGTCACCGCCCGCGTCCTCGACGGCGACGAACGCGACACCGTGTACGCCACGCAGGTCGAAGCCGAACCGCAGTTCGGCGACTACCAGCGCAAGACCACCCGGGTGATTCCGGTCATCGAGTTGGTGCGCTCCTCCAACTGAGGCGGCCGGTCCGACTGGACCCGGGCGCGAATTTTTCGCGCTAGGTTCTGCGGTATGCCCGGTTACCGTGAGCTCTTCGACACCAGCATGTCCGATCCGGCGGCGTTCTGGGCGGACGCCGCCACGGCGGTCACCTGGACGCGGGCTCCGCAGCAGGTGCTCGACGACAGCAACCCGCCGTTCTACCGGTGGTTTCCCGACGGGGAGCTCAACACGTGCGCCAACGCCCTGGACCGGCACCTGGCCGACCGGGGTGACCAGGCCGCGCTGATCTACGACTCCCCCGTGACCGGTACGAAGCGCACCTACACCTACCGCGAATTGCATGACGAGACAGCTCGATTCGCGGGAGTGCTGCGCAGCCTCGGCGTCGGCAAAGGCGACCGCGTCGTCATCTACATGCCGATGGTGCCCGAAGCCGCGATCGCCATGCTGGCCTGCGCACGGCTGGGCGCGGTGCATTCGGTGGTGTTCGGCGGGTTCGCCGCCCACGAACTGGCCACCCGCATCGACGACGCCCAACCCGCCGTGGTCGTGTCGGCGTCCTGCGGTGTCGAGCCGAGCCGCGTCGTCGCCTACAAACCCATGCTGGACGCGGCCCTGGAGATGGCCGAACACAACACCCCGAAATGCGTGATCCTGCAACGTGATCAACAACCGTGCACGCTGGTCGAAGGGCGCGACGTGGACTGGGCCGCCGCGATGTCCACCGCCCAGCCCGTCGACCCGGTCCCCGTCGCCGCCACCGATCCGCTGTACGTGCTGTACACCTCCGGCACCACAGGCAAGCCAAAGGGCATCGTCCGCGACAACGGCGGGCACGCGGTGGCGCTGCTGTGGTCGATGCGCCACATCTATGACACCCAGCCCGGCGATGTGTACTGGGCCGCCTCCGATGTGGGCTGGGTGGTCGGCCACTCCTACATCGTCTACGCACCTCTGCTACTCGGCGCGACGACGCTGCTCTACGAAGGCAAGCCGGTCGGCACACCCGATGCCGGCGCGTTCTGGCGGGTGGTCGCCGAGCACGGCGTGAAGGTGTTGTTCAGTGCCCCGACGGCGATCCGCGCCATCAAGAAGGAAGACCCCGAGGCGCTGCTGCTCGTCGATCACGACGTCTCCAGCCTGCGGTACCTGTTCCAGGCCGGCGAGCGGCTGGACCCGGCCACCTTCCACTGGGCCACCGAGAAACTCGGCATCCCAGTGATCGACCACTGGTGGCAGACCGAGACCGGCTGGGCCATCGCCGCCGACCCGATGGGCGTGCAGGCCCTCGCGGTGAAACCCGGCTCGGCGACGGTCCCCATGCCCGGCTTCGATGTCCGAGTGCTGCGCCCGGACAACACCGAATGCGATGCGGGCGAAGAGGGTTCGATCTGTGTGCGGCTACCGCTGCCGCCCGGCACGCTGCCGACGCTGTGGGGTGACGACAAGCGTTACGTCTCGTCGTATCTGTCCGCCTTCCCCGGCTACTACCTGACCGGGGACGGGGGCCATATCGACTCCGACGGTTACCTCTTCGTGGTCGGGCGCACCGACGACGTGATCAACGTGGCGGGGCACCGGTTGTCGACGGGATCGATCGAGGCTGTGCTGGCGAACCACCCCGCCGTCGCCGAGTGCGCGGTGATCGGTGTGGCCGACGAGATCAAGGGGCAGGTGCCGCGCGGGCTGGTGGTGCTCAAATCCGGCGCCACCGCCGACGGGTTGGCTGCGGAGCTCATCGACGCGGTCCGCGACAACATCGGCGCCGTCGCGAGTTTCAAACTCGTCGACGTGGTGCCCGCGCTGCCGAAGACCCGCTCGGGCAAGATCCTGCGTAAGACCATGCGCGGCATCGCCGACGGCCGTGACGAGCCGGTGCCGTCCACCATCGAGGATCCGGCGGTGCTGGATGCGCTGAGGACGATCCTCACACGGTGATCCGCAGCTGCTCCCAGCCGCGGACGGTCGAGGTCGGGGCCAGTCTCGCCGTGTCGTAGTCGATGCCCCAGTCCGGGAACCGGTTCAGCATTTCGTCCAGTGCCACCCGGCCCTCTAGGCGGGCCAGGTTGGCGCCCAGACAGTAGTGCAATCCCTTGCCGAAGGTGAGGTGGCTGATGTTGTCGCGCCGGATGTCGTAGGTGTCGGGGTCGGTGTAGCGCCGCGGGTCGCGGTTGGCCGCGCCGAACAGCAGCAGCATGGCGCTGCCCGCCGGGATCGTCTGGCCGTGGGCTTCGAAATCCTTCGCCACCCAACGCGCCACGTGCGGGCCGGTCGGTTCGAAGCGCAGCGTCTCGTCGACCACCCGGTTGAGCAGTGACCGGTCCTGCTGCACGGCGCGGCGCTGGTCGGGATGCTCGGCGAGCACCTTGGCCAGCCAGCCGATGAGCCGGCCGGTGGTCTCGTTACCGGCGCCGGCCACGACCTGCGTGTAGTGCAGCACTTCCTTGCGGGTCAGCTTGCGCATGACCCCGTCCTCGTCGGTGAACTCCACGTTCAACAGGGCCGTCATCAGGTCATCGGACGGGTTGTGTGACCGCCACTCCACGTAGTCGGCGTAGATCCGGCCGTCGGCGATCTTGTTCGCGTCGCGCACCTTCATCGGTGCGCCGGGGCGGGTACGCAGGTTGGCGTCGTTGGCGTCCCTGACCCCGATCTGTTCGGATTCCGGTATGCCCAAGAGCATTCCGATGACGCGCATGGGCATCATCGACGCCAGTTCGGCGATGATGTCGAAGCCGTCTGTCCCGACCCACGGGTCCAGGCACCGCACGCAGAACGCGCGGATCTGGTCCTCGATCTCGGCCATCCGCCGCGGCGTGAACACCCGCGACATCAGCCCGCGCAGCATCGAATGCACCGGCGGATCGGCGAACATCATCACCCCGGCGGGCATGTCGAAATCCGACTGCACCAATTCGAGGATGTCACTTCGGCTGTTGGAGAACGTCTCCCAGTCCGACAGCGCCGACTCCACATCGGCATGCCGCGACAGCGCCCAGAACCGGTACTGCTCGTTGTAATAGACGGGCGCCTCGTCCCGCAGCCGGGCATAGGTGGGGTAGGGATCGTTGACGATACCGACGTCGTAAGGGTCGTAGTAGACCGTCACTTCAGACAGCTCCCCCCGTCGATGGGCAGGGTCACCCCGGTGATGTAGCGGGCCTCATCGGAGGCCAGAAAGAGCACCGCATTGCTGATGTCCTCGGGCGTCACCCACGGGATGGGCAGCACGTGGAACGTCCGGCAGACCGGCTCGAGGTCATCGGGTCCCGGATTGGCCAGCTCGGGCCGGAACATCCGATAGGTCTTCTCGTTCATCAGCATCGGGCTGTTCACGTGTGTGGGGTGCACCGAGTTGACCCGGATCGAGTGCTGGCCCAGTTCGACGGCAAAGGATCGCATCAGCCCGACGACGCCGTGTTTGGCCGCGACGTAATGCCCGGTGAACGGGTAGGCCTTGGTGCCCGCCACCGAGCTGGTGAGGATGATGGATCCGCCGCGGCCGCCGGCCAGCATGTGCGGCACACCGGCTTTCACCGATTTCCACACCCCGGACAGGTTGACGTCGATCATCTCCTGCCAGAGATACTCGGCCATCTTGTCCAGCCGCACCCCGGTGGTGCCGATACCGGCGTTGGCCGCGATGATGTCCAGGCCACCCAACTGCTCGGCGCCACTGTCGACGGCGGCCTTGATCCCGTCGTGGTCTCGCACGTCGACCTCGGCGGTGACAACTCGGCGGCCCAGGTTCTTCACCATCTCGGCCGTCTCCGCGAGATCCTCGGGTGTGGAGCCCAGCGCGGGTGAGTTGTCGAAGGTCGCGCAGATGTCCACCGCGATGATGTCGGCACCCTCCGCGGCCAACCGCACCGCGTGACTGCGCCCTTGGCCGCGGGCCGCACCGGTGATGAGCGCGACCTTGCCCTCGACCCGACCAGTCATGTCATCCCCTATGAAGACAGAGTTTGGGCGATCGCCCAGCATTTATGGTGGGGCCATGTCTAGCAGCGCGAAGCCGAAGCGGTCAAGAGAGCGCGATCCGGTTGCCCGGACCGCACTGATCCGGGCAACCGCCCAGATCATGCTGGACGACGGGTACGCCGCGGCCACCTCCCGACGGGTCGCCGCCGCCGCCGGGGTGAAGCCCGCGCTGGTGCACTACTACTTCCCGACGATGGACGATCTGTACGTCGCGGTGCTGCGGGCGGGCGCCGAGGCGAACCTGGGGCGGCAGCGGGCAACGCTCACCGAGGCGGCCCCGCTGCGGGCACTCTGGGACCTCAACAGCGCAGCCGGCGCTCAGTTGTGGATGGAGTTCATGGCGCTGGCCAACCACCGCAAGGCGATCCGCAGCGAGATCGCTGCCTACGCGGAGCGGGTCCGCGACCTGGAGGAGGCCACTCTGCGAACGGCACTGCGGGCGCACGGGGTGGATGCCGGCACGTTCCCGCCGGTGGTGATGTCGATGATCGTCGCCAGCCTGGCCCGCGTCATGGCGCTGGAGAACGGATTGGGAATCACCCGCGGGCACGAGGAGGCCCGGGCCTTCCTCGACGAGTACGTGACCCGCTACGAGCTACCCGCCGGGCCAGGCCCGGTCGCGCAGCAGCCGCAACCCGTTGAGCGCGACCAGGATGGTCGACCCCTCGTGCCCGGCGACACCGAGCGGTAAAGGCAAGTACCAGAACAGGTCCCAGACGACCAGGACGGTGATGAAGGTCGCGGCGATGGCCAGATTGGCCAGCACCGTTCGCCGGGCCCGGCGCGCCAACGCCACCACGGCCGGGATGGCGCCCAGGTCGTCGGCGACGGTGACGACATCGGCGGTCTGCAGGGTCAGGTCGGCGCCGCGGCCGCCCATCGCGATCGACGCGTGGGCGGCGGCCATCGCCGGGGCGTCGTTCACACCGTCGCCGACCATCAGGACCCGCCCCGGCAGGGCGCGCACCGCGTCCACCTTCTGCTCGGGCAACAGTCCGGCGTGCACCTCGGCGATGCCGACGGCGGCGGCCAGATGTCTCGCCGCCGGGGCGTTGTCGCCGGTCAGCAGAACCGGGTTGAGCGCAGCGAGTGCACTGATCGCTGCGGTAGCCCCGGGCCGGACCGTGTCGTGCAGACCCAGCACGCCGGCCACCACGCCGTCGACGATCACCACCACCGCCGTCGCCCCGGATTCCTCCAGGCGTGCCACGGTGGGCAGGTTCGCCTCGACCGCCGCCGGGCTGAGTACCTGGACGTGCGTCGGCCCCACGGTCGCCCGCACCCCCCGGCCCGGGCTGGCCAGGAAGTCGGCCGCGGCAGGCACGGCGATCCCGCGGTGCCGCGCCGCCTCGGTGATCGCACGGCCCAGCGGGTGCTCGCTGCACTGCTCGGCGGCAGCGGCGAGGCGCAACACATCCGCCTCGCGGTGACCGCCGGCAACCTCCAGGGTCTCCAGTCGCGGGCGTCCCGAGGTCAACGTGCCGGTCTTGTCGAAGGCGACGATCTCGGCATCTGCCAGATTCTCCAGAGCCACAGCAGATTTCACCAGTACCCCGTGCCGCCCGGCGTTGGCGATCGCCGAGAGCAGCGGCGGCATGGTGGCCAGTACCACCGCGCACGGCGAGGCCACGATCATGAACGTCATGGCCCGCAACAGCGCGCCGCGCAGATCCTCACCGAACGCCAGCGGCACCGCGAACAGCGCCAGCGTGGCCGCCACGACGACCACCGAGTAGCGCTGTTCGACCTTCTCGATGAACAGCTGCGTGCCGGCTTTGGCCGCCGAGGCCTCCGCGACCATCGCCACGATCCGGGCCACCACGCTGTCGGCGGGGTCCCGGGCCACCCGGGCGCGCAACGCGCCTGCGCCGTTGAGCGTGCCCGCGAACACGTCGTCACCCACCAGCTTGGTCGCGGGCACCGGCTCACCGGTGACTGAGGACTGGTCGACATCGGACGCGCCGTCCACCACCACCGCGTCGGCGGGTATCCGCTCCCCCGGCCGCACAAGTACCAGGTCGCCGATGCACAGCGCCTCGGCGGCCACCACTTGTTCGCCCTGCTCGTCGAGCCGCACCGCTCGGTCGGGGGCCAGGTCCAGCAGCGCGCGCACCGAGTCCTCGGTGCGCCGGGTGGCCAGATCCTCCAGGGCACCGGAGGTGGCGAAGATGACGATCAGCAGCGCACCGTCGAACACCTGGCCGATGGCCGCGGCGCCGACGGCAGCCACGATCATCAGCAGGTCCACATCGAGGCGCCGCTGCGCCAGTTCGATCAGCCCGTCGCGGGCCGGAATCCAGCCGCCGGCCAGGTAACCGGCGAGATAGGCCGTCCACCAGACGAATTCGGGAGCACCCAGGAGTTGGGTCGCCAAGCCGACGAGGAACAGCGCGACCGCCAGTGCCGCCCACCGCACCGACGGCAGCGCCCACACCACCGGGCGGCGCGCTTTCGGGCGCACCGCGGAACCCCTGGCCTCCGTCACTGTCATCACCCATACATCTAAACATGTACAGATTTACATATGTCAAGTCCGTTTGAGGTCAGCGTGCTTGAATGGACGGATGGGACATGGGGTCGAGGGCCGCACCGCACCCGCGGCGACGCTGGACCCCGCGTCGGCGGTCAAGGTTGCCGAGACGCTGCAGGCGCTGGCTTCGCCCAACCGGCTGCTGATCCTGACCCGGCTGCGCCAGTCGCCGTGCACCGTGACCGACCTGTCAGCCGCCGTCGGGATGGAACAACCCGCGGTGTCCAATCAGCTGCGCCTGCTGCGCACGCTGGGTCTGGTGGCGGGCGACAGGTCCGGCCGCAACATCGTGTACCGGCTGTACGACAACCATGTGGCGCAGTTGCTCGACGAGGCCGTCTTCCACATCGAGCATCTGCGACTCGGCACCCGCGACAGCGCCACCGGCTGACGCACAACAGCGCGCTGACAAGGCAATTCGAGGGTCCAGACCTTTATTTTCGTGCTGCGCCGAACTATGGTGAAGTTGTCATATGTTGATATTCCACTGAGTCCGACACCGGACATCGAGGAGCTGAGCATCAATGGTCGATACCAAGGCCGGATCCGGATGCAACTGCCATTGCAACGCATGCGATGGCGGCCACCACTGGTCGACCGACCGGTGAAGGCACCGTTCTGGTTTGCGAAGCGCCCACATCTGCGGCATTGCCGGTCGAACAGCCCCGCGGCTGCGCCGCAGCAGAGTTTGCTATGAACGTCCGCGTTCGCTCGAAACCGCTGTGCGACAGCATCGTTTGAATCCGCTTGATTCCCGGTGCCGGTTCCCCGCGCCCTCAGATCCTGCTAATTTCGCTCACAGTGCGGCCCCACGGGGGGAGCCGCCGGAGTCAGGAGTGGAACACGGTGAAGTTCACGACCATCACAGCGGGGTTCGGAGCGGCAGCCCTTGCCGTCGCAGGAGCATTCGCTGCATTCAGTGCACCCATCGCGACCGCCGACAACGAGACCACCACGTCGCAACTGGGCAGCCAAGCGACCCTGACCAACGGCGACGTCGTCCAGGGCTGGACGCTCTCCGGTCTCAAGGTCAGCACCGACGCGATCCCCTACCAGCCGCACGGCACGCTGTGGGAGGCCACCGCCACCAATCAGGCCGTGCAGGGCAACGTCACGCCCATCGTGTCGAACCTGAACGCCCGCGCCCAGAACGGGGACACCTACCGCGCGCTGTTCGGCGTCGCCAGCCCGGACGGCGTCAATCCGTCCACCCTCTCCCAAGGCGAAAAGACCACGGGCAAGGTCTATTTCGATGTCACGGGCCAGGCTCCCGACAGTGTCGTGTACGCCAGCGCCGACAATGACCTGATCGTGTGGCTCAAGCCGGCTCCGGTGCAGAGCCCGGCCACCGGATCAGTGCCGCAGTACCGTCCGGCCCCGGCCGCCACCACCAGCACACCGGCGACCTCTACCAGCCCGACCGCAACGACCAGCGCCGCACCGACCACCAGCGGCGCTCCCACCACCAGTGCGGCACCCACCACCAGTGCGGCACCCACCAGTGCGGCACCTACCACCGCGGCCACCCCGGCTCCGGCCGGATCCGCAGGCACGCCGCTGCCCGCGGATGCCGTGCCCGCGCAGGTGCCCGCCGGAAGCGCAGGCACTCCACTGCCCGCCGGTGAGCAGGGAGCCGCACTGGTTCCTGCCGGTACCCAGCCCGCGCCCCCGGTCGCTGCCGCCGAAGCCGGCACCCCGGTCCCGGCCGAGGCCGTCCCGGCGCCGGGCGGAAGCGCCGGCACCCCACTGCCTGCCGGAGCCGCGCCCACGACGACCGTCGTGCTGCCTGCCCCGGCCGGCTAGAGATCTACCGCAGGGTCGCTCAGGAGTGCGACGTCCACCACGCATAGAGGTGGTCGAGCGTCGGACCTCCTGGGCGGCCCTGCACCACGCTGAACAACTGCTTGTCGATATCGCTCCACGCGAGCATCGGGTTGTCGCCCTGGATGCCGCAGACCAGCGCGCCGCTGACCTCTTGCGGTGACGCGTTGTGCCGCCACGGTCCCGGTGATTGGATCCGGCCCGGGCAGTCGACCACCGTCGAGGTGTTCGCCACCTCGGTGATGGCCTTCGCCAGCGCCGCCGAGTCGACCAGCAGTGAATACGTCGCCGAGACCGGACCACCCTGGTCGGCGTTGGCCGTGCACGCCACCGTCGCGAGCGCCCCTTCCAGCCGTGCCACCGGGGTGCACGCACCCGCGGGGTAACCCGCCGGAAGTACGTGCAGCAGGCGGGAATTGGGGTCATTGGCCGGTTGCCCGGCCGCGGATTGCGATGACGGGTGCGGCGCGGGCACAGCAGGCGCAGCGGAATCGCCGGACGGCCGCAACAACATGAACGCCACTGCGGCAGCGACCGCCGCCACGGCCAGCACCACTGCGGCGATGACGCCGATGTTCGGGCCGCGCCGACTGGGCGCGGGCCGCGGAATCACCGGCGGGGGCGCCCCGCCGTCCCATGACCCGGGCGCGCTCACGAGGCCTCGCTGCGCATGTCCGCGATGGAGAGCGCAATGCCGTCCAGGATGTCGTGTTCGCTGACGACGAGTTCGTCGATCCCCGCCAGCTCGCCCAGCACGGCCGCGAGTTCCTCGACGATGATCGCGCCGCCGACAATGACATCCGCCCGGCCCTCGTGCATCGGACCCAGCGCGAGACGTTCCGCGGCGGTCATCCGGATGAGGCTGTCGCACATGGCCAAGAGGTCACCGAAGCCGGTGCGGGACAGGTGAATCACGTCCGGGTCGTAGTCCTGCAACCCGAGTGCCAGGGCGGCGAGCGTGGTGAACGTGCCCGCCACCCCCACCCACATGTGGGCCCGTCCGACCGGCACCTCTGCCAGCGCCTCCGCCAGCCGCTCCCGCACCGTCGCCCGCGCTTCGCCGATCTCGGCGGCGGTGGGCGGATCCGTGTGCAGGCAGCGCTCTTTGATGCGCACACAGCCGATGTCGGCCGAATGGGACGCGTCCACCACGGCGGAACCGAGCACCACTTCGGTGGAGCCACCGCCGAGATCGACGACCACGAAAGGCCCTGCGGCCGGGTCGAGTTCGCCCACCGCACCCCGGAAAGAGAGCTCCGCCTCCTCGGTTCCGCTGATCACCTCGGCCACCGCACCGGAAACCACCTCGCCGAGCAGCCGGGCCGTCATCGCGAAGAATTCGTCCCGATTGGCGGCATCGCGGGCCGCCGAGGTCGCCACCATCCGCACTCGTTGCACGCCGCTCTCACGCATGACCGTCACGTAGTCCGACAGCGCGGTCTCGGTGCGCGCCAAGGCCGCCGGTGCGAATTCGCCGGTGGCGTCGACACCCTCACCGAGCCGCACGATCCGCATCTCGCGGTGCACATCGTGCAGACGTCCCGCCACCACGTCGGCGATGAGCAGCCGGATGGAGTTGGTGCCGCAGTCGACCGCGCCTACTCTCACGTCCACACCTTCGGGTCGAGGATTCCGGCCATCGCGGGCTCGACGGCCAACAGGGCGAGCGCTTCGTCGCCGAACGGGTTGACGCCGGGGCCCTTGGCCAGCGCGTGCGCCATCACCACGTGCAGGCACTTCACCCGGTCCGGCATCCCGCCGCCGGAGAACGTGGTGCCCAGCGGTTCGATCGCGTCGCGCTCGGCCAGGAACGACTCGTGCGCACGGCGATACGCCGCCGCCAGCTCCGGGTCGGCGTCCAGCCGTTCGGACATCTCCCGCATCAACCCCGAGGACTCCAGCCGGCTGGCGGCCGCGGTCAGCGTCGGGTGGGTCAGGTAGTACAGCGTCGGGAACGGGGTGCCGTCGGGCAGCTTCGGCGCGGTCTTGACCACGGCCGGTTCACCGTTGGGGCAGCGGTAGGCGATCTCCAGGACACCGCGCGGCTCGCGACCGAGCTGGCGCGCGACGGCGTCCAGATCCGCGGGCTCAACCACCGGCGGGCGGGGTCGGGGGCGGCGGGGCATCCGGCGCCGGCGGGGGTGCGTCCGGCACCGGCGTCAGCACCGGCGAAATGCCGTGCGGCGCATCGGCGATGGTGTGCCACAGCGAGGTGTACCAGGGGTCGGTGGATTTCACGGGTGCGTCCTCGGTCCCGGGAGCCGCGGGTGTCGCGGCCGACGGCGGGAGTTGCACCTGATACGGGATGTCGCCGGGCATGACGAACCCCAGCCGTTCCCGCGCCTGGGCGGCGATGAATACCGGATCGGCAAGTTTCACCTTTTGCTGCTCAAGATCATCGATCTGCGAACGTAGTTGTGTCTCAGCGGTTTTGAGCTGATTCATCTCGGCGCGCTGCGCGAAGTAGGTGCGCACCGGGCCCGCGATGGTGAGCGTCAGCACGCACACCACCACGGCCAGGATCGCCGCCCGCCGGGCGGCCGAACCGAAGCGCTGTTCGGACTGGTTGTCCAACGATTCGGCGGCCGCCTTACGGATCGACTCGGCCACCGTCTCGGGGGCCGGTTCGACGGGCTGCTCGGTGGCATCGTCCTCGGGGTCCGCCGGGCGCGGTTCGATCCGACGCGGAACGGCACGCGACCGGGCGGCACCCGGCTTACCCGGCCGTGGGGCCGGGCCGCGCCGCCGATCGGGCCGTTTCGCGTCGGGCATGAGAGCGAAGCTACTTGCTCTCCACCGCGAACCGCGGGAACGCGAGGTCACCGGCGTAGCGGGCGGCGTCACCGAGGGTCTCCTCGATGCGCAGCAGCTGGTTGTACTTGGCCACCCGCTCGCTGCGTGCCGGAGCTCCGGTCTTGATCTGGCCGCTGCCCACCGCCACCGCCAGGTCGGCGATGGTGGTGTCCTCGGTCTCGCCGGACCGGTGGCTCATCATGCTGCGGTAGCCGCTGTTGTGCGCCAGGGTGACGGCGTCCAGCGTTTCGGTCAGGGTGCCGATCTGGTTCACCTTCACCAGCAGCGCGTTGCCCGCACCCTTCTCTATGCCCTCTTCCAGGCGCTCCGGGTTGGTGACGAACAGGTCGTCGCCGACCAGCTGAACCCGATCACCGATGGCGGTGGTCAGCGCCACCCAGCCGTCCCAGTCGTCTTCGGAGAGCGGGTCCTCGATCGAGACCAGCGCGTAGGTGTCGAGCAGGCCTGCGTAGAACTGGGCCATCTGCTCGGCGGTCCGCGTCTCCTTCTCGAAGGCGTAGCCCTTGCCGTCGGTGTAGAACTCGGTGGCCGCCACGTCCAGCGCCAGCGCAACGTCGGTGCCGAGCTTGAGGCCGGTCGCCTCGATGGCCGTGCCGATAAGGTCCAGAGCCGCCCTGGTGCCGGGCAGGTCGGGGGCGAAGCCGCCTTCGTCGCCGAGGCCGGTCGCCAGGCCCTGCTTCTTGAGCACCGCCTTGAGCGAGTGGTAGACCTCGGCGCCCCAGCGGAGCGCCTCTTTGAAACTCGGGGCGCCGATCGGCGCGATCATGAACTCCTGCACGTCCACGCCGGTGTCGGCGTGCGCGCCGCCGTTGATGATGTTCATCATCGGCACGGGCAGCACATGGGCGTTCGGTCCTCCGAGGTAGCGGAAGAGCGGCAGACCGGCCGATTCGGCCGCACCCTTGGCCACCGCCAGCGACACGCCCAGGATGGCGTTGGCGCCGAGGCGCGACTTGTCCGGCGTGCCGTCCAGGTCGACCAGGGCCTGGTCGACCAGCCGCTGATCGTCGGCAGCCAGGCCGATGACGGCCGGCGCGATCTCGTCGAGCACCGCCTCGACGGCCTTCTCGACACCCTTGCCGCCGTAGCGCGATCCGCCGTCGCGCAGTTCGACGGCCTCATGCTCGCCGGTCGACGCACCCGAAGGCACTGCGGCGCGGGAGAAGGTGCCATCACTCAGGGCAATCTCGACCTCGACGGTGGGGTTACCGCGCGAATCGAGGATCTCGCGGGCTCCGACCTGTTCGATGATGGACACGGGTTCCTCCTGTGTGTGACGGCTGGGGAGACGGGTCACGCTCTCGACCAAGAGCCTAAAGGTTGAGCGCGGGCGCGGCGTGCCCCAGTCCGGCTCTTACAGGGGATGACCGGCGGCGTACGCGGTCGCCCAGTCCCGCACGGTGCGGGCGTACTGGTCGGACAGGTTGTAGGCGCGCAGCGCGTCCATCCAGCCCCGCGGGGTGGACAGGTCCTTGCCGCGCCAGCACAGATAACCCGCCGCCGACAGGGCCGCGTCATCGATGTTGTCGGGACTGACCACGCCGTCGTTGTTGGCGTCCACGCCGTAGAGCCGCCAGGTCTCCGGGATGAACTGCATCGGGCCCATCGCCCGATCCATCGTGGCGTCCCCGTCGAGCTTGCCGTCGTCGGTGTCGGCAATCTTCAGATTGCCCATGGTGCCGTCGAGCTGCACCCCCCTGATCGGCGGCCGCACATCGCCGTTCGGCGCGACGGTGGCCCCGCGGTAGGTGCCGTGATGGCTCTCGACCATGCCGATACCGGCCAGCGTGGTCCAGGCGAGATTGCATTTCGGGTTTTCCACCTGAGCGACCCGCGCCGCGTAGGCATATGCCTCCAGCGCGGTCACCGGGATGTTCATCCCGGGCGCCCGGGCGGCTGCCCACGCGTGCAGCGCGTCGGCGGGCCTGCCGGACGCGTGGGTGTCGACTTCGGGGACAGGGTCACCGGCGGGCGGCGGCACCCCGTCGGGAATCGGGATGCCGGTCTGCCAGGAGCAGCTCGAGGCCATCAACAGGGCTGTCGCGCCGACCACCGCGACAGCCCGTAGCCAACGCACTGGCGACACCGGACTCCCTACATACCTGCTCTGCTTGCTGCCATCGTCCCATGCGACGACAGCGAACCGGCTCAGTCACACGAGCCCCGTCGCGGCGCCCGCCCAGACCAGTCCCCGGCCGCGACGGCCCCTGATAAGGTACGCCACACCTATCTTTGGCAAGGCAAAGCTGGGTGTGTACCAGGTAGCGAGGACCACTGAATGACGGCATTGGCAGAGCTTCCGGCCACGTATCTAGCCGCCGCGCCCAATCTCACCTCACAGCTTTTCGGCAGCGGGCTCATAGGTCTGCGCGAAGGCCTGGAAACCAGCATCGTCGTGTCGATCCTGATCGCATTCCTGGTGAAGTCGGGCCGGCGTGACGCCCTCAAATGGGTGTGGCTCGGCGTCGCCGGGGCCATCGCCATGACGATCGGCGTCTTCCTCACCATCCAGTTCAGCGCCTACACCGTCTCCGGACTCGGCGCCGAAGCCATCGCGGGCGTGGCTTCCCTGGTCGCCGTCGTCATCGTCACGACGATGGTGCTCTGGATGAAATCGGCCGCGGCCACCATGTCCGGTGAACTGAAGTCCGGGATGGCCCGTGCGCTGGACACCGGCGGCGGCGCCGTGGCCGCCCTGGCATTCCTGGCGGTGGGCCGCGAAGGCGTCGAGACGGCTCTGTTCATGGTCGGCTTCGCCGAGGCCGAGACCCTCTGGCCGCTGGTCGGTCTGGTGGTCGGCGTGCTCATCGCGATCGCCATCGCCTGGGCGATGTACGCCGGCGCGATCCGGATCGATCTGGCCAAGTTCTTCAAGTACACGGCGGTGTTCCTGATCCTGGTCGCCGCCGGCATCCTGTCCTACGGGGTGGGCGCGCTGCAGACCGTCGGCTGGCTGCCGGGCCTGGCCGACAAGGCGTTCGACATCAGTTCCTGGTTCAACTGGGCGTCCTGGTACGGCCAGGTGGTCCAGGGCGTCTTCAACGTCACGCCCACGCCCACGATCCTGCAGTTCGGGGCGTGGCTGGCCTATCTGGTGATCGTGCTCGCAGTTTTCCTGCGGCCGTCCAAGGCGCCGGCCCGGCCGGCCGATGCGCCCACGCCCGATGACTCGAACTCTGACGCGGTCCCGGATCCGGAACCGTCCACCACCCCCGAAAGGTCGACCACGTGAACAATCGCACCGCCCTGACAGCCGCGCTGTTGGCGGCTCTGGCCCTCGCGGGCTGTACCGCCAAGGAGACGGCCACCTCCGGCGACACCTCCAAGGCCGGTGCGCCGGAGGCGATCACCGTGACGGCTTCCGACGACAAGTGCRAGCTGTCCGGCACCGAGGGCGCGACGGGTCCGACCACGTTCAACATCACCAACAACGGCACCAAGGTGACGGAGTTCTACGTCTACGGCGAGGGCGAGCGGGTGATGGGTGAGGTGGAGAACATCTCCCCCGGCCTGCAGCGCAAGCTGATCGTCCAGCTCGCCGAGCCGGGCACCTACCAGACGGCGTGCAAGCCCGGCATGATCGGTGACGGAATCCGGACCGACTACAAGGTCAGCGGCGAGACCGTGAAGGTCGACACCGAGGGCAAGTTCAAGGAAGCCGCCGACAACTACAAGCGCTACGTCAACAGCCAGACCGACGCGCTGATCCCGGCCACCCAGCTCTTCGTCGACGCCATCAAGAAGGGTGACGTCAACGCGGCCAAGGCCCAGTTCCCGATCGCCCGCACCTATTACGAGCGCATCGAGCCCGTCGCGGAGTCCTTCCCCAACGATCTGGACCCGCGCATCGACCTCCGTGAGGCCGACCTCGAGCCCGGCCAGAAGTGGACCGGTTTCCACGCCCTGGAGAAGCAACTCTGGGTCACCGGGCTGCAGCCCGACGCCGCCGCGCTGGCCGACCAGCTGCTGGCCGATGCGAAGGAACTGGACGCCGGAGTGAAGGCGCCCGACTGGACCATCGACTCCACCCAGATCGCCGGTGGCGCGCAGGGCCTGCTCGACGAGGTCGGCGCCAGCAAGATCAGCGGCGAAGAGGACATCTTCAGCCACACCGACCTGTGGGACTTCAACGCCAACGTGCAGGGCTCGCAGACCGCGGTGGCCTCCGTGCGCCCCATCCTCGACGAGCGCAACCCCGACCTCGGCAAGCGCGTGGATGAGCAGTTCGCCAACGTCGAGGCACTTTTGGCCAAGTACCGCAAAGGCGACGGCTTCGTTCTCTACGATACGGTGACCGAGCCCCAGCGCCAGGAACTGTCCCGCGCGATCGACGCGCTGTCCAAGGAGGTAAGCCAGGTGCAAGGTGTCATCGCACCCCAGTAACCCCGAAGACGCTCCGGAAGCCTCTGTCGCGGACAGCCCGCGGCAGGGGCTTTCCCGGCGCAAGCTGTTCGGTGCCGCCGGCGTGACCGCCGCGGTGGTCGGCGCCGCCGGCGCCGGCGCTCTGGCCGGGCGCGCCTCGGCCACCAGCACCAGGGACAAGGACTGGGAACCGCACGGTGCGGTGCCGTTCCGCGGCGACCGGCAGGCCGGCATCATCACCGAGGCCCAAGACCGGATGCACTTCTGCACCTTCGACATCACCACCGACAAGCGTGACGACGTGGTGGCCATGTTGAAGGAATGGACCGCGATGGCCGAGCGGATGACCAGGGGTGAGGACGCCGTCAAGGACGGTGCCGTGGGTCTGAATCCGTACGCACCGCCTGCCGATACCGGTGAGGCACTTGGCCTTCCGCCCTCGCAGCTGACCCTGACCATCGGCTTCGGCCCGACCTTCTTCGTGAAGGACGGCAAGGATCGTTTCGGCATCGCCGACAAGAGGCCGGCCGCGCTTGCCGACCTCCCGAAGTTCACCAACGAGAACCTCGACCCCGCCAAGTGCGGCGGCGACATCTGCATCCAGGCGTGCGCCAACGACCCGCAGGTCGCCGTGCACGCGGTGCGCAACCTGGCCCGGGTGGCCTTCGGGACCGCCGCGGTGCGGTACTCGCAACTCGGTTTCGGTCGCACGTCGTCCACCACCCGCGACCAGTCCACGCCCCGAAACATGTTGGGGTTCAAGGACGGCACCAACAACGTCAAAGCCGAGGACACCGACATCCTCAACCAGAACGTCTGGGTGGGCGACGGTGACGGCCCCGACTGGCACAACGGCGGCACCTATCTGGTGACCCGGCGCATCCGCAACCGGATCGAATCGTGGGACCGCACCACCCTTCTGGAGCAGGAGCGGGTCATCGGGCGCGCCAAGGGCACCGGAGCACCACTGGGCTACGACGACGAGTTCGCGCCCTTGGACTTCAACCTGAAGAACCCCAAGGGCGAGTTGATGATCGACCGCGACGCGCACGTGCGGCTGGTGGCCCCGGAGCACAACGACGGTGTCGAGCTGCTGCGCCGCGGCTACAACTTCACCGACGGATCCGACGGCTTCGGGCACCTGGACGCCGGACTGTTCTTCATCGCGTTCACCCGCAACCCGGGCACCAAGTTCGTGAAGGTGCTGTCGAAGATGTCCAGCGACCTGCTCAACGAGTACATCTTCACCAACGGCACCGGTGTGTTCGCCTGCCCGCCCGGACTGAAGGACGGCGACAGCTCCAGCTACTGGGGCTCCGGCATCTTCACCTGATCTCCTGCCGGTAAGGTTCCGCCTGTGACCCCGCCGAACGCCCGCGCGCACTGGCTGCGCGGCGGGCTGGTCGGCGGAAGCTCGGCCGTGATCGCCACCTCGGCGCACGCCGGCGCGGCGGGAGCCGTGCCACACGGCGCGGCCCTGGTCGCCGCGCTGCTGGTGTGCGCCACCGCCGGAGCGGCCGTCGGCGCCGTCGACGTGAGCGGCCGCTACGCCAGGGGCATCGCCGTGTTCGGCGCGCTGTGCGCCGCCCAATTCCTCAGCCACATCACCCTGGCCGTCACCGGCGGCCATCACCACGCCGGTGACGGGATGGGCCTGTCCCCGGCGATGATCGGCGCGCACGCCGCCGCTGCGGTGGTCCTCGGACTGTCCATCGTGGTGGTCGAACACCTCTACACCGTCGGCGCCACGCTGCTGACCTGGCTGCGCCTGTTCACGGTCGGCAGCCCACAACCCACGCCGCCGCTGGTTCGGCATGCCGAGCCCGTCGTCGTCCGCCCGGTGCTGCTGCGCCCTGGGTTGGGTATGCGCGCACCGCCTTTCGGGATTTTCGCGACCGCGTAAGCGGCCGGCACTTCTCCATCTCACCGCAGGCCCTCCATGGGCTGCGGTCGTGCGCGTTGCGCGCATCCCGATTTTTCGCAGCGATTCAGAGAGCACGTCACATGACCCTTCCCGAGGAAATCTCCGCACCCGTCACCCCCACCGACCTACCGCCACCACCCCGGCGTAGCTGGCGCCCGCTGATCATGCGGTTGCACTTCTACGCCGGCATCCTGGTCGCCCCGTTCATCGTCGTCGCCGCCGTCACGGGCGGGCTGTACGCGATGGCACCCACCATCGAGCGACTGGTCTACGGCGACCTGCTCCACGTCGAGGCCTCCGGCCGGCCGGTATCGCTGAGCGACCAGGCCGCCGCGGCCGTGACCGCGCATCCCGGCCTGGCCATCACGGGGATGCGCCCGGCCGCTGAACCGGACGAATCCACCCGCGTCTACTTCGCCGATCCGGCACTCGACGAGGAATTCCGGCGTGCCGTCTTCGTCGACCCGTACACCGCCCGCGTGCTGGGCGACGAGCCGACCTGGCTGGGGTACCTGCCGGTGAGCACGTGGCTGGACGGCCTGCACCGCCATCTCCAGCTCGGCGAACCGGGCCGCATCTACAGCGAGACCGCGGCGTCCTGGCTGTGGGTGGTGGCGCTCGGCGGGTTGTGCCTGTGGTTGTTCCGGCGGGGCCGCATCTTCACGGTGGGCCGCCGGCTCAAGGGCCGCGCCCGCACGCTCAACTGGCACGGCGCCACCGGGGTGTGGCTGCTGACCGGGCTGCTGTTCCTGTCGGCCACCGGCATCACCTGGTCGACCTACGCGGGTGCGCATGTCAGCGATATCCGCACGGCCCTGAATTGGCAACGGCCGCAGATGGATACCGCGACCAGCGCGGCCGTCGCGATGGGTCCGGTCGACTACCAGGCCGTCGTCGACGCCGCGGCCGGGGCGGGCGTGGCACTGCCGGTGGAGGTGGCCCTCCCGACCGAGCCCGGCGCCGGTGTCAGCGTCACCGAACTGGACAAGCCGTACCGGCTGACCACCAATGCCGCCACCGTCGATCCCGCCACCAACACCGTGACCAGCACGCTGGACTACTGGCGCGACTACTCCGTGGTGGCGATGCTCGCCGACTGGGGCATCCGTGCGCACATGGGGTTCCTGTTCGGATTGCTCAACCAGCTGATCCTGCTCGGCATCGCGGTGGCGCTGGTGGGCGTCATCGTCGGCGGCTACCGGATGTGGTGGCAGCGCCGCCCGACCCGCGGGTCGGCATGGGCGACGGGCAGAGCGCCGCAGCGGGGTGGCGTGCGCAGGTTGCATCCGGCAACGGTCGGGGGCCTGGCGATCGCCGCGGTGGCGGTCGGCTGGTTCCTGCCGCTGTTCGGAATTCCGTTGACGGCCTTCCTGATCGCTGACCTGGCCATCGGGGCGGTGAAGCGTGCCAAGTAGGCGCGCGGCGCTCGTCGCGCTGGTGTTGCTTCTGACGGGCTGCACCAGCACGCACCAAGAGCAACCCATGGCAGCCGAGGTCACCGTCAGCGATCAGTGGGCCAGCGCGGCTGAATCCGGGATGGCAGCGGTCTTCGGCACTTTCGCCAATGCCGGCCACCACGAGGCCCGCATCGTGTCCGGTGCCTCGCCGATCGCGGGCCGGGTCGAGGTGCACGAGGTGACCGCGGATGCGACCGGCACCAAGACCATGCACCCGAAGGCCGGCGGCATCGTGGTACCGGCGGCAGGGACGCATGAACTGGCGCCCGGCGGTGATCATCTGATGCTGATGGACCTCAAGGCGCCGTTGTCGCCGGGTGCCGACGTCCCGGTGACTGTGACGTTCGAGGATGGCTCGACGCTCGACGTCACCGCACAGGTCCGCGATTTCGCCGGCGCCAATGAGGATTACTCATCGCATGGTTGACGTGAACCGGCGGCGCCTCCTCACCGGGGGTGCCGCCGCGCTCGCGGCCGGCGCCGCGCTCACCCGAAGTGGCGCTGCCCAGTCGGCCTCGGCTCCAACCGGTTTCGGCATCGAACCGTTCCATGGACTCCATCAGAGTGGGGTGACCACCACCCCGCAGGCGCATGCGCTGTTCGTCGGCCTCGACCTGAGACCCGGCGGCGGGCGTGAGCAACTCGCCGCCGTGCTCAGGCTGTGGAGCGCCGACGCCGCCCGCCTCACACAGGGGGTGCCGGCCCTGGCCGACACCGAACCCGAACTGGCCCTGCGGCCGGCGCGGCTCACCGTGACCGTCGGGCTCGGTCCCGCGGTGTTCGACAAGGCCGGGTTCACCGATCGGCAGCCCAACTCCGTGTACCCGATGCCAGCTTTCGGCACCGACCGACTCGAACCACGTTGGTGCGGTGGGGATCTGCTTCTACAGCTGTGCGCCGACGACCCGATGGCACTGGCGCATGCCGCGCGGGTGCTGCTGAAGAATGTCCGCAGCCTCGTGGTTCAGCGTTGGCGGCAGAACGGATTCCGTCATGCCGCAGGCGCCGAACGTTCCGGCACCACTATGCGCAACCTGATGGGCCAGGTCGACGGGACTGCGAACCTGCGGGAGCCGGCCGAGTTCGACCGGCACGTCTGGGACGACGGCGCCCAGCAGCCGTGGTTCGCCGGGGGCACCGTCCTGATATTGCGCCGGATCCGCGCCGACATGGACACCTGGGACGAACTGGACCGGGAGAGCAAGGAATTCGCCGTCGGCCGGCGGCTGGACAACGGTGCCCCGCTGACGGGGAAACGCGAGTCCGACGAACCGGACCTGACCGCTGCGCGCGGCGGTATCCCGGTGATCCCGCCCAACGCGCACATCGCCCTGGCCAGACACCGCGCCCCCGACGAGTTGATGCTGCGGCGGCCGTACAACTACGACGACCCGCCCGCGCCCGGGAGCACCACCGACAGCGGATTGCTCTTCGCGGTCTACCAACGCGACCCAGGACGCAGCTTCGTCCCGGTGCAGCGCAGACTTGCGGCCGCCGACGCGTTGAACCGCTGGGTCACCACGATCGGCACGGCGACGTTCGCGATCCTGCCCGGCGCGCAACCCGACGGCTATCTAGGCCAAACCCTCCTGGGCTGACGGCCAGTGGGCGCGCCACTCGTCCCCGGTGATGGCGGCGGGTGGCGCGTCGCCGATCGCGTCCCCGCGACGGTCGGCGAAGACGGTGTTCTCGACCGCTCGGATGGTGTCGATGAACTCTAGAACCGCTGTGCGCAGGTCATTTTCGACGTCGGTACCGGTGTCGATCCGCACCTCGAGCAGGGTGGGGGGCACCAGGTCGTCGGGCAGCCCCGCGGCGGCGGCCCGCTCCCGGATCTTCTGCGCCAGGGCCAGTGCGGGCTGGCCGGTGGGCACGTCGTCCATGCAGGAAAGGCGCGCCTTCGCGAGTTTCTCCGCCAACTTGCGCTCTTCCCACTGCGCCAACTGCTCTTCCAGCGACACCGATTCGCCGGCCAGCACCCCGAATGCGCGGTTGCCGAGCTTACGGACCAGCGCGTCGGCGACGTCGTCGATACCGAACGGATGCGTGGGCGCGTCCTCGGCGATGCGGGCGTGAAAGAGCACCTGCAGCAGGACATCTCCGAGCTCTTCGCGCAGCTCGACGGCGTCACCGCTGCGCACCGCGTCGAACAGTTCGTAGGTCTCTTCGAGCAGGTAACGACGCAGCGAGTCGTGCGTCTGCTCGCTCTCCCATGGCCCGTCGGTGCGCAGCTTGTCCATCATGGCGACGGCGTCGACCAGCCGCTCGCCGGATTGCGGTGCGGGAGCGGCGATCAGCCGCTCGCCGGCCGCCAGCCGGGCCTTGACCGAGGGGTGCTCGGGATCCGAGGACAGCAGTACCGGCGCGGGCTCCCCGTCATAAGCCGGGCGTGCCGACGGCAGCGACCACGGCACCTTGATGGGCATCTCCTCGGTGTACTGCACGTCGCCGGCCAACAGCTCGACGGCGTCCACCGGAACCAGGGCCGGGCGGCGCGGATCCACCAGAACGACCGTCATGACGCGCCACCTCCCACGGTCAGGTCCACATCGCCCGCGGGCCTGCCGTCCAGCGTGAGCAACAGCCCGGCCACCGCTCGCACCAGTTCCACATCGCGGATGCGCGGGGCACCGACGTTCGTGCCGGTGCGCGGAATCGGGATCTGCACAGCGGATGTCGTCGCCCGGTAGGCCGCGCCCGGATAAACGCGCTTGAGCCGCAGCTGCTGGGAATCCTGCAGGGTCACCGGCCCCACCCGCAGCGTCGAATCGGAGATGGTGGCGACTTCGGTGACACCGTATTCGCGGCACAGCAGCCGCAGCCGGGCCACCGCGACCAGTCGTTGCGCGGGTTCGGGCAGCGGACCGTACCGATCCACGAGTTCCTCGATGACCGCGTCCACGGCCGCACCGTCGGACGCGGCGGCCAGGCGCCGGTAGCCCTCCAGCCGCAGCCGGTCGCTGCCGATGTAGTCCGGCGGCAGGTGCGCGTCCACCGGCAGATCGATGCGCACATCCTTCGGTTCTTCCACGCCCACAACGGTTTTGCCGTCCACGGCGGCGCGGTAGGCCTCCACCGCTTCGCCGACCAGGCGAACGTACAGGTCGAATCCGACGCCGGCGACGTGCCCGGACTGTTCGGCGCCGAGCACGTTGCCCGCGCCGCGGATCTCCAGGTCCTTCATCGCCACGGCCATGCCGGCGCCCAGGTCGTTGTTCTGCGCGATGGTGGCCAGCCGGTCGTGTGCGGTCTCGGTGAGCGGAACCTCGGGCGGGTACAGGAAATACGCGTACCCGCGTTCGCGGCTCCGGCCGACCCGGCCGCGGAGCTGATGCAACTGGGACAGGCCGAACGTGTCGGCGCGTTCCACGATCAGGGTGTTGGCGTTCGAGATGTCCAGTCCCGTCTCGACGATGGTGGTGCAGACCAGGATGTCGTACTCGCGGTTCCAGAACCCTTCGACGGTCTTCTCCAGATTGTCCTCGTTCATCTGCCCGTGCGCGACGACGACGCGGGCCTCCGGCACCATCGCCTGCACGCGGGCGGCGGCCTGGTCGATCGACTTCACCCGGTTGTGGATGTAGAACGCCTGCCCGTCCCGCAACAGCTCGCGCCGCAGTGCGGCCGCCACCTGCTTGTCATCATGCGGGCCGACGTACGTCAGCACCGGGAAGCGCTCCTCGGGTGGCGTCAGGATGGTCGACATCTCCCGGATTCCGGCCAGGCTCATCTCCAGTGTGCGCGGAATCGGGGTGGCGCTCATGGTGAGCACGTCGACGTGGGTGCGCAGGCTCTTGATGTGTTCCTTGTGCTCGACACCGAAGCGCTGCTCCTCGTCGACGACCACCAGGCCGAGATCCTTCCAGCGCACGCCGGTCTGCAACAGCCGGTGGGTGCCGATCACGATGTCGACCGAGCCGTCGGCCATGCCCTCGATCACGGCCTTGGAGTCGGCGGGATCGGTGAAGCGGGACAACCCTTTCACGGTGACCGGGAAGCCGGCCGTCCGCGCGGTGAAGGTCTGGAGATGCTGATCGGCCAGCAGCGTGGTGGGCACCAGCACGGCGACCTGCTTGCCGTCCTGCACCGCCTTGAAGGCGGCGCGCACCGCGATCTCGGTCTTGCCGTACCCGACGTCACCGCAGATCACCCGGTCCATCGGGACCGGCTTCTCCATATCGGATTTGACCTCGGTGATGGCGGTCATCTGGTCGACGGTCTCGGTGAACCCGAACGCGTCCTCCATCTCGGCCTGCCACGGGGTGTCCGGCCCGAAGGCGTGCCCCGGCGCCGCCTGGCGCTTGGCGTACAGCGAGACCAGTTCGCCGGCGATCTCGCGAACCGCCCTGCGCGCCTTGGTTTTCGTGTTCGTCCAGTCACTGCCGCCGAGCCGGCTCAGGGTGGGCGCCTGGCCGCCGACGTACCGGGACAGCTGATCCAGCGAGTCCATCGGCACGTACAGCCGGTCCGACCCGCCGCCACGCTTGGCCGACGCGTACTCCAGCACCAGGTACTCCCGGCGGGCGCCGCCGACCACGCGTTCGGTCATCTCGACGAACTTGCCGATGCCGTGCTGGTCGTGCACCACCAGGTCACCCGCCGTGAGCGCCAACGGGTCGACGACGTTACGCCGTTTGGCCGCAAGCCTTTTGCCCTCGACTGCGGCGACCCGGTTGCCGGTCAGGTCGGTCTCGGTGATGATCACCAGGTTCGCACCGGGCAGCACCAGCCCGTCGTGCAGCGGCCCTTTGAGCACGCCGACCACGCCGGCCTTCGGCGTCGCCCCGGACTCCAGAAGTGTTGCCGGGATATCAGATTCGCCGAGTTGCTCAACGACGCGGTGCGCGGTGCCGGTGCCCGGTGTCACGATGACGCCGAAGCCACCGGTGGCGGCGTGGGCGCGCAGCATGGCGAAGATCTCTTCCAGCGACTGCTGGGAACGTGCCGACGGCGCGGGCCGCAAGTCCAGTTCGGTGGCACCTTCGGCGGTGAGCTGGCTCAGCGTCCACCACGGGTGGCCGCCGGCGGCCGCGGTGGCACGCACCTCGTCGAGACCGCGGAAGCCGGAGCCGCCGAGATCCTCCACGTCGATCGGGGCGTCGCCCCCCATCGCGGCGACCGACCAGGACGCCTCCAGGAATTCGCGGCCGGTCTTGATCAGATCGGCGGCGCGGGACCGCACCTTCTCCGGGTCGCACACCAGCACCGGCGTGCCGGCCGGCAGGTGCTCGGTGAGCAGCACCAGATCGTCGGGGCGCAGCACCGGCGCCAGGGCTTCCATCCCGTCGACGGCGATGCCCTCGGCCAGCTTGGCCAGCATGTCCCCGACGGTGCCGGCGATGGTGTTGTCGGTGGAAGGACGGGCGCCCGCGAGCTGGCCTGCCCGCTCGCGCACCTCCGGCGTCAGCAGCAGCTCGCGGCAGGGCACGGCGATCAGGTGGTCGATGGCGATCTCGGCGATCGAGCGCTGGTCGGCGACGGCGAACATCCGCATCTCGCTGACCTCGTCGCCCCAGAACTCCACGCGCACAGGGTGTTCGGCGGTAGGGGCGAACACGTCGAGGATGCCGCCGCGGACGGCGAACTCACCACGCTTGGCGACCATGTCGACGCGGGTGTAGGCCAGCTCGACCAGCCGGGCGATGGTGGCGTCGAAATCGGTCTCGGCGCCGACGGTCAGGGTGACCGGCTCCACGTCGGCCAGCTCGGGTGCCATCGGCTGCAGCAGGGAACGGGTGGTGGTGACGACCACCCGTAGCGGCGGGCCGAGCCGGTCGTCGTCGGGATGTGACAACCGGCGCAGCAGCCGCATCCGCGCGCCGACGGTCTCGACACCGGGTGAGAGCCGTTCGTGCGGCAGCGTCTCCCAGGACGGGAACAGCGCGGCGGCGTCGCCGAAGACGGCGCGCAGTTCGGCGGTCAGGTCATCGGCTTCCCGGCCGGTGGCGGTGACGACGAGCAGCGGTCCGGCCTGCGCGGCCGCGGCGGCGACGAAGGGACGCGCGCTGGCGGGTCCGACGAGGTTCAGCGTGTCCGGGCGCTCCGTGACGGCGCGCAGGCCGGGATCGGTGAATGCCAGCTCGATGAGGCCCGCCAGCGGGGTCTCGACAGAATGGTGCCCCGGTGCGGTCATGATGGCGCCCAGTCTAGTGGCGGCGCTGCGGTGTCAAGAATTGGTGCGCCGGTGTCAATAGTGCGTCAAGATCGTGGCGCCTGGCCGTGACCCCGCGCACCGTGGGGTCATGACTCTTCTCGATGCGGTGCACTCGCTGCGCCGGGCAGCCCTCCAACGGGTCGACTCTGCGGTGTGGCCGGTGACCGCCCAGGTCGATGCCGAGGGCCGGCTGTGCGTGGGCGGGGTGGCGCTGACCGAGGTCGCCGACCAGTTCGGCGCGCCGGTTCTGGTGCTCGACGAGGCCGAGTTCCGTTACCGGGTGCGCCGCCACCGGGTGGCTCTGCCGGAACGCCGGACCGTGTACGCCGCACACGCCCTGCTGACCAGGGAGGTGGCCCGCTGGGTGGCCGACGAAGGCGTCGGGCTGGCGGTGCGCAGCCCGGCCGAGCTCGCCGCCGGACTGGCCGGCGGTGTCGATCCGGGCCGCATCGTCGCGCACGGCTGCGCCCGCACCACCACCGATCTGCGGGCCACCGCCGGGGTGGGCCGGATGGTCGTGGGGTGCGGCACCGAGATCGCGCTGCTGGCCTCGCAGCTGCACCGCCCGCAGCAGGTGCTGATCGAGTCGGCCGACCTTGCCGGCCGGGTGTGCCACCAGCCGATGCTGCGGACGGCCGGGCTGCGCTGCGGTGCCGATCAGATCAAGCAGGCCCTGTCGGACATGGCCGACATCCGCGACCGCCACGGTGTCACGCTGTCCGAGATCCACATCGGCGAGGTGGGCGCCGAGCTGACCGACTTCGACGAGGCCATCGACGACGCCCTCGACGAGGGCTGTGCGGCGCAACGTTTCCCGCGTCCCATCGTCGTCGTCGAATCGGGGCACGCCATTGCGGCCAGGGCGTTGGTGAGTTGCGCGCGCGTGGTGGCGGTCGCCGGGAGCACGGTGACGGTCGACGGCACCGGGTCCGGTGCGGCCGTCGTGGCCAACCGGCATCCGCTCGGATCGGTACGGCCGGTCACCGTGCTCGGCCGGGCCGGTGAGGTGATCTGCGCGCAGGCGACCCTGCCGACCGATCTGCATCCGGGCGACCTGCTGGCCATCTCGGGCACCGCCGACCGCGGTGACGCATTGGTCGCGCGGCCGCCGATCGTGGTGGTGCGCGACGGACGGGCACATCTGTCGGTGCGCCGGGAGACCACCGAGGACCTGCTGTCCCGCGATCTCGGTTAGTCGGCTTCCAGTACGGGATCGGCCTCCAGATGGGTCAGCCCATTCCACATCAGGTTGACCAGGTGCGCGGCCACCACTTCCTTGCTGGGCTGGCGCACATCGAGCCACCACTGTGCGGCCATGGACACCGAGCCCACCAGCGCCTGCGCGTAGAGCGGCGCAAGGTCCGGATCCAGGCCGCGCCGGGAGAAATCGCCCGCCAGGATCGAGGCCACCTGGCTGACGGCGTCGTTGAGCAGCGTCGAGTAGGTGCCCGAGGTGATGGCGGCCGGCGAGTCGCGGATCAGGATCCGGAAACCGTCGGTGCGTTCCTCGACGTAGGTGAGCAGCGCCAGCGCCACCCGCTCCAGCCGCACCCGGGACCGGTTGTTGGTCAGCGAGGACGTGATGCCGTCGAGCAGGGCCGACATCTCGCGGTCGACGACGACGGCGTAGAGCCCTTCCTTACCGCCGAAATGCTCGTACACCACGGGTTTGGAGACGTTCGCACGCTGCGCGATCTCCTCGATCGAGGTGCCGTCGTATCCACGGTCGGCGAACAGCGACTTGGCGATCTCGATGAGCTGCTGGCGGCGCTCGGAGCCGGTCATCCGCGCACGAGGGGTGCGGGCTTCCTTCTCTGGTGCTGCCACGTTTTGAAGAGTAGTGGGTTGCACTAGAGTCTCGGGTTGATCGGTCCGTCGTGGTGTAATCGGCAGCACCTCTGATTTTGGTTCAGATAGTTCAGGTTCGAGTCCTGGCGACGGAGCAATCTCATTCCGCGAGCGACCTCGAACTGATGTGTTGAGGAGAGTCGTGTCGACCGACATCGCTGTAGTCGTCCTCGCCGCCGGGGCAGGCACCCGGATGCGATCGAACACCCCGAAGGTGCTGCATCCGCTGGGCGGGCGCAGCATGCTTGCGCACGCCCTGCTGGCCGTCACCCCGCTGCAACCCAGCCACGTCGTGGTGGTCGTCGGCCACGGCCGGGACCTGGTGGGTGCGGAGGTGACCCGGGTCGCCGAGCGGGCCGGCGGCCGGATCGTCACCGTGGTGCAGGAGGAGCAGCTGGGCACCGGCCATGCGGTCGGCGTCGGCTTGTCGGGCCTGCCCGACGACTTCACCGGCACCGTCGTGGTCACCTCCGGCGATGTGCCACTGCTGGATGCCGAGACGCTGGCCGCGCTGGTGAGCACCCACGACAACGGCGGGGCCACCATCCTCACCACGACGCTGCCCGACCCGACCGGCTACGGCCGCATCATCCGCGACGAGGCGGGCGCCGTGCTCGCGATCGTCGAACAGGCCGACGCCGATGCCACGCAGCGTGCCATCGGCGAGGTCAACTCCGGGGTGTATGCCTTCGACGCGGCAGCGCTGCGGTCCGCGCTGGGCCGGCTGCGCGCCGACAACGCCCAACGCGAGCTCTACCTGACCGATGCCATCGGCCTGGTCCGCGGGGACGGTCTGCCGGTGCGTGCCCAGCACGTCGCCGACACCACCCTGGTCGCCGGGGTGAACGACCGGGTGCAGCTCTCGGCGCTGGCGGCCGAACTCAACCGCCGCATCATCGAGCGGCATCAGCGCAACGGGGTCACCGTCGCCGATCCGCGCACCACCTGGATCGATGCCGACGTCGAGATCGGCCCCGACACCGTCATCGCGCCCGGCACCCAACTGCTGGGGGCCACCGCGATCGGCTCCGACTGCACCATCGGACCGGACACCACGCTGACATCGATGGAGGTGGGCGACGGCGCCTCGGTCATCCGCACACACGGCGAGCTGTCGGTGATCGGGGCGGGCGCGACCGTCGGGCCGTTCACCTATCTGCGGCCGGGCACCGAACTGGGCGCCCACGGCAAGCTCGGCGCGTTCGTGGAGACGAAGAACGCGGTCATCGGCACCGGCACCAAGGTGCCGCACCTGACGTATGTCGGTGACGCCGACATCGGCGAGCACAGCAATATCGGGGCGTCCAGCGTGTTCGTGAACTACGACGGCGAGACCAAGCGCCGCACCACCGTCGGCTCTCACGTCCGGACCGGCTCGGACACGATGTTCGTGGCGCCCGTCACCGTCGGGGACGGCGCCTACACCGGCGCCGGGACGGTGCTGCGGGAGGACGTGCCACCCGGAGCGCTGGCCATATCCGCTGGTCCGCAGCGCAATATCGAGGGTTGGGTGGTGCGCAAGCGACCGGACTCGAAGGCGGCTTCCGCGGCGCGAGCCGCGAATCAAGCTGCAGCGGCCCGCCCGCCAGAAGACGCCTGACGTTCGGATTCTGGTAACCCGGCAACGACTGCCCCGTCGGGCTACGTACGATTGGCGCGTATTCGACCCCGACCGGCGAAGGCACAACTGTGAGCCACGACTGGACCGACAATCCCAAGAACCTGATGCTCTTCTCGGGCCGGGCTCATCCCGAGCTCGCCGAGCAGGTAGCCAAGGAGCTCGACGTACCCGTCACCGCGCAGACGGCGCGGGACTTCGCCAACGGCGAGATCTTCGTCCGCTTCGACGAGTCGGTGCGCGGTTGCGACGCCTTCGTCCTGCAGAGCCACCCGGCGCCGCTGAACCAATGGCTGATGGAACAGCTCATCATGATCGACGCGCTCAAGCGCGGTAGCGCCAAGCGCATCACCGCGATCCTGCCGTTCTATCCGTACGCCCGGCAGGACAAGAAGCACCGCGGCCGCGAGCCCATCTCCGCGCGCCTGGTCGCCGACCTGTACAAGACCGCAGGCGCCGACCGCATCGTCACGGTGGATCTGCACACCGATCAGATCCAGGGATTCTTCGACGGCCCGGTGGACCACATGCGCGGGCAGTCGCTGCTGTGCGGCTACATCGCCGACAAGTACCGCGATGCCGACAAGGTCGTCGTCTCCCCCGACTCGGGCCGCGTGCGCGTCGCCGAGAAGTGGGCCGATTCCCTCGGTGGTGTCCCGCTGGCCTTCATCCACAAGACCCGCGACCCGCTGGTGCCCAACCAGGTGAAGTCCAACCGCGTCGTCGGTGACGTGAGGGGCAAGGTCTGCATCCTGACCGACGACATGATCGACACCGGTGGCACGATCGCCGGCGCGGTCCGGCTGCTGCTCGAGGACGGCGCCACCGATGTCATCGTGGCCGCGACCCACGGCGTGCTGTCCGACCCGGCCGCCCAGCGGCTGGCCGACTCCGGTGCGCGTGAGGTCATCGTCACCAACACCCTGCCGATCACCGAGGACAAGCAGTTCCCGCAGCTGACCGTGCTCTCCATTGCCCCACTGCTGGCCAGCACCATCCGCGCGGTCTTCGAAAACGGTTCGGTGACAGGACTTTTCGACGGGTCCGCGTAACGTGGGTGCGCGCATCTTCCACAACCCGAAGTGCTCGACCTCCCGTAAGACGCTGGATCTGCTGCGCGAGAACGGGATCGAGCCCGAGATCGTGCTGTACCTGAAGACGCCGCCGACCCGGGCCGAGCTGGCCACGCTGATCGCCGATGCCGGCATCGGTGTCCGCGACGCGGTGCGCAAGCGCGAATCGCTCTATGGCGAGCTGGGTCTGGCCGACGCTTCCGACGATGAACTGCTCGATGCGCTGGCCGAACACCCGATCCTGATCGAGCGGCCCCTGGTGGTCACCGACAAGGGCACCCGGCTGGCAAGGCCGATCGATCGGGTCCGCGAAATCCTGTGAGAATCGCGGCTTGGGTTGTGGCGCTGGCTTTCTTGTTGGCCGGCTGCGGGGACGACACCCCGGATTACCAGTCCATCTGGACCACCACCACGACGACCACGACCAGCGCGGCACCCGGCGCGGCCGCCAAGCCGGTGCCGCTCTCGGCCTATCTGGAAAGCGTCGGTGTCACCGGCGACCCGATCGCGCCGGAGAAGATCACCGATCTGACCGTGGATCTGCCGCGGCCGGCCGGCTGGCAGGCCTACAGCAATGTCAACCTCTCACCGGGGACCCGGGTGATCGCCAAGGGCGACACCTATCCGACGGCCATGCTGATGGTGTTCAAGCTGACCGGGAACTTCGACATTGCCGAGACCCTCAAGCATGCCGACGCCGATGCGCAGCTGTCGCAGAACTTCACCAAACTCAACGGCTCGGCCGACAACTTCCGCGGTTTCCCGTCGTCGATGATCGAGGGCACCTATGACCTCAACGGGCGCCGGATGCAGAGCTACAACCGCATTATCATCGCGACCGGTACGCCGCCGAAGCCTGCTCCCGGCCAGCAGCCCGCCCTGGGCCAGCGCTATCTGATCCAGCTGACCATCACCAGCTACGCCGACGAGGCGCAGAAGCAGGGCAAGGACATCGAGGGCATCATCTCCGGGTTCAAGGTCGCAGCGAAGTAAGTAGTGTTCCCAGCATGAGCTGGACAGCCGCAGACCTGCCCTCGTTCGCCGGGCGCCGCGTCATCGTCACCGGAGCCAACAGCGGCCTCGGTCTGGTCACCGCCCGTGAACTGGCTCGCGTCGGTGCGTCGGTCACGCTGGCCGTGCGCAACGTGGACAAGGGCAATGCCGCCGCCGCGCAGATGACCGGCGACGTCACCGTCGCCGCACTGGATCTGCAGAGCCTGGCCTCGATCCGGGACTTCGCCTCCGGTGTCGGCGCGGTGGACGTGCTGGTGAACAACGCCGGCATCATGGCGGTGCCGTTCGCGCAGACGGCCGACGGGTTCGAGAGCCAGATCGGCACCAACCACCTCGGGCACTTCGCGCTGACCAATCTGCTGCTGCCCAAGATCACCGATCGGGTGGTGACGGTGGCCTCACTGATGCACCTGATCGGCTGGATCAACCTCAAGGATCTGAACTGGAAGTCCCGGCCGTACCTGGCCTGGCCGGCCTACGGCCAGTCCAAGCTGGCCAACCTGCTGTTCACCAGCGCATTGCAGCGCCGGCTCACCGCGGCCGGCTCCCCGGTCCGGGCGATCGCCGCGCACCCCGGTTACTCGGCCACCAACCTGCAGGGGCAGACCGGCAACGCCGTCGGCACCAAGGTGTGGCTGGCCGCCAACAAGGTCGCCACCGATGCCGACTTCGGCGCCAGGCAGACCTTGTTCGCCGCATCCCAGGACGTGCCCGGCGACAGCTTCATCGGCCCCAAGTTCGGCATGCGGGGCGCGACCGGCCCCGGCCCGCGCAGCCCGCTGGCCCGCTCGGAGCGCACCGCCGAAGGGCTGTGGCAGCTGTCCGCGCAGCTCACGGGCACCGAATTTCAGATCTGAGGCCGGTATCGGCTACCCTTGCTGACGTCACGGCGAGGGTGGATTCTCCTGTAAATGCAGAAGGCCTACCGTTATCGACGGGAACCCATTCAGTTGGACCCTGGCCGTGTGTGAACCGGTTACAGGAGGAACAACACATGGCCAAGAACTCGGCCCCCAACAAGCTCACCGCCGCGGTGCGTCCCCGCACCGGCAAGGGCGCCTCGCGCCAGGCCCGTCGCGACGGCAACGTGCCCACCGTGCTGTACGGCCACGGTGAAGACCCGCAGCACCTGGAGCTCAACGCGCGCGACTTCGCCGCCGTGCTGCGTCATTCGGGCACCAACGCGATCCTGACCCTGGACATCGCCGGCAAGGAGCAGCTGGCGCTGACCAAGTCCATCGTCATCCACCCGATCAAGCGCAACATCGTGCACGCCGACCTGCTGGTCGTGCGCCGTGGCGAGAAGGTCACCGTCGACGTGAACGTCGTCGTCGAGGGTGACGCCGTGCCCGGCACCTTGGTCACCCAGGACGCCAACACCATCCAGGTCGAGGCCGAGGCCCTGTCGATCCCCGAGCAGTTGACCGTGTCGGTCGAGGGCCTCGAAGCGGGCACCCAGATCACCGCCGGCCAGATCGAGCTGCCCGAGGGCACCAGCCTCATCGTCGACCCCGACACCCTGGTGGTCAACGTGGTGGCTGCGCCGACGTCCGAGGAACTGGACGCCGAAGGTGCCGGCGAGACCGCCGCTACGGAGGAGGCTGCCACCGAGGAGCCCGCCGCCGAAGCCGAAGCCGCCGAATAGTTTTGACTGAGCCGCTACTGGTGGTTGGGCTCGGTAACCCCGGGCCCAACTACGCCAAGACCCGGCACAATCTCGGCTTCATGGTGGCCGACATCCTGGCCGATCGGATCGGCTCGGGTTTCAAACTGCACAAGAAGTCCGGGGCTGACGTCGCCACGGGCCGGTTGGGAGACCGGTCCGTGGTGCTGGCCAAACCCCGGGTGTACATGAACGAGTCCGGCCGTCAGGTCGGGCCGTTGGCCAAGTTCTACTCGGTGCTGCCCGGCGACGTCGTGGTGTTGCACGACGAACTGGACATCGACTTCGGCCGGATCAGGCTGAAGCTCGGCGGCGGCGAAGGCGGCCACAACGGGCTGCGTTCGGTCGCATCCGCCTTGGGCACCAAGGATTTTCAGCGGGTGCGCATCGGCGTCGGCCGTCCGCCCGGCCGCAAAGATCCGGCAGCGTTCGTGCTGGAGGCCTTCAATTCCGTTGAGCGGCCCGAGGTTCCATTGCTCTGCGAGAACGCCGCCGACGCGACCGAGTTGCTGTTGAAGCTCGGCGTGGAGGCCGCGCAGAACACCGTGCACGCCTGGTAGCTCTGGCCCTTTCCTTGTATCCGCGAGCGTGCGTGTTTGCACAGCGACGCACCGTGATGTCTGGTGTTTTGCGCACGCTCGCGGAGGTTAGTCAGAAGGCGGTCGCGTTCAGAATCGTCAAGTTACCGTTGATATCAGTGGCCATCACATAGGCACCGTTCGCGCTGACCGCCACCTGTTGAAAATCACTGGCATTGTTGTTGATTCCCAACGGAATGTTTGCCGTGTAGTACTCGTGGGTGCGGGCATCAACTACATAGAGCTTGTTATGCGTAACAACGAAGCCACGTGACCCGGTAGTGGTCGTAGCCACTGAGTGCGGATAGTCATTGGACAGGTCTTCGGTGAGGTACACAGACCATACAGAAGGAGTCACGGTGGCCAAGTCGATGATCGCTACAAACTTCGAATTGTGGTCGGTGACGTAACCGCGCGTGCCATCGGCACTCAAGGCTATGAATCCGTCGGTATACGAATAGTCAGTATACGAATTGTAGGAGCCCGGCACTCTTGTCGACGTGGGGTTCACTCCCGCAGCGGATTTGATGACGTACACGGACCCGCCGGCACCGTATACCAACGCCCGGCTGCCGTCGGCGCTCACCGCAACCTCGCGAAGCCCACTGCCGACTGCAATGGACTGAACCGTTGGTGTGCCACCGGTGTACGTGATCAGGGACACCGTTCCGTCCAATGCGTTTGTGACATAGGCGCGTGTTCCATCTGCACTAACTGCTACCTTGGTTGGCTGACCGCCCAACGTGACGGTACGCACAGCCGGTGTGGCCGTGCCGCCCGCGTACGAGTAGTCGATTATCGAGACCGTGCCACTTCCCGAGTTCGCTACGTAGGCGCGGGTCCCATTGGCGCTCAGCGCCACTCCAGTCGGAGAAACCCCGACGGCGACCGTGGTCACGGTCGGCTGCGCGCCTACGCCGAACAGTTTCTGGACGATAGAAACTGTCCCAGCGCTCGTATTTGTGACGAAGGCTCGCGACCCGTCGTTGCTGACGGCGATGGCCGTGGGATTGCTACCGACATTCGCGGTGTCGACTGTGGGACTGCCTGAAACCGGATTGGTTTCCACGATCTTCACGGTGTTGCCAACGAGCACGAACACCCTATTTCCACTGGCACTGGCAGCGAGATCCTTTGGCTCACAGGAATTGCTGCACAACTTGACCGTGTCGTAAGCTCCTAGCCCGTAGTTAGTCGCGCGGATGCCCACATGGTCGAACGCATCCTGAATCGCCTCGATCTGCGGTTGGGTGAATCCTTGTGCCTTCGCTGAACTGATGACCGCTGATCGCGCATCGACGAAGGTTGCGTTGTTGTTCAGTCGGAAGAGCGAGCCGTAGAAGACTTTTGCCCACTGCTCATCTGTGACGGTGGATGTCCGGCCCCACCCGCGGAGTGATGCACCATCCTCCGGGTCCATGATCATCCGGTAGGCGGCGTGACTGAAAATCGTGCTGTTGATGTGCTCGCCGAAGTCGTCGCGGGTCCCAAGGTATCGCGTGTCAAAGTCGTGGGAGTAATCGATTCCCGACCTACCCCACTCGAACGAGGATGGATCCTTCATGCTCCGCATCGCGATGCGGCCACCAACTGCGTCGGAATCTTCAGCGATGAGCCACCGATCAGCACTGCCCCTGGGCTTGCCTTCGATCAGGCTGCCGATGATGTCCCCGTAGGCTTCGCCGAGCGCGCCGGATTCAGCCTCCGCCCACACCTGTCCACCGGCGCCGACCACGTATTGAATTACTGCGTGGGTGAACTCGTGCCCCACAACATCTTCAGCGTATTGGTGGCCGCCGCCGGCAAATACGAACTCCTTGGCGACGCTGCTCCACCACGCGTCGTCATCCTCATCAAATTCGACGTTCAGGACGATAGGCGCTCCGCGCCCATCGAACGAGTCACGATTGAATACGCGCAGATAGTAGTCATAGACCAATGCCATGTTTGTGTGCGCTGCTACGGCATCTTTCGCCCAAGCCGAGCCCTTTCGTACCAGCTCTGCATCGTAGCCACCCCAGCGTGCACCAAGGAAGTTCCACTGATAGACAATGCGATTCGTGGTGATGTCACGCCTCATATCGACCAGAACCGTTCCCCCGGAACGAGAATCAGCGAAGAACTTGTACCCGTGCGCTGACTGTGAGACCGAGGCTGCGTCAAACGGAAAGACTTCCGCCAAGACATTGCCAGCGTTGGAACTGTTGGCATAGATATAGTAGGTCGCGACTCCTGCAACCAAGGGCGCAGAATCGGCGCCGACTGGCGGCAACTCTGTCGAAATCTGAACTCGCCAAGCAAGACTCGGCGGTACATCGCTCTTCAAATTGAAGATAACCAGGTCGGAGTCAAATGTGAGTGTGGCAAGAAAGTCCGACACAGCAGCAGGATCTGCTGACAGCGGCAATCCGTTCGCGAGGGCCGCCCTCGCCTTTAATTCAGCTTCCGCACGCTGGTCGACTGCTGCGCTGGGAGTCGTATTGACAGACTCCAACTGCGGGTCGTACCCGCTGAACACTCCAGTGACATTGCCTGCTGCATCGGTCGCGAGTATCACGCTACTACCGAGTACGGGAATCCCGTTGACCGTCTGGTTTGCGCGATAAAATTTCTCAGCACCATTGGCCTGCACCGTGATATTGGAAACTTGGACAAATTCCGACTGTGCGTTCAGATGCATTGCAATAGCATTCAGGACTGCTGCTGCACCCGCTGCGTCTGTAACTGTGGCGGATGTAAATCGCCCGTCAATCGCGCGTATGCCGCCGAAGTCATTCTGTGCGATCTCGACGTCGCCCGCCGCGACCAGATCTTTCAGCTCCGCAGTTGTAAGCGTCCCGTCCTGGTCCGGATGAACCCCGACTACCGGTGCGATCACGTCCACATAAGAGGCATCGACACCGTCGGAAACCTCAACGGCGAACTTGATGGCATCGTCGCCGTCAGTGAACCAAGCGTGGTAGCGCGCCTGATTGCTCGGAGTAAAGACGAACGCACCCGTCGTCTGATTCAGAGTAAGTGTCCCGTCGGCGGCTGCAATCGACTTATCTATCGAGTACCGCAACGCATTTCCGTCTGAGTCGGTTACCTTGACCTGCCCCGACACCACCCCGGTGGCCGTGTTGACGGTGTTCTCAGAAGTGGGCTTTCCGGCAATCGGCAGATGGTTGCCAGCAGTTACCGGCTTGATGTCGACCACGACCTTCAGGGTTTTCTTGCCCCCATGGCCATCGAGAACGGTCACTACGAAACTGTCCGTTTTCGTGGCAACACTCGCCCTTGCAACACTCGCAGCAGTGCGGGCCGCGGTCGTCGGGGTATAGATAAAGGTCCCGTCCGCGTTGAGAACAACAACCCCCTTTTTGGTCGCCGACGGACCGGTGACGGTCAACAAGTCACCGTCCGCATCCACGGCGGTGATGGCACCAGTGGTGCGGCCCGTCGTCTGCTTGACGACGATGCTCGAGATAGCGGCTTGATCCGGAGCCACATTCTTCGGGCTGATCTTTACCGTCACCGGTACGTCATAGGTACCGCCATGACCGTCACTGATCGTCACCGTAAAGGTTTCGGTCTTATCCGCGTCCGTCGCACCGACGGCCGACGCTGCATGCCGGGCGGCATCGGTCGGGGCAAAGACGAACCGACCTTTGCCATCGATCGTCACGTCACCTTTGGCCGGATCCGTGGCGGTGTAGGTCAGCCCGTCCTTGTCCTTATCGGATCCGGTCACCGTTCCCTTGACCACGCCGGTCGATGAACTCGGCTTGCCTGCTTTGGCTTTCCCGGTCGGATCAATGTTGAGCGGCGCAATGTCGACCTTCACACCCTGGGTCAGAACGCCGCGGCGGCCATCGGAGATGGTGACTACGAAGGTCTCCGACGTCGCCCCCGGCGCACCGGTGGCAGCCGCATGCCGTGCGGCTGCTGTCGGGGTGTAGGTGAACGAGCCGTCGGTGTTGAATACGATCGACCCCTTAGTCGGGGCAGCCGAGAACGTGAGCGAATCGCCGTTCGAGTCGGCAACGGTCAGATGCCCCGTGACGACTCCGCCGGTACCGGGCGCATTGACCACGGGCGCATGAGCGACCGGAAAGTCATTGTGCGGCACCAGTGAAATGATCTGCAGCTGGTCGTCGTCACCGACGTAGTACAGCTCCATGCCGTCCGGCGACAGCACGGCACCAGGATAGAAGCCAGTAGTGGTGGCCGTGACAGGTGTCGCAGTCAAGAGCGCTGCGGTCAGGGTGTCAAACGCGAGCACCCTGTTGTTGACCGTGTCCACGGCCAGCAACACCGAGCCGTCCCCACCGATCGTCAGACCCCCGACGGCTTCCGGATAGGTATCAACGGTGCCCACCACTTTGTAGGTCTTGGTGTCGATGGCGAAGATCGTGCCTTCAGTGACCTCGTTGAGATAGGCACGGGTTCCGTCCGGACTCATCTCGACGTCGGTGAGGTAGTCGCCGGTGGCAATAACCTTGGCGCTGCTCGACGACGACGAGAACACGTACAGCGCTGATGCCGCAACATTGGGGTCGTCCGTCGGCACGTCGGCGATTACGTAGATCTTCTTGCCGTCCGGCGCGACTTCGATGTCATAGAAGGTGGGAAGGGCACCGGGAAGCTTGACCGTACCGGTGACCTTGCCGCTGGACGTGCTGACCTTAGCGACCGACGCGACCTGATTTCCGTTCTTGTCGTACGTCATCGTGGTGACGTACAGCGTCTTGCCATTCGGACTGACAGCCACGCCGATCGGGTAGCGCTCTTTGAGCACAATGGTGGACGACACAGCGTTGGTTGCCGTGTCGATGACTGCGATGTGATCGGTGTAATCGACACTCACGTACAGCTTCTTGCCGTCGGGGGCGACGACCGCCGAGATCGGCTCACCTTCGAGTTCGATGGTGCCCAGCACTGTCCGGTGGATGGTGTCGACGACGGTGATCGTCTTGTCGTCGTAATTCGTCAGGTAGGCCCGAGTATCCGTGGCCACCACGCCGGTCACGTTCTTACCGGTGGCCAAGACTCCCGCGTCGGTGATCGGTGTCGGCGCGATGGTTACATGAAGATTGGCAATCTGGTTGTTGACCTTGACCCCATCGGAGACCGTCACCCCGAACTCGACGAACCCGGCGCCACCCAAACCGGCAAGGAGACGCTGCGCAGCGGTTGGGGTGTAGGTAAATGCTCCGGTCTTCTTGTCGAGCAACAACTTTCCCTGCTCGGGAGCGGCGACGAGGGCGTACGAGAGCTTCTTTCCCTCGGGATCAGTCGCGACGACCTTGCCTGTCACCGTCCCGGTTGTCGGGTCGGCTGTCGTATAGGTGGGTGCGCCGATCGTCGGTGGCGCGTTCACCGCCGCGGCCGCCTGCGCAGTGCTCAGTGGGGTTCCGCTGTCTTCCGGCTGGGCCCCGGTCAGCAACGTCTCGACCTCACGCCGTACTGCCGCCAGCGCGACCCAGGACGCCGGCGATTGCACCGGAGCGGCGGGTCCACCTGAACTGTTGAACGGATCGGCGACGGCCGCGATTACTGCGACCGCCAGATCCTTCTTCTCCTTAGGCGCGACCGGCGTGGTAACCGGTTCGCTGGCCGCCGGCGCGGACACCGACACTGTCGGGGCATCAGACGTCGCGACAGTGGCGCGTGGCGCCGGGTCCACCTTGCGTTGAGGCTTCTTCTCGACCTTCGCGGTGGTGGCCGCTGATGGCTCGGCCGATGCGGACGCCTTCGGTGACTTCTTGTTCGGCTTGGGTAGATGGGAACGCTTAGGGGCGACAGCGCTCTCCGCACTGTCGGAGGAGCCTTCTGACGCCGCTTCCGGCTTGGGATCCGCTGGCGGTGCCGCGGAACCCGACGGCGGGGAACTTGCGTCAGAACTCGCACCGGATGGGCTGTCGTTGCTCGATGACGGCGCACTGGACGAGGACTCCGAGTCAGGTGTACCCGCCCACGCCGGCACTGCACCGATCGCAGATCCGATCCCCAGCGCTACCGCCAGAGCACCGACGCGCCCGACATGCTTCGCATAACCCATGACATCCCCTGTCTGAGGACACGTTTCACCCCGCGCTGGACCTCGGGGTCAGCGCGTCTGTTCGCGGGATGTCACGGTCTGATGGCGGTTCAACAGCAAGTTCGCAGTGAAACTATCAGGGAATCCTCAGTCTGTTTGCTGAAAATTGACTTCGACAACAAATTCGTCCGAACGGCCTACAAGTGCTCAGTCCGACGTCCGCCGCGCATACGCCCGCAGCGCGAACGGCGCGAGCACGGCCGTCATCGCCAGCGACCACAGGACCGTGGCCAGCACGGGATGATGCAGCGGCAGCTGCGCATCCGGCGGTGCGGCCGGGCCGTTGCCCCACAACTCCCGCATGGCCTGCGCCAGCGAGGACACCGGATTCCATTCGGCGGCCACCCGCAGCCAGCGCGGCATCGGTTCGGTGGGCGCAAAGGTATTGGCCAGGAACGTGATCGGGAACAGCACGGTGAACATCACCCCGTTGACAGCCTCCACCGACCGCATCAGCGAGCCGACCAGGATGCCGAACCAGATCATCCCGAACCCGAACACCAGGATCAGCGCGAACGCCAGCACCGCCTCGCCGACGCTGCCGCGGATCCGCCAGCCGATGCACAACCCGGTGATCGCCATGACCACGATGCCGATGGACGAGTGGATCAGGCTGGCGATGCTGCGGCCGATCAGCACCGAGGACCGCCGGATGGGCAGCGAGCGGAACCGGTCGATCACCCCCTTCTCGGCGTCCGCGGTGATGCCCGATGCGACGACGAACGCGGTGAACACGATGGTCTGCGCCTGGATGCCCGGCAGCAGGAACTCCCGGTAGGACGCCCCGCCCCGCGTCGCGATGGAGGCGCCGAACACGAACGCGAACAGCAGCACGAACATGATCGGCTGCACCGTCACGTCGCTGAGCATCTCGGGCATCCTTTTGGTGTGGATCATGTTGCGCTTCACCATGATCCAGGACTGTTGGGCGATGTTGGTGGGCTTGATCTCCGTCACACCTCCACCTCCTCGACGTTCTCGGCGCGGTGCCCGGTGAGCGACAGGAACACGTCGTCCAGGCTGGGCCGGGACAACCCGATGTCGTCGACCTTGATGCCACTGTCCTGCAGCCAATTCGCCACCCGGGTGAGGTCGGCGATGCCGTCGGCCGCCGCGGTGAGCTGCCGGGCCCCGATGTCGACGTGCACCTCGGTGCCCGTCCGGGCCACCAGTTCCCTGGCCGCGGGCAGGTCGGCCGCGTGCGACACGGTGACCACCAGGCTGGCGTTGCCGGCCCGATCCTTGAGTTGCAGCGGGGTGCCTTCGGCGATGATCCGGCCGTGATCGATGACGACGATGTTGTCGGCCAGTTGGTCGGCCTCCTCCAGGTACTGCGTGGTGAGCAGCAGCGTGGTGCCGCCGGCGACGAGTTCCCGCAGCACCTCCCACAGGTCGCTGCGGCTGCGCGGGTCCAGCCCGGTGGTCGGCTCGTCCAGGAACAGCACGGGCGGCGCGGCGATCAGGCTGACCGCCAGATCGAGCCGGCGACGCATGCCGCCGGAATACGAGCGCACGGGCCGGTCGCCGGCGGCCACCAGATCGAACTGCTCGAGGAGCCGGTCGCCGAGAGCCTTGAGGTCCTTGCGGCCGATTCCGTACAGCCCGCCGATCATCCGGATGTTCTCCCGGCCGGTGAGCAGCTCATCGACGGTGGCGGCCTGCCCGGTGAGGCCCATGTTGCGGCGGACCAGGTCGGGTTGGGTGCGCACGTCGAAGCCTGCGACCCGCGCGGTTCCGCTGGTGGGTTCCGACAGCGTGGTCATCATCCGCACCGTGGTGGTCTTGCCCGCGCCGTTGGGGCCCAGTAGCCCGAGCACCGCTCCTTGAGGTACCGAGAAGCTCACCCCGTCGACCGCTGGATTGTCCCCGAAATGTTTGACGAGATCGATCGCCTCGATGGCCGGTGCGGTCATTGCTCAACCGTAGCGAGAGATCACGACAACCGGCCAATGCTTTAACGACGTCAAGATCGCCGGGCGCCCCGTAAAGATTCCGTTCACGACGCCGCCGCGGCCGGTGGCCGGGCGTAGACCGGAAACCATGAGCACCACCACCACGCGACTCACCCGCCTGCTCGACGGCGACCGGACCTGGGGATCACTGGCCATCTCGGTGACCCGGCACGGGGTCACCCGCTACCGGCTGGTGGTGTTCCCACCCGGCCTGACACCCGAGCAGCGCCGCCTGCTGCGGGTGTGGCGGGCGTGGCCGACATGGGGTCTTGCGCTGTGGCTGGTCCTCGAAGTGGCCCTGCTGCCGTCCGCGGGACCCGTTGGTGCGCTGACGATATCGACGTTTGCCACACTGGCGGCGGGCGCCGTCTCCATGGTGCTGGTCGACCAGTTCCGCCGCGAGGTCCGCACCCTCACGGTGGTGCGAATAGGCGGGATCAACGACCGCGAGACCGCCGACCTGTTCACCGCACTGAAAGGGCACGCGACCGCCTTGGCCGTCGCCGACCGCGACCTCACCGGAGCGGACCACGAGGCCGCCGTGTGGCGGGTCTATGAAGACATGGCAGCCTGAGGGGCACCGCGGATGAGCCATACCCCCAACGCGATCACCGCGGCCACCTCGAACCCCGCGATCCCCCGCTCCACCAAGCCGAGCGGGATGATCCGCCACCACGAGGCACCGGTCACCATGCCCACCGCGATGGCGCCGAACAGCACGCTGAGCCACCCGATGGAACCCCACGCCAGCCAGCGCGCGGCCCGCGCCCAGCGCTCCTGTCCGCGCGCGATCACCAGCACCGCCACCGGCAGCGCCACAAAGGCGAGCAGCGTCGCGACCCGGTGCACGGCGCCGCTGGCGCTGGGCCCCACCGCCCAGTTGTGTTTGGGGAACGCGACCACACCGAGCAGTCCGATCACCCACAGCACCAACAGCACCGAGCCCACCGACAGCGGCGGTATCCGCCCGGCATGGATCAAGCCCGCGAGCAGCAGCGCCGACCCGACCGCCAGGGCGAGTACCGCCGTGACGAAAAGCCAACCGCCGGTGGTGAACACGTATTCGGAGATGGTGGCCCGGCGCAGCGTCCGGCCGCGCAGCGGTTCGCCACCGAGGACGGCGTCCAGTGCCAGCACGGTCAGCAGAGACAGCGCCGCACCGAAGACCGCGATCCAGCCGAACACCACATGCAGACGCCGGTTCATCGAACCAGCCTACTGATCACCGCCCGCGGATCCCGCTGTCCACGACCTTCACCGTCTTGTGCGGGTAACGCTTCTCGGCATGGGCCTTGGCCGCCGAGTTCGGCAGGACGTAGAGCGTTTCCTTTTTCTCCTGCAGTGGTTTGAGCACCAGATCCATGAAGCCCTTGCGGTTGTCGAGGTAGGGCTCGATGACGTCCTCACCCGCCGGGCAGACCGCCAGGCAGTAGGCCGCCTTGTAATTGGCCTTGAACGACAGGCTCTGCCACATCGAGGCGTTCTCCGAATCGCTGACCCGGGAGCGGAAGTCCTCGGCGTCGGCGCTGTCGGCGATGGTCTGCGCCCAGTCGGTGAACCCGCCCATGAATTCCCGGTAGTTGTGCACCGAGCAGGCCACGAAGTCGAACTCGCCGTCCTTGCCGATGGCCCCCACCGGGCAGGCCGCGACGCACAGCTTGCATTCCAGGCACGGCGAATAGTCCAGCGGTGCACCGTATTCGGAGATCGGCGCGCCCACCAGCAGGGTGGCCAGGATGATGAAGTTGCCGAACTTGGGATGAATGACGTTGCGGTGGATACCCATCACGCCCAGGCCCGCCGCCACGGCCACCGGCTTGTGCGCTATCACCCAGATGCGGCCGGGGAACTTGTCCATCTCCATGGGGAAGGTCGCCGACGGGTTGATCACCCGATAACCGGTGTCCTCCAGGGCGCGGGTGACGCGGTGCGCGGCCTCGTTGATGATCTCCCCGCTGCGGTGGAACTCCTGATTGGCCACGCTGCGCTCCGAGGACCGCACGTTGTCGCGGTTCATCTTCACGACCAGCGAGATGTAACTGCGCACCCCGGGCAGTGCGGTCTCGGCGTGTTCGCGTTCGGATGCCAACGCCGGATCGTCGAACGAGGCGAACGCGACGTCGTCGGCCCCGGCATCCAGGCAGAGCCGGCGCAGCCAGTCTGCGTCGATCACGGGTGGCACCGGTGGCGCCGTGCGGGCGCGCACCGCCCGCACGGTCGGATGGTCGGCGAGGCGCGAGGGCAGGCGATCCGTCATCATCTGAGTATAGCCAGATATACCCAGCTATGCCGAGCAGACGGAAACTCCCGCATTTCCAGGCGGAAATGCGGGAGTCGACGTCTGTTCGGGGAGAAGTTATCCGGTGACGAGCGCGACCGAGTTGGCGCGGCGCAGCTTCCCCGACGGTGTCTTCGGGATGGTGCCCGGGCCCAGCACGACCACGTTGCGCGGACGGACGTCGACCTCGGTCACCACCTCGTGCGCGACCTGGTGCTCGATCCGGCGCACCGCGATCGGATCCTGGTAGGCGTTGGACTCCACGGCCACGGCGAAGGTCTCGCGGGAGTGGCCGGCATCGAGGCGCACCGCGACGGCACACCCCGGACGCACGCCCTCGACGCGGCCCGCGGCCCGTTCGATGTCCGTCGGGTAGATGTTGCGGCCGGCCATGATGATGACGTCCTTGACGCGGCCGCACACGACGATGTTGCCTTCGTCGGTGATGTAGCCGAGGTCGCCGGTGTCATACCAGCCGTGCTCGTCCTGGGTGGGCAGGAATCCGGCCATGGTGATGTAGCCGGGGGTCACCGACTCACCGCGCAGCTGGATGACGCCGACACCGCGCGTCGGCAATACCGCGCCGTCCGCGTCGACCACCCGGGCTTCCAGATCCGTGAGCAGCGGGCCGAGCGAGGCCAGCCGACGGGTGTTGCCCTTGCTCGCGGGCACGGCACGCCGCAGGGCGGCCAGCAGGTCGGCGTCGACCTCGTCGACCACCAGACCGGCGTTGCACGGGGAGAACGAGACCGCCAGGCAGGTCTCGGCCATACCGTAGGCCGGCAGGATCGCACCGGGTTGCAGGCCGAACGGCTTGCCCGCGTCGATCAGATCCTCGACATCGGCCGGCTCGACCGGCTCGGCGCCGGACAGCGCGAAGCGCAGGGTGGACAGGTCGAACTCGCCCGGCTTGGCCTGACGGCGCAGCCGCTTGGCGAACAGCGCGTACGCGAAGTTCGGGGCCGCCGTCATGGTGCCCTTGTACTTGTCGATCAGGCGCGCCCACAGCAGGGTGTCGCGCAGGAAGTCCATCGGCGTGACCTTGACCAGCTCGGCGCCGAAGTACATGGGGATGGTGAGGAAGCCGACCATGCCCATGTCGTGGAAGCAGGGCAGCCAGCTGACCATGACGTCCTTGTCGACGTCGTATTCAGCGCCGATGAACATGGCCTCGGCATTGGAGAAGATGTTGCGGTGGGTGATCTGCACGGCCTTCGGCGACCCGGTGGACCCGGAGGTCAACTGCATCAGGGCCAGGTCGTCTTCGTCGGTCTCGACGGGGTCGATCGGGTCGGCGGCCAGCAGGTCGGCCACCTTGAGGACCTTGATGCCCTTTTCCTCGAGCACCGGGATGGCGACGACGAAGGGCTCGGAGATGATGACGGCCTTCAGCTCGATCATCCCGATGACGGTCATGGTGTCTTCGGCCCAGACCGCGAGGTCGGTGCGCGGGGTGGGCTGGTGCAGCATCGTCAGGCTGCCGCCGCGCATCCACACGCCCTGGGCGGTGGGGGCGATCTCGACGGGGAAGCCGGCCAGGACGCCGACGGAGTCGCCGGGGCCGATGCCCGCGGCGGCCAGGCCACCGGCGATGCGGCGGGCGCGCTCGTGAACTTCGCCCCAGGTGTGGCGGATGGGCTCGTAAGGCTCACCGGTCACCATGCCCCGCGCGCTCTCGCGGGCGCTGCGGTACATCTTGTCGGTAAATCGGCTCACGGCAACCTCCTGAATGTCTGAGAGCGCGTCGCCGGCGACGTCGACCCCAGTGTCATTGCACGTTTCCCTATATTCCGCCTGCTAGCACGCGCTATTCGAGAGGCGCGCGCACACAATTGGGAAGCAGTTGTGTCTCGAAATGGTGATGGTCCAGCGAACCCAGCTCCCCCGAACAACTTTGTTGCGTGGGGAACGATCAAATCCACAGTAGTTTCCACCGTGACTCATCTTAAAGAACCCTTAAGTAACTGCCAAACTGTCCCGAGAATTGAGGTATGAGTCACACCTCGGCGACAACGCGCGCACCCGGCACCGGACCGCTCGCCACCCGCACGGTGCGGCACACGCCGGCCCCGGAGAGCGCCGCGCCGACCGCGACTGCGGCATCCCCCGATTCGCACAGAAATGCGCAGGTGGGGCCGGATCCCGACACGATGCCCGCGAGTGCCCCGGCCTCGGTGCCCGCGCGCAGGGTGCGGCGCAGATCCGGGCGCAGGCTCAGCGCCGCCGGCTGCAGATCGTTGCCCAGCAGCGCCGCGAGCTCACCGGGATCGCCGGTCGACAATGCCGCCAGCACCGGCTCGACATCGTCCAGACGCGGCGGGGCGTCGCGGTCCTGCGCCGCCCGCAACCGGTCGATCTCACCGAACACCGCGGGCGTCGACAGACCCTTCTCGGCAAAGGCGAGCACCCAGTGGAAGGAGCTGCGGGCCAGCACCGTGGCCAATTGCTCACCGCGCCCGGTGCCCAGCGCCGTCCCGCCGTGCAGCGCGAAGGGCACGTCGCTGCCCAGCTTGGCAGCCAGCGTGTGTAGATCACGCCGGGCCACCCCGAGCTCCCACAACGTGTTCATCGCGACCAGCACGGCGGCCGCGTCGGCGCTGCCACCGGCCATCCCGCCGGCCACCGGGATGGATTTCGCGATCGAGATGGCCACATCGGGTGCCCGGCCGACGTGATCGGCCATCAGTTCGGCCGCCCGCCACGCCAGGTTGCGGTTGTCGGTCGGCAGCCCGGCTACCCCTTCACCGGTCATCTCCAGCGACAGCAGGTCGGCGTTGCGCACCGTCACTTCGTCGAACAGCGACACGGCGTGAAAAAGCGTGGTCAGCTCGTGGTAGCGGTCATCGCGCAGATCGCCGACGCCGAGGTAGAGGTTGACCTTGCCCGGTACCCGCACGGTCACCGACCCAGTAGCCACCCAGTCGGACGCGGTGTTTCCGTCGGAGGAGGGCACGGATCGACACTATTCGTTCCGTCCCGGCGACGGAAACGCCCACCTCAGCGGACGAACTCCCCCGCGATCTCCCGGCGGCACACGAAATCGGTGAGCGCTTCCCCCGCCAGACCCATACCGGTGCCCAAAGAGACTTTCACGTAAGCGGTTTCGGCCCGCATGCCGCTGAACGGGATCAGGCCGGCCGCGCCGAACCCCGTCACCGATTCATACGCGGTGACGTCATCCGGGACGGGCCCGAGGAAGATCGGCACCCCGGCCGCCCGGCAGCGTCGCGCGAACTCGGTGACGTCGGTGGGCCCGGCCGGGTCCACCGAGCATGCGGTCCCGGAGTGGTAGGTCTCGTGCACGACGGCGTCGTAGCCGCTGGGATCGACCGCGTGATAGTCCAGACCCGGATAGGGGCGCAGGAACAGCACCCGCGCCCCGAAGCGAACCGGTCCGGCCGGCCAGGGCGGACGCTCGCGGCGGGGCAGCGCCGCGGTGCCGGCTGCCATGTCGACCTCCCCGTCGCTGTGCACCTCGTGCCGGATCGGTGTCGACGGCTGCACCCGCGCACCGACGTGCACCAACCGGCGGCCGTCGGGATTGCGGAAGGTGACGAAGACACCGCCGCCGCGGGCCGTCGCGATGACGTCCAGTGCGTCACGAAAGTTACTGTGCCCGTTGGCATCCGGATGGTCGAGCGGCCGGTTGCTGGCGACCACGACGACGGGAATCTGCACATCACACAGCGCGAAGGCCAGCGCGGTGGCGCCGTAGGACAGGGTGTCGGTGCCATGGGTGACGACGACGCCGGTGTGCTGCGGCTGGATGGCGGCGGTGACGGCGGCGGCCATGGCGGTCCAGTCGGAGGGTCTGGCGTTCTCACTGAGCAGGGACAGCGGTTCGACCACGTCGAAACCCGCGATGTCGTAATCCTGGAACAGCAGCCGGGTCTGGCCGGGCGCCAGCCCGATCACGTCTCCGGACAGCCGGGAACCGATGGTGCCGCCGGTGAAGACGACGAGAACAGATCCCGCGTCGACGCTCAGCTGAGCGAGGCCTCGGTGTTGTCGATGGACTCGGCGGCGTCGACGGACTCGATCGAGGGTGCGGACGGCACCTCGAGTTCACTGGAACGCTGCAGCAGCCGGACGAAATCGGTGATCGACAAGGTCTCGCCGCGACGGGCCGGGTCGATGCTGGCCGACAGCAGCCGCTCCGCCGACTCGTTGCCGGAGCCCGCCCACTCGGCGAAGGCATTGCGCGAGGTCTTGCGACGCTGCGCGAAGCCGATGTCGATGAGCTCGAAAACCTGCTGGCGGAAGGAATCGTCGGTGGGCCACGGGGCCGTCTCGTACCGGTCGATGCGGACCAGGCCGGAGTACACCCGCGGGATCGGCCAGAAGACCGTCGGCGACACCATGCCGTAGCGGCGCACGTTGCCGAAGAAGCGGACCTTGGCGCTGGGCACCCCGTACTCTTTGCCGCCGGGCTCGGCGGCCAGGCGCTCGGCGACCTCGGCCTGCACCATCACCATGACCGTCTTGATGGACGGGAACTCGGACAGCAGGTGGATGAGCGCCGGCACTGCGATGTTGTACGGCAGATTCGCCACAAGTGCAGTGGGCTGCTCATCCAGATCGCCGGCTTTGAGGGTGAGGATGTCGCGGTTCAGCACGGTCAACCGGCTGATCTCGCTGTGCGAATGGTTCGCGATGGTCTTCGGGAGCTGATGCGCCAGCACCGGATCAATCTCGACGGCGGTGACCCGCGATCCGCGGTCCAGCAGGCCCAACGTCAGCGATCCCAGGCCGGGCCCGACTTCGAGCACACAGTCCTGCCGGTGGATGCCGGAGGCCGACACGATGCGCCGCACCGTGTTGGCGTCATGCACGAAGTTCTGCCCGAACGCCTTACGCGGCCGGAAGTCGATCTCTCGCGCCAGATGCCGGATCTCGGTACGCCCGAGGAGTCGGATCGTCATCAGGACGTACCTACCCTCCCACTACACACAGGCCAGGCGCCCCATCCTTGACGCGCCCTCGTCACTTCAGCAATCGCGATCTGTTCCTCACGGGTTGCCAGATCCGCGCGCTGAGCATACCTCAGACCACCCTGTCGTTCCCATGTGTTCTGATCAAATTGGACTCCACCAAAATATCCGTTGCCGGTGTTGATGGCCCAATTACCTCCGGATTCGCACTGGGCAACGGCGTCCCAGGCTCTCGGCATGGTCACCGGCGGCACCTCGGTGCCCGGTTTGGCGCCCACTCGCAGCACAGAATCGCGCGCCGGGGAGACGACGACATTGGCTACTGGCAATCTCCCGGTCTCCACACCGTTGACCTTGGCCACGGCGAAGGTCACGTCCTGAACGCCCGGCGTTCCGGGATCCACGACGACCTGCCGGCTCATGTTCATGGTCGCGTCTTCGATGCGCTGACTGACCGGAACCAGCGGCAGCTGCTGGGTGACTTTCTCGATCCGGAGCCGGGTGACCTGGATCTGCATGCCGTCGACGACGGGCGAACCCGCGGCAGGCACGACGGAGTCGCGCTGTTGCAACGGCACACCGGCGGCATCGAGCAAGCCTGCGACATTCGGTGCGGCCAGTCGCACGGTCCGGATGGCGCCGCCGTCGTCGAGTCGCACCGTTTTGGCGCTGACCACGGGCAATGACATCCCGGCCAGGGGCACCCTGGTCCCGCGGGAGGCCGCGGCGGGCGCCGTGTCGGTCATGGAGAGCTGCGCCAACGCGCCCTGCACCGTCGACGCGGTGGTCCACACTTCTTTGCTGTTCTGACCGTCGAGGGAGATCTGCACGGGCCGGCTGCGGCTCAGGACGATGTTGTCGGCGTCGTGCACCACGGTCCCGGCGGCGGGGAACAGATCATCGCGCTCGCCGACGGTGAACCCGTTCTCCTGCACCACGTCGATGACCTTGGACTTCATCGTGGTCACCGTGATCGGAGCGCCGTCGACGGTCAGTGTCACGGTCTTGTGGGACGCGACGGCCACGCCGCCAGCAAACACGAGTGTCAATAACAGCGCACCCACGAGCAGCCGTAACGCCGGCGAACGCACTTCGTGGATCTTATTCAGGATGTTCAAGAGTCTGTTGTCCCCGGCTCTCGACCCAGGTGGGCCCGCGGACCTCGCGACCCGGTTGGTCGCCCGCGTTCTATCACAGGAAGGTAACGAAAATTCGCGGCCGGCGCCAATTACGCAGCCGGAAGACGGTAGATGCGCCGTGCGTTGGCCGTCGTCACCTCGGCCAGTTCGGCAGCGGACCGGCCGGTCAATTCGGCCAGGGCACGAACCGTGTACGGCAGGCAGTAAGGCTCGTTGGGGGCGCCGCGGAACGGGTGCGGCGTCAGGAACGGCGCATCCGTCTCGACGAGCAGCTGGCCGTCCGGGATCAGGCCGGCGGCCTGCCGCAGGGCGTGCGCATTACGGAAGCTGACCGTCCCCGACAGGCTCAGCGTCCAGCCGTTCGCCACGCAGGTCCTGGCCATCTCCGGCCCCGAGGAGAAGCAGTGAAAGATGACCGCTTCCGGGGCACCCTCGGCCGCCAGGACGTCGAGCACCTCGGCGTCGGCGTCCCGGTTGTGGATCATCAGCGGCTTACCGGTCCGCTTGGCCAGGTCGATGTGCCAGGCGAAGGCGTCACGCTGCTGAACGGGGTCGGCGCACCCGTCGAGCTTGCCGGGCCAGTACATGTCCATCCCGGTCTCCCCGACGGCGACCACTCGCGGGTTTGCGGCCAGCGACTCCAGCTCGGCCCGGGCGGCGTCGTCGAGGGCGTTGGCGCGGGTGGGATGCAAGGCCACCGCGGCGTAGACGCGGTCATCCCAGCCCGCCGCCTGGGCAGCCCAGCGCGCGGCGTCCAGATCGTCGGCGATGGTCACCACGGTTTGAACGCCGGCCTGTCCCGCTCGGTCCAAGATCGCGTGCACGTCCTGTGCCGTCTCGGCGCCGCACGCGTCCAGATGGGTGTGGGCGTCGATCAGCGGGGTCAGCGGCTCCGGGGCGGGCGGTTTCTGTCTCTTGGAGCTCACGCTGACACCTTAAGGTGAGACCAAATGAGCGAGCCTTTCTACATCACCACCGCCATCGCGTACCCCAACGGCGATCCGCACATCGGGCACGCCTACGAATACATCGCCACCGACGCGATCGCCCGGTTCAAGCGCCTCGACGGATTCGACGTGCGCTACCTGACCGGCACCGACGTGCACGGCCTGAAGATGGCCGAGACCGCGGCCAAGCTGGGTATCACCGCCGCCGAACTGGCCAAGCGCAACTCCGATGTGTTCGAGCGGATGCAGGAACGCCTCGACGCCTCCTACGACCGGTTCATCCGGACCTCCGACGCCGACCACTACGAGGCGTCCAAGGAGATCTGGCGCCGGATGAACGAGTCCGGCGACATCTACCTGGGCAGCTACCAGGGCTGGTATTCGGTGCGCGATGAGCGCTTCTTCACCGAGGACGAGACCGAGGAACGCGACGGCGGTCGGTTCGCGGTCGAGACGGGCACCGAGGTCACCTGGACCGAGGAACAGACCTACTTCTTCAAGCTGTCGGCCTACGCCGAGCGGCTGCTGGCCCACTATGCGGAGCATCCGGAGTTCATCGGCCCCGACGTGCGGCGCAACGAGGTCGTCAGCTTCGTGTCCGGTGGGCTGCGCGACCTGTCCATCTCACGCACCACCTTCGACTGGGGCGTGCCCGTCCCGGACCACCCCGACCACGTCATGTACGTGTGGGTGGACGCGCTGACCAACTACCTGACCGGGGTCGGGTTCCCGGACACCGCATCCGAGGACTTCGCCAGGTATTGGCCGGCGAACCTTCACATGATCGGCAAGGACATCATCCGGTTCCACACGGTGTACTGGCCCGCCTTCCTGATGTCGGCCGGGATCGAGCTGCCCCGAAGGGTTTTCGCGCACGGCTTCATCAACGTCAAGGGCGAGAAGATGAGCAAGTCGCTGGGCAACGTGGTGGACCCGCTGGTGCTGGTCGACGAGTTCGGCGTGGATCAGGTCCGCTACTTCTTCCTGCGTGAGGTGCCGTTCGGCCAGGACGGCAGCTACAGCGAGGACGCGATCATCGGGCGGATCAACGCCGACCTGGCCAACGAGCTGGGCAACCTGGCCCAGCGGTCGCTGTCGATGGTGAACAAGAACCTCGACGGCCTGCTACCTGCGCCGGGCGCGTTCACCGCCGCGGACACCGACATGCTCGCCGCCGCCGACGCGCTGCTCGAGCGGGTGCGCGGCCACTACGACGAGCAGTCCATGCATCTGGCGCTGGACGCCACATGGACGGTGTTGGGCGCCGCCAACCGGTATTTCTCCGCCCAGGAACCGTGGGTGCTGCGCAAGACCGATCCGGAGCGGTTCGCCACGGTCCTGTACACGACGCTGGAGACCGTGCGCATCGCCGCGTTGATCACCCAGCCGGTGATGCCGACGTCGATGGCCACGCTGCTGGACCTGCTCGGCCAGCCCGCAGACCAGCGCGATTTTTCCGCCGTCGGCACCCGCCTGGTGCCGGGGACGGCCCTGCCCAAGCCCGAAGGCGTGTTCCCGCGCTACCAGGTCCCCGAGCCCGCGTGATTCGTGGAGCGTCGGCCGTAACCATTGCGGGTGAGACTCCACAAATCGCGTGATGCGCGTCACTCGCTGTCACACTTGGACGATGGGCGGTGTCTTGAGGGCATGACTGAGAAAAGCACCACCCAGAAAGTTGTTGTCCTCGGCGGCGGCTACGCAGGCGTGCTGGCCGCCAACCATCTGCTGCAGCGGCCCGGCACCGGCGTGACGCTGGTCAACGCCCGGCCCGAATTCGTCGAACGGATCCGGCTACACCAGCTGGCGATCGGCAACGACGACGCCACCGCCGGCTACGACGAACTGCTCGCCGAGCAGGTGACTTTGGTGGTCGAGCGCGCCACCCGGATCGACACCGCGGCGCGACGGGTCGAGCTGGCCTCCGGCGCCGCGCTGGACTACGACTATCTGATCTATGCGGTCGGCAGCACCAGCGGCGCCGCACCCGAATTCGCCTACCCACTCGGCGAATTGGAGGACGCGCAGCGCCTGCAAGCCCGGCTGCAGGACGTTCCGGAATCCGCTCCCATCGTCGTGGTGGGCGGCGGCCTGACCGGGATCGAGGCGGCCGCCGAGTTCGCCGAGGGTGGTCGCACCGTGACCTTGGTCGCGGGACGCGTACTGGGTCCGTCGTTGAGCCAGCCGGGCCGCAAATCGGTGGCCAAACAACTGACCAAGCTTGGCGTGACGCTGACCGAAGGGGCGACGGTGACCGGCGTCAGCGCCGACGACGTGACCCTGTCCGACGGCCGCACGCTCGCCAGCGCGGCGACGGTGTGGACCGCCGGGTTCGGGGTGCCCACCCTGGCTGCGGACAGCGGGCTCCGTACCGATGACATGGGCCGGCTGCTCACGGATGAAACCCTCACCAGCATCGGCGATCCGCGGGTGATCGCCGCGGGCGACGCGGCCGCGCCGTCGGGCGTCCCGCTGCGGATGAGCTGCCAGGCCGCCCTGCCGTTGGGCGCCCAGGCCGCCAACACCGTGCTCGCGCGGATGGCGGGCACCGAACCGGCCGCGATCAATCAGGCCTTCACCGGGCAGTGCATCAGCCTCGGCCGCGACGGCGGCACCATCCAGATCGCCCGGCCCGACGACACCCCGATTCGGCTCTATGTCGGCGGTCGCGCGGCGGCGCTGATCAAGGAGCAGGTGTGCAAGGGCACGCTGGCGTTCCTGCGCAAGGAGGCCCGCAAGCCGGGCGCCTACTTCTGGCTCAAGGGCGGCAAGCGCGCCAAGAAGCTCGAGATGGCCCTGCCGGCGTGAGCGAGCACGCCGAGCGGTTCACCGCGCTGCGGCCGCTGCTGTTCACCATCGCCTACGAAATCCTGGGCTCGGCAACCGAATCCGACGATGTGCTGCAGGAGAGCTATCTGCGCTGGGCCGAGGTGGACCTCGACGCGGTGACCGATACCAAGGCGTACCTGGCGCAGCTGGTGACCCGGCAGTCGCTCAACGCGTTACGCGCGACGGCGCGCCGCCGCGAGGAGTACGTCGGACCGTGGCTACCGGAACCCGTTCTGGTGCAGGACGCTTCGGCCGACGTGGTGCTCGCCGAATCGGTGTCGATGGCGATGATGGTGGTGCTGGAGACCTTGACCCCCGACGAGCGCGCGATCTTCGTGCTGCGCGAGGTGTTCGGGTTCAGCCACGACGAGATCGCCGCTGCGGTGGGCAGATCCACCCCCGCGGTACGCCAGATGGCGCACCGCGCCCGCGAACACGTGCACGCGCGGCGCAAGCGCTTCCAACCCGTCGACGCGTCGGTGAGCGAACAGCTGACCGCCCAGTTCTTCGCGACCGCGGCCACCGGCAACGTGGCGGCCCTGATCGAGCTGCTGGCCCCCGACGTGGTGTGGACGGCCGACAGTGACGGCAAGGTCAGCGCTGCGCGACGGCCGGTGCACGGCGCCGACAAGGTGGCCAGGCTGGTGCTCGGCTTGATGCGGGTGGCGGGCGAAAGCCCCGACGCCCGCATCGACCTGGCGATGTACAACAACGCCCCCGCACTGGTCCTCTACCTGGGCGACAACCTGGAAGGCGTGATCACCGTGGAGATCACCGACGGTGTGATCAGCCACTTCTATGCGATGCGCAATCCGGCGAAGCTGTCGACGATCCTGGTCCCCCGCGCGATGAGCCGCTAGCTTCTGTCACGCTTGATCCGTGCGGATCGAGCGACTGGCGGACCTGGGCGATGCCCCGGGAGTGCTGCGTGCCGTCGCCGACGCCGGGCGGCGCCGCGGCCTGCCGCCGCCGGCGGCCCTGATCGGTGACTGGTTCGGGTCGCGGGCCGTCATCGCGCCGAGCCTGGCTGCCGTGCCGGGTGACCGGGTGTTCGACGCGGCGCCGGGCGCAGGCCCGGTAGTCGGCGGCGGCTGGTTCGGCTACCTGTCCTACCCCGACGGCGACACGCGCATCCCGGCGGCCGCCGGCGGTTGGTCTGATTGCGTGCTGCGCCAGGACCGCGACGGCCATTGGTGGCACGAAAGCCTTTCCGAGAACGAGCTTCCCGACTGGCTGGCCGGCGTCACCGCCACCCCTGCGCGCCCGTTCGAGCTCACGTGGCAGGTGCCGGACCGGGCTGTGCACCGGGCCGGGGTGCTGGCCTGCCTGGAGGCAATTGCCGCCGGCGAGGTGTACCAGGCCTGCGTGTGCACCCAGTACACCGGCCGCATCGACGGTGACCCCCTGGACTTCTTCGTCGACGCGGTCACCCGCACGTCGCCGTCCCGGGCGGCGTTCGTGGCAGGCGACTGGGGTGCGGTGGCGTCGTTGTCCCCCGAACTGTTCCTCAGCCGCCACGGCGAGCAGGTGACCTCGAGTCCGATCAAAGGGACACTGCCCCTTCATGAATCACCGGCGGCCCTGCGTGCCTCGGTGAAGGACGTCGCCGAGAACGTGATGATCGTCGACCTGGTCCGCAACGACCTGGGCCGGGTGGCCGTCACCGGCAGCGTGACGGTGCCCGAACTGCTGGCGGTGCGGCCCGCGCCCGGTGTCTGGCACCTGGTGTCCACGGTGACCGCACGGATACCGGTCGCCACCCCGATGAGCGAGGTGCTCGACGCGACCTTCCCGCCGGCGTCGGTGACCGGGACCCCGAAGTGCCGGGCCCGGACACTGCTCGCCGAGTGGGAGCACGCGGGTCGCGGAGTGTATTGCGGCACAATCGGATTGGCTTCGCCCTCGGCGGGCACCGAGCTCAACGTCGCAATCCGCACCGTCGAGTTCGACGCCCACGGGCAGGCCGTGCTGGGTGTCGGCGGTGGGATCACCTCCGACTCCGACCCGGACCGCGAGTGGCAGGAATGCCTCGACAAGGCCGCTTCGATCGTCCGTCAGTTCACAGACGTGTCGTCGGGGTGAGCGCGGCGATCCACGGCACGATACCGGGGAAGACGTAGAAACCGATGTCCCCGCCGGCCGTCGTGACGATCAGGTGTGGCCGCCCGCCGGTCACCGACCCTTTGAACACCGACTGTTCCCGCACCCCGGTGATCGCGTCCACGGGGACCTCGATGGTCGTGTTCGTCAGCGTGCGAAAGATCAGCCGCCGCCGGGTCAGCGCGATCATCCCGTTGTTCTTCACCACCGGGTAGCCCGGGACGTTCGCCCCGCGATAAGTACCCTTCTCCGGCCCGAGCACGACCGTCTCCCCTTCGAGTTCGGCCGCCATCCACGCGGCAACCGCCCGACTGCGCCGGCGCCACCAGATGACGGTCGGCACGGCGATGAGCGCCTGCAAGGCCAGGATTCCGCCGACCAACACGATCACGAACATCGTCGTAGTCATGAGCGGCCTGCCCTTACTCGCGTGACTTCAGAACCGCATCGTAAAGCTCGCGCCGCGACGGCGCGCCCGGATGAGCGGCAATCACCTCGGCACACGCATCCTTGACCCGGGCGCCGTCGTCGACCAGTTCCAGCACCAGCGCGACCAGGGACGCGGCGTCGACCTTGGGCACCGCGCCGGCCAGCACCACGGTGATTTCGCCGAGCACCCCGTCGGCCGCCCAGTCGGCCAACTCCCCGAGGGTGCCGCGCTTGATCTCCTCGTGCGTCTTGGTCAATTCGCGGCAGACCACCGCACGCCGGTCCGCGCCCAGGGTGTCCACCGCGTCGCGCAGGGTGTCGGCCAGCCGGCGCGGCGACTCGAAAAACACCGCGGTGCGCTGTTCGGCGCCCAGGCTGCTCAGCCAGGTGCGGCGGGCCACCTGTTTGCGCGGGGCGAATCCCTCGAAGCAGAACTTGTCGGCGCCCAGCCCGGAGACCGCGAGCGCGGTGGTGACCGCCGACGGGCCGGGCAGGCACTGCACCACGAGCCCGGCCGCGATGCAGGCCGTCACCAGCCGGTAGCCCGGATCGTTGATCAGCGGCATCCCGGCGTCGCTGATCAGGACGACCGTCGCGCCGCCGCGGATCTCGTCGAGCAGCGCGGGCACCCGCGTGGCCTCGTTCTGGTCGAACACGCTGAGCCAGCGGCCCGACGGCGTCACGCCCAGCGCCGCGGCCAGCGTGCGGGCCCGCCGGGTGTCCTCGGCCGCGATGATGTCGGCGGTCGACAGTGCCTCGACCAGGCGGGCGGACGCATCTGCGGGCTGTCCGAGCGGCGTGGCCGCGAGCAGCAGTCGGCCGAGCCCGGGGTCTGACACTTGGACAGAATACGATCGTCGGTGATGACCGCTCCTCATACCGTGCAGCCGGAGCGCGCCGTTCCCGTGATCAGCCCCGGCCCGCTCGTCCCCGTCCCGGACTTCGGACCGCTGGATCGCGTGCAGGGCTGGGTGATGACCCTCATCATCGGGGCGCTGGCGGCGCTGACCCGTTTCCTCAATCTCGGCTCGCCGACCGATGCGCACACCCCGATCTTCGACGAGAAGCACTACGCACCGCAGGCCTGGCAGATGCTGGGCAACCACGGTGTCGAGGACAACCCCGGTTACGGCCTTGTGGTACATCCGCCGGTGGCCAAGCAGCTGATCGCGATCGGCGAATGGATCTTCGGCTACGACGGCCTGGGCTGGCGGTTCTCCGGCGCCGTATGCGGCGTCATCATCGTGGTGCTGACGGCGCGCATCGTGCGCCGGATCGCCCGTTCGACCCTCATCGGCGGCATCGCCGGGCTGCTGCTGATCGCCGACGGCGTCAGCTTCGTCTCGGCTCGCACCGCCCTGCTCGACGTGTTCCTGGTGATGTGGGTGGTGGCGGCGTTCGGCGCGCTGATCGTCGACCGCGACGACGTGCGATCCCGCATGCACGTGGCCTTGATGGAGGGCCGGATCGCCGAGACGCCCTGGGGCCCGCGCCTGGGCGTGCGCTGGTGGCGGTTCGGCGCGGGCGTGCTGCTGGGGCTGGCCTGCGCCACGAAATGGTCCGGTCTGTACTTCATCGTGTTCTTCGGGCTGATGACGCTGGCGTTCGACGTGGCCGCCCGCCGCCAGTATCGGGTACCGCGGCCGTGGGTGGGCACCCTGCGCCGCGATCTGGTGCCGTCGGTATACGTGCTCGGGCTCATCCCGTTCCTGGTGTACCTGGCCAGCTATGCGCCGTGGTTCGCCTCCGAGACCGCAGTGGACCGGCACGAAGAGGGCCGCTCGATCGGCCTGGACAGCTGGGTGCCGGACGCGTTGCGGTCGTTGTGGCACTACACCTATCAGGCGTATCACTTCCATTCCGGCCTGACGAATGCCGCGGGCAACCATCATCCGTGGGAATCGAAGCCGTGGACGTGGCCGATGTCGCTGCGGCCGGTGCTGTACGCGATCGATCAGCAGAACGTGCCCGGCTGCGGGGCGCAGTCCTGCGTGAAGGCCGTGATGCTGGTGGGCACGCCAGCCATGTGGTTCGTGGCGGTGCCGGTACTCGGCTGGGCCTTGTGGCGGACGTTCGTCCGCCGCGACTGGCGCTACGCCGTGGTGCTGGTGGGATACGGCGCCGGCTTCCTGCCGTGGTTCGCCGACATCGACCGGCAGATGTACTTCTTCTACGCCACCACCATGGCGCCGTTCCTGATCATGGCGATCGCGTTGATCCTGGGCGACATCCTGTATCAACCGGGGCAGAACGCCGAACGCCGCACGCTGGGCCTGCTCGCGGTGAGTTGTTATGTGGCGCTGGTGATCACGAACTTCGCGTGGATGTATCCGATCCTCACCGGACTACCCATCTCGCAGGCGACATGGAACATGCAGATCTGGTTGCCCAGCTGGCGTTAGCGCGTTCCCAGCACCGGCAGTTGGAGGTAGGACGCGTGATCGCCGCCGGTGTGGATGACGTGTTGCCCCACGTTGGCGCCGACGTATTCGGCGATGGCCGGCATCAGCGTTCCCAGTAGGTTCGCTGCGCTGACGATGAAACGCAACTGCTCGCCTGCGTGGAAGCGCAGGCCGATCGGCAGCAGATCGATGTCGACGCAGGCGATCTCACCCGGCGTCAGCTTGTCGACCCGGTCGAAGCTGTGCGCGGGCACGTCATCGGTCGAGAGGGTCTCGTCCAGGTGACGAGCCGACACCCGCAGCCGTCCGTCGGCTCCCTTGTAGCGCAGGATGCTCGCCCCGTGGTCGGTGAGATCGTGGATTCTGGCGTTGTCGTTGGGCACGGTGAACTGTTGCAGCGGGGTGCCGTACGCATCGAGCTTCTGGAGGAGCACGAAGAGATCCATGTCATCGGACCTGCGCGCTTCGACCCAGAGGTGCGCCTTCGGATAGCCGACCAGCACCGTCTCCTTGTCGAATTTCATGATGAACGACACCGCATTCGGGACGGCGTCGACGTCGTAGGCGACCGTGGCCGCGTCGGCCGGCGCCTCGGCGCTCAAGGCACGGGACGTGCCGTCGAGGTAGTACTTCGTCGCGACGCATTCCTGCGGCGGGAAGTCGTCCGCAACGACACCGACCTGGTCGCCGCCCGCCAGATCGAGAACCGAGTAGCGAACGCGGGGTGTCGATTCCCAGTCGTTGTCGATGTCCTTCAGATAGTGGTCGAAGAACTTCCGCAGATCCTCGACGTTTGCCTCGTCGTAGTAGTCGGGCCATTCCTGCGAGTTGTGGATCCGCAGCCACTTGCACTGGGAAGCCATCCGGCGCCACGCCCGGAACGTGCCCGCGGTGTGCAGGGTGTTGGAATAGCTGGCCACCACGTAGGCCGGCACCGCGATCTTGTCGAAGTCGGGAATCTTGTTCTCCCACAACGCATTGACCAACGGAAATCGCTGCGCCTCGGTGAGGATGTCCTCTTTCCGGTTCGCGCCGAAGAAGCTGCCTTCTTGCAGTTGCCGAGCAAAACCCATGTCCGGCATACCACCGCGCATCACCAGATCACGATAGACGTCGCTGACGCCTTCCCAGGGGTTGATGGCCGCCAGGTGCTGTGGTTGCTCAGCCGCGGTGAACCACTGCGACACCGCAAGGTATGAGGTCCCACTCATCCCGACTCTGCCACTGCACCAATGCTGTTCGGCAAGCCACTCGATCAGGTCGTGGCAGTCCCGCCCCTCCTGACGGTCCCACAACACGCTGTCGCCACCGGAGTCCACCACCCCGCGTATGTCCGGATTGCAGATCGCGTAACCGTGCGCGCACCAGTACGCCGGATCAGGGCCCTCGAACTTCTCCAGCCCCGACACGACCGCGTTGTCCAGGCCGACCATTCCGAAGACCCCCATCACACTGGCCGAGGTGCCCTGCCCTTTGCCGTACGGACTCCACGCGACGATCACCGGGACCTTCTCGCTACCCGCCGGCCGGAACACATCGACGTGGATCGTCACGCCGTCGCGCAACCGCACGGCGACGTCCTTGTCCAGCACGATGTCCACCGGGATGGACCGGAACTGCGGCGCGATCCGATAGCCCGCCGCCAGGGTGCGGCTGCCGGGATCGAATCCGGTCAACAACCCGGTTCGCGCCGCCGGCAGCGGCGCCGACGCAACATAGACCCTCTGGTCATCAGACATATCGGCCACGTCGTCACCGGATCCCGTCATACCGTCGGAGCGCCTCGGCGCGTTCGGCCTTGTGGTCGACCATCGGGGCGGGGTAGTCGGGGCTGCCGTAGTCCGGCACCCAGCGCCGCACGTAGACCTCGTCGGGGTCGAACTTCTTGCCCTGGGTGTCGGGGTTGAACACCCGGAAGTACGGCGCGGCGTCGGTGCCGCAGCCGGCCGCCCACTGCCAGCCATGCTGATTGCTGGCCATGTCACCGTCCACCAGCTGTTCCAGGAACCAGCGCGCGCCCCACTGCCACGGCAGGTGCAGATCCTTGACCAGGAAGCTGGCCGTGATCATCCGGACCCGGTTGTGCATGAATCCGGTCTCGGCGAGTTGGCGCATGCCGGCATCGACGATCGGGAAGCCCGTCTTGCCCGCCTTCCACGTCTCGAGGCGCTTCTTCGCCTCGGCATCCTCGTCCACCACGATGGGGTCGAAGTTGCGGTTCCAGTTCCACCATGCGCTGCGCGGCCAGTGGTGCAGCACGTCGGCGTAGAAGTCGCGGAAGGCCAGCTCACGTAGATATGCCTGCGCCCCTTCGCCTTTGCCGAGGTCGACGGCCATGGTACGAGGATGGATGGCACCGAACTTCAGATGTGCCGACATCCGGCTGCTGGCATCGAGATCGGGCCGGTTGCGGTCCTCCTCGTAGTCCTGCAGCCCGCCGGACACAAACCGTTTCCAGGCCTTGCGCGCCGTCGTCTCCCCGGCGGGCAGTTCCAGCTCGGTGTCCCCGGCCGGGATGTCCACGCCGCCATCGAGATCGGCCGGGTCGATCCAGCGGGCCGCTTTCGGGCCGGTCTTCGCAGGCGATCGCCAGCCGTGCTCGCGCCACATCCGGAAGAACGGAGTGAACACCTTGTAGGGGGTGCCGTCGTCCTTGGTGACCCGCCCGGGTGAAACCAGGTAGGGCGAGCCCGACTCTTCCAGCGGCACCTCGCCCAGCGCCTCACGGACCGCGTCGTCGCGCCGCTTGCCGTACGGGGTGGAGTCCCCCGACACGTGCACCGACGTGGCGCCGATCTGCTTGACCAGGGCCGGAATCCGATTCTCGGCGCGGCCCCGCGTCACCAGCAGCCTGCCGTCGAGCTGCTCGTGCACGTCGCGCAGCGCGTCGTACAGGTATTGCAGGCGACGGGCGCCCGAACTGGCCTTCAGCCGGGGATCCAGGACGTAGCAGGCCAGTACCTCACCGTCGGGCTCGGCGGCATCCAGCAGGGCGGGAAGGTCGTGCAATCGCAGGTCGCGCCGGAACCAGAGAACAGTGGGCATGCTCTCGACGTTACAGCGGGTCGCGCGCGGCAGGACAGGACATGCAGCGCGGGCCACCGCGTCCACTGCCCAGCTCGGAAGCCGCGATGGTCAACACCTCGATTCCCGAATCTTCAAGGCGTGCATTGGTTTCGGTGTTACGTTCGTAGGCCACCACCACGCCCGGCGCCAGGGCCAGGGTGTTGTTGCCGTCATCCCACTGCTCACGTTCCGCGGTGACCGGGTCGAGGCCGGTGTCGATCACCCGCAACGTGTCGATCTCCATCGCCGCGGCTGCCGCCGTGACGAACGGCGCTTCGTCATCGATCTGGACCCCACCGCCGGCGGTGCGGCGCATGGTGAACGCCGAGAGCGAGTCGACGATGTTCGGGTACATCACCACCGCGTCGACGTCGACCATGGTGCACACGGTGTCCAGATGCATCTGCGCGCGCTGCTGGGCGATCGGCACGGCCAGCACGGTGTGCGCCAGCTCATCGTCGAACAGACTGCGCGCCAACGCTTCCGCACCGGCCGGCGTGGTGCGCTCACCCACCCCGACGGCCACCACCCCCGGCCGCAGCAGCAGCACGTCACCACCTTCGACCGGCGCCGAACGCGATTCGTAGGCGCGCCGCACCCCCAGGAAGCGGGGGTGGTGGGCGTAGATCAGGTCGGTCAACGACGATTCACGGGACCTGGCAGGCAGCGCCAGCGAGGTGATCGCCATCCGCGGACCGATCCAGAAGGACGAGTCCCTGGTGAACATCAAATTGGGTAGCGGGTCGATGACGAAGTCGGCGCCGTGGTGCATGCGGCGCACCAGGGACAACTCGCTGCCGGCGAAGGGCAGCTCGGTGAAGGTCATGCCGGCGATCAGCACGTGCGCCAGGGTGGCGGCGTCCAGGGTTCGCAGGTAGGTCGAAAGTTCTTGGGCCAGTGGAATACCCAGGCGCCGCGCATCGACGGCCGCGGAGATGCCGTGCATCCTGGCCGCCCCGGAGGCCAGTGCCTCGGCGAGCAGATCGGCCAGCAGGAGCACCTCGACACCGCGGGAGGCCAGCACCGCGGCGAACGCGTCGTGCTCCTCCTGCGCCTTGGCCACCCAGGGCAGACCGTCGAACAGCAGGCTGTCGTTGTTGCGCGGGGTCAGGCGCTGCAACTCGGCGCCGGGGCGGTGCAGGATGGCAACCCGCAATGTCCCCACTTCCGAATTGCACCCCAGTACCCGCGCTGTTTCCACACCGGCAACGTTAACTCAACTATGGTTGAGGTGTATGGAGTCCCAAGAGCTGACACCGGGTGAGATGTCACACCGCAGTGGTGTGGCGGTCTCGGCGTTGCACTTCTACGAACGCGAGGGACTGATCGCCTCCCGGCGCACCACGGGTAATCAACGCCGCTATCCGCGCGAGACCCTGCGCCGGGTGGCGTTCATCCGGATGTCGCAGCGTTTGGGCATCCCACTGGCGCGCATCCGCGACGCCCTGTCATCGCTACCCACCGACCGGGTGCCCACGAGCAAGGACTGGGCCAAGTTGTCCGCCGGCTGGCGCCAGGACATCGACGACCGCATCGTGCACCTGGAGCGCCTGCGCGACAACCTGGCCGGCTGCATCGGGTGCGGCTGCCTCAGCCTGAAGACATGCCTGCTGTCGAACCCCGGAGACATGCTGTCCGAGCAGGGACCCGGCGCCGCCAAGCTCTGATATCGAACGCATGTGCGATACGCTTCCCTGGTGTCTCTGGCCGTTCAGGGGTCGCTCTTCGACCACTCGGAACGTCGCTATCTGGGCGACGGTGCGTGGATCGACGTGCGGGCGGGGTGGCTGGGCGGGGACGACACACTGTTCGACGAGCTGCTGACGGCCATTCCGTGGCGTGCCGAACGCCGGCAGATGTATGACCGGGTACTCGATGTGCCGCGGCTTGTCAGCTTTCACGACCTCGCCACCGACGCCGCACCACACCCCGGCATCGCCCGGCTGCGGGTGCGACTCAACGACATCTACGCGGGTGAACTGGGTGAGCGGTTCACCACGGCCGGTCTGTGCCTCTACCGCGGCGGCGACGACAGCGTGGCCTGGCACGGCGACACCGTCGGCCGCAGCAGCACCGACGACACCATGGTGGCCATCGTCAGCCTGGGCGCGCGAAGGGTTTTCGCCATGCGGCCGCGCTCCGGCGGGCGCACCCTGCGGCTACCGCAGGCCCACGGCGATCTGCTGGTGATGGGCGGGTCGTGTCAGCGCACCTGGGAGCACGCGATCCCCAAGACGGCGCGGGCGATCGGTCCGCGGATCAGCATCCAGTTCCGGCCCCGCGATGTCCGCTGACCGTCAGCCGCGCACGGCCGCGACCGCGGCAACCAACAGGTCCCTGGCCTTCGCGGTATCCACGGGCGCCGGCGGCTTGTCCGGAAGCACCAGCGGATTGGCGGTCACGAGCACCAGGAACGTGTCGAAACTCGCCACGTAGTTGAACAATTCACCGGTGCGCGGCGGCCCCCCGGGCACCGCCGTCTGCACCACGCGGTGCGTGCCCAGCACCCGTGCGCCGTCGATCTGCGGGGAGTCCACCACCTCGATCTGGCCGCGGACACCCGGACCGTCGTAACCCACCTTCTGACAAGAAGGTCCGGGATCGGTCAACGGGATGGGCTGCGAGGTCTCCACCGCGATGGCGATGTACCGGTTGCCGTTGCCCTCGGCGGTGGTGGCCGCCATGTTGCCCTGCAGCCCGGGCGGCACCGTGATCCCGTTGGCGAACTTGGCACAATCCGGCGGGTCCACCTTCACCCCGGCGGGCATGGGCTGCCCCGACAGCAGCTTGGGGTCCACGCCGGTGGGTGCGACGGTCTTCACCTGAAATTCGGGTCCGAACTGCGATTTCACGTCGGCGACGCGAGCGATGTCCGCAGGTGCGGGGGTGGCACCGGAGCAGGCGGTCAGGGCGGCGGCGCAGGCCACGAGGGCGGCCGCTCGTGGGGTGAGCATCGCCGCCAATCTACCGGTGCTCATCCCGCAACCGCCGAAACCACCTGCGCCAGCAGGCTTGGCGCGATATCCGGTGGGAGCATCTGCTGAACGGATCCCGGATCGGTGACCACGGTGACCGAGGCGACGTAGGTGCCGCGCAGATACGCGGTGACGGTGTCGGCGTGCATCCGGGTCTGGGTGCCGCCTTCGACGGTCGTGGTGGCCACCGCGCTCATCGCGACCGTCGACGCCGCCGCGATGGCGGGGGCGGGCAGCTCGGTCACGGCGGCACCGGTGTGCCCACCCGCGAGGGACCACGCCGCACACTCCTGCGGCGCGGCTTCCCGGGCGCCCGGTCCCGCGACGACGGCGTAGATGATTCCGCCGGGTCCGGATGCCGACCAGCCGCGCACCGGTGCGCCGGCACCCGGATCGACCAACGCACCGCACTGCTCCGGGGTAGCGGCCCATCCTGGCTTGAAGCCCCAAAAGGTCACGGGTGCAGCGTTTTCGGCGAGATCGACGACCTCGTATCCGGGCGGTAGGTCGCCCCGGGCCCGCGCCACCGCGGCCGGGTTGACGGTGGCGGCCGCGGTGGGGGTCCCCGCCGGTGTCGACGGTGCGCTGTCTGAGGATGTCCCACACGCGGCCACACCCGAGGCCACCAGAAGGCAAACCACCAACGTGCGCACGCCGCTGTGATACCACATCCTCATGTGCACCCGGGTCTTCTGGAACAGTAATCAGCTCGCCAAACTGACCGGCCGCAGTATGGATTGGCCGGAATCGACCGAACCGCTGCTCATCGCCTTCGGCGCCGGCCGCGACCGCGACGGCGGGAAGCTGCTGGACCACGTGGTGGTCGCGGACAACCCACTGCGTTGGACCAGCCGCTACAACAGCCTCATCACCAGCGTCTACGGCCTGGGCACCGTGGACGGATTCAACGAGCGCGGCCTCGGGGTGCACGCGCTGTACCTGAAGTCCACCGACACCGGTCCGCGCGACAGCACCAGGGCCGGCCTGCACACCGGGTTGTGGGCGCAGTATCTGCTGGATCAGGCCGCCTCGGTGCAGGAGGCGCTGGCCCTGATGAACGACGTGCAACTGGTGATGGTCGGTGCCCGCGGCCGGGAGGCCACCCTGCATCTGGCGATCGAGGATGCCTCCGGTGATTCGGCGATCCTCGAGCTGGCCGCGGGCGAGCTCGTCGTCCACCACGGGCCGCAGTTCACCCTGATGACCAACGACCCCAGTTACGACGAACAACTGGCGCTGCTCGCCGAGCACGACTTCTCCCACCCCAGCCGGGATCTCCCGCTGCCCGGCAATGTCAATCCCGTCGACCGGTTCCAGCGCGCCGCCTACTACCAGGCGTTGCTCCCCGAACCCACCGGCGAGCGTCAGGCGGTGGCCGGCGTCATGGCGATCATGCGCAACGTGTCGGTGCCGTTCGGCGCTCCGTACGGCGACTTCGGGGTGTACAACACCGAGTACCGGACGGTCAGCGACCTCACGCACCGCGTCTATTACTTCGAACTCACCACCAGCCCCAGCGTCCTCTGGGTCGAATTCGACAAACTGCCCTTCGGCCCGCAACCTCTGGCGATCAACCCCTACGACGACGCGCTGACCGGTAACGTCACCGACCGATTCACGCCCAGTGACATAGGTTTCTAACAGCATCTGCCCAGCAGACGGCGCGACCCCACAGGAGCACGCATGACACGACAGATCAGCGTCCGACGGCCGGCCCTCGGCCTCGTGGCGGCGGCCACCGTCCTGGGGCTCGCCCTGGCCGGTTGCGGCGGATCGGACACCAAGACCGAGAGCGCGGCGAAGGACAGCACGAGCACGTCGGCGACTTCTGCGACGTCGAGCACCAGTGCCGCGCCGAAGGCCGAACCCACCCCCAAGGCCAGTGCCAGCGGCCCGAACTACACGATCGCCGACTACATCAAGGACGAAAAGATCGCCCAAACCCCGGTCAAGCGAGGCGATCCGGGCACGCCCACGCTGAACCTCCCGATCCCGGAGGGCTGGGCGGACGCCGGCGCGAAGGCGCCGGATTGGGCGTGGGGGCAGATCGTACTGGCGGGTCCGCCGGCCGGAGCGGTTCCGCCGTCCATCACCGCCATCATGTCCAAGCTCACCGGTGCCGATTCAGCAAAGATCGTGGAGTACGCCCCCAACGAGCTGAAGAACCTGCCCGAATTCGACGGCGGCAACGCCGGACAGAACGGCAAACTGGGCGGCTTCGACGCCATCCAGGTTGGCGGGACGTACGTCAAAGACGGGCAGAAGTTGCTGATCGCCCAGAAGACCGTGCTCATCCCCGCCGGCGAAGATCTGTTCGTCCTGCAACTCAACGCCGAGGGCACCGAGGAGGACATGGGCCCCCTGATGGATGCCACGTCAGCCATTGACGAGCAAACTACGATCACCCCATGACGCAGCCCGTACCGCACGAACCACCTCCCCCTCAGCGCGGCCAGACCCGCGACGAACGCGGTCGCGATATCAGTGAAGCCCAGGCTGAGGCCGAGGCGGAGACGTCCAAGGTCCAGCAATACCTGAAGGTGATGAGCCCGCGGTACCTGCTGTCCATGGCCGAGGGCTACCCGGTGGTGCTCAAGCAGTTCATCCAGTTCTGCCTGATCATCATCTGGCCGGCCTGGATATTCACCGTGCTCGTCGGGGCAGCGTTCCACCTGCTGTTCTACGTGACCGTCTATCCGGTGCTCTGGGTGCTCTTCTGGCCGGTGCGCGCCCACCAGAAGAAGAACCACCCCGAGGAGTACGCCGCCAACCGGGCGAAGTACAAGAACAAGAAGTGGTACGAGACGTAGTGGACCAGCCGTAGTGGGACTGTTCAGCCGCTCCGGCGGCATGTCCGTCGTTGTATCGCCGGGCATCGTCACGCCGCGACAGACGGTCCAGGCGACCGTCACCACCGACAAACCGGTAGACAAGGTCCGGTCCGCGCGCCTGGACTGGGGTTACACGAACTTCTACAACTACCACTGGGCCGGCCGGGTCGACTCGGCGGTGGCCGCAGGCAACGACACCATCTGGACCGCCGGTCAGGTGGGCACCAGCTACGGCGGCGACCGCGACACCGAGGACTGGGTCAGCGTCATCGTCCAAGACGTTCCGATCGCCACCGGCCAGTTCACCGGTACCTCGTCGACATTTCGCATCCCGTCCTGGGCGCCCGCGTCATCACCGTCGATCGCCCGCTGGGAGTGTCGGCTGACCATCGACCGCGGCGGCCGCGATGTCGATGCCCGTGGTGAATTCACCGTCCTCATCGGCACCGCCGATGTCGAGGCCTATGTCGAGCCGCTGGAAGTGGTTTCCGGTGGGGCCGAGACGCTCATCGACATCACGCTGACGTCGCCGGTGCAGCGGGCCGGGGTGCCCATCATCGGCCAGGCCACCCTGACGCCCACGATGGACCTGCCCGACGGCGACTTCGCCATCTCGTGGCAGCGCGATAGGGAGTCCCACCCACTGACCCGCACACCTGGCCCGGGAACCCAACTCGACGGTCGAATTGTGCAGCTGGGCAAGAAAATTCAACTGCGCGCCGGTGTACCCGTGACCTTCCCGTTCGAGATTGCACTTCCCGCGGATGCACCGCCGACCGCAGCCGCGGTCCACTCCTCGATCAACTGGTTCGTCCAGGGCCGGTTGATGTACGCGGGCTTCAACGGGCACATGCTCGAGCGGGTGAGGCGGCCGATCGTCGTCGTCAACGCACCTTAAGCGCGCGACACCGCAGAGGCCGTCGCGATCTGTTCGGCAGACGGCCGCACCCCGGTATAGCGCTCGAACTGTTCGGCCGCCTGCAGCGCGATCACCTCCGCACCGGTGATCACCTTGATCCCCGCCGCCCGCGCAGCGGTGATCAGCGGCGTCTCCGAGGGCAGCGCCACCACATCGAACACCGTGTCCGACTTGGCAATTGCGTCATCGTCAAAGGCCTGCTGCGATTCCTCGGCACCGCCCGACATCCCGATCGGGGTGACATTCACCAGCACGGCCGGGCGCAGCGCGCCGACCTCGGGTGCGTAGTCATAACCCAGCCTGCCGGCCAGTGAGCGGCCGGCTTCGGCATTGCGCGCGACGATGACACCCGAACCGAAACCACTGTCCCGGAACGCACTTGCCACCGCACTGGCCATCCCGCCGCTGCCCTTGATGACGACGGTCCCGTCGGGATCCAGCGCATTGGACGCGATGAGTTGTTGCACCGCAAGGAAATCGGTGTTCGACGCGCGCAGGTGCCCGTCGTCGTTGACGATGGTGTTGACCGATTCGATGACCCCGGCCGACGGTTCGATCTCATCGACCAGCGCCATGACGTCGGATTTGAACGGCATGGACACCGAGCAGCCCCGAATCCCCAGTGCGCGCACACCGCCGATCGCGGCCGCGATGTCGGTGGTGGTGAACGCTTTGTAGAGGAAGTCCAGGCCCAGTTCCTCGTAGAGATGGTTGTGGAACCGGGTGCCGATGTTGCTCGGCCGCGCGGCCAGCGAGATGCACAGCCGGGTGTCTTTGGACAGCGGCGGTCTGGCCATCACCCCACCGCCCGCATCGCGTTGCGGGCCATCTCGTAGATGGCGCGGTACCGCTTCGGGCTCATCGACACATCGGGCACGTCGACAACGGTAGTCACCACATTGAGGTCGTCACGCTCCCAGTGCGCGCCGGCGCGGTCCATGATCGCCCGCATCGGGTAGTTCTCCGACAGCACGCGCGCGGTGAACGTCGTCACCCCGCCGGCGCGGGCCGCCACCGCGAGCGCATCCATCAGGAACGTGCCGATGCCACGACCCTGGTACGCGTCGCCCACGATGAACGCGACCTCGGCGGTCGTGGCGTCGGGTCCCTCGCGAACGAAACGCGCATCGGCGACCACCGGCCCGTCGGCCCCGTCGGTCAGCACCCAGACGAAGTGGTCGACGTAGTCGACCTCGAACAGGTAGGCCATCAGCGACGCCGTCGGCGTCCGGGTGCTCTGGAACCGGCGATAGAGCGTCTCGCTGGAGAACTCAACCGGGCCGTGGATGGTGCGTTCGTTGTCGCCGGGCAGCACGGGCCGCAGATACAGCTCGGTGCCGTCGCGCAACCGGACGGCGATGGGGGTGATGAACGCCGCGAGCCGCTGCCGGGCGGTCCGCATCATCCGCTCGATCACGCCGGGCAGTTCCAGCATGGTGGCGAACGCCTCGGAGTCCCCCACCCAGCCGGTCAGCGGTCCGGTCGCCGTCACCGTCGCGGTTCGCGGAGTGTCGCGCAGCAGGGCGATCTCACCCACCACCAGGCCGGGATGCAGCGGCACCACCGTCGCTTCGCCGTCCGCCCCGACGTGGGAGACCTCGGCATGCCCCGTGCCGATCAGCAGGAAGGACACGGCGTGCTCACCCTGGCGCATGAGCACCTCACCGGGGGCCGCGGTGAGCGTTTTCAGCAGAGCAGCCAGGGGTACCAAGGACGGAGCCGGACACCCGGCGAAGAACTCCAATGCGGCCAGTTCACCGGCGCGCGCATCGGTCAGTCCGGACACGTCACGAGGCTACGGCTTCCGGCGGGCCTGGTCCATGGTGGCGCCGCGGCGCTGACGAAACTTTGCTGTGCGGCGACTGTACGAGCAGTCATGAGCAGCATTTCTACGCAACGGTCAGATAAGTGTGGCAAACTCCGCGTATGACTCAAGCGCTGCGCCGCACTCGCGGTCGCCCCCGGGCAGCTAACGGCTCGGAGACTCGTGAGCGAATCATCCGCGCGGCTCGACAGGTTTTCAGCGAACTTGGCTACGATGCGGCCACTTTCCAGGCGATCGCCGAGCGCGCCGATCTGACCCGGCCCGCGATCAACCACTACTTCCCCAACAAGCGGGCCCTGTATCACGAGGTGCTGACGGCGACGAACACCGCGCTGATCACCTCGGGCGTGACTGCCGCTGCCGGCCAGACCACGCTGGTGGACAGGCTGTCGGCGTTCCTCAGCGGGATCCTGCTGGCACACCGGGAGTACGACTCGGCCGCGGCGTTCCTGGTGACCTCGATGCTGGAATCCCACCGCCACCCCGAGCTGAGCCAGGATGCTTACGCCCCGCGTGACGACGTGCGCGCGTTCGTGGGCAGCGCGGTCACCGAAGCCGTGGCGCAGGGCCAACTCGATCCCGGCACCGACCCGGACACCCTCGTGGAGATGCTGCTGGTGCTGATGTTCGGCATGGGCTTCTACGCCGGTTTCGTGGGTACCGACGCCGAGGTGACCGCTGTGGTCGATAAGTTGCAGAGGTTGTTGGCCAACAACTTGTGGAAACTGCACGAGCCTGCCGCCACCTGACCGCGCCGGGCCCTTGCCGATGTGAAAGAGGGCTCACGTGGATCAGCAGACCTACGACCGCGGACGGCAGGTCCGCACCGCCGTGCTCGGCGAGGAGTACGTCGCCGCGGCCATGCGCAACGCCGACGAGTTCAGTGCTCCGCTGCAGGATCTGCTCACCGAGTACTGCTGGGGCGCTGTCTGGGGCCGCGAGGGTCTGGAACTCAAGACCCGCAGCATGCTCAACCTGGCGATGATCGCCATCCTCAACCGGCCGCAGGAACTGCGCACCCACCTTCGTGGCGCCCTGAACAACGGCGTGACGCGCGAGGAGATTCGCGAGGTCTTCCTGCAGGTCGCCGTCTATGCGGGTGCGCCCGCCGCGGTCGACAGCTTCCGCATCGCCCGTGAGGTCTTCGCCGAACTCGACGGCGCGTGACGGTCGGCTTCGTCGGGCTCGGGAACATGGGCTTCCCGATGGCCCGCCGGCTCATCGACGCCGGCCACGACGTCACCGTGTGCGACACCCGGGCCGAGGTGCTCGACGAAGCCGCGGCGCTGGGGGCGACCCCGGCGTCATCGCCCCGCGACGTCGCCGACCGGGCCGAGACCGTGTTGGCGAGTCTGCCGTCGGTGCAGGCGTCGCTGACGGTGGCGACCGGACCAGAGGGAATCGTGCACGGGTCCGCGGTCCGGCGGTTCGTCGACCTGTCCACGGTGGGTGCCGGACAGGCCGCGCACATCCACGGTGTGTTGGCCCACCGAGGTATCGCAGCCCTGGACTGCCCCGTCAGCGGCGGGGTCCGCGGCGCCCAGAACGGGACGCTGGCGTTGGTGGTGTCGGGGGCCCGACCCGACTTCGATGCGCTGCTCCCATTGCTGGAACTGCTCGGGCGGCCGATCTTCATCGGCGCGAAACCCGGTGCGGCGCAGACGATGAAGCTGGCCAACAACCTGCTGGCGGCCACCACGCTGGCCGCGACCGCGGAAGCGGTCGTGATGGGCGTCAAGGCGGGCCTGGACCCATCGGTGATGATCGAGGTGTTCAACGCCGGCTCCGGCGCCACCCACGCCAGCCGCGACAAGTTCCCGCGCGCCATCCTGCCTCGTACCTTCAACTTCGGGTTCGCGACCGGGCTGATGGTCAAGGACCTGCGCCTGTGCCTGCAGGAAGCGGCCGAACTGGGCCTCGCCCTGCCGGTGTCGGAGGCCGTGGGGCAATCTTGGGAGGCAGCCCTGATCGATCAGGGCGCCGAATCGGATTTCACCACCATCATCCGGCCGATCGAAGACGCCGCCGGCGTCATCGTGGACGGCCGTCAGCCAGGAGAGGACCGGCCGCAATGACCCGTGTTGACCCGCTGCCCCCGAAGCAGTGGCCGCCGACGATGCGCGAGGCCCTGGCGGCGATGAACCCGCCGGTGCGCCGCCACGAGCCGATCGCCACCGAGGGCAGGCCCAAGGGGCTCAACGTGCTCGGCGCGCTGGCGTACCACCCCGAACTGGCGCGGGCGTTCTTCACCTTCAACGGTCATCTGCTGTCGGCCACCTCGCTGACCCCGCGTCAGCGCGAGCTGCTCATTCTGCGCACGGCAGTGCTGCGCCAGTCCGAATACGAGTGGGCCCAGCATGTGGTGATCGCCGGTGATGTCGGGATCTCACGCAACGAGGTCACCGCGATTGCGTGGGGTCCGGATCACTCGGACTGGTCGGAAGCCGACGCGGCGCTGCTGCGCACCGCCGACGAGCTGGTCTCCGACGGCGTGATCGGTGACGCGACATGGGCGGCGCTGACCGCACAGCTGAGCACCCAGCAGATCCTGGACGTCATCTTCACCGTCGGCGCGTACGAGACGCTGGGCTGGATGTTGCGTTCGTTCGGCGTCCGGCTCGACGACGACGTGCGCGACTATCTGGCCAACCGCGACGATTAGATCAGCAGGCCGAGTTCGCGGTAGATGTCGCGGCGCACCTTGGGCGCCTGCGAGTTGATCGGCAGCCCGCCGATGGGCCAGTCGTGGAATTGGCCGTCGCCGATCACCAGGGAGAAGGGCGCCCCCGAGGACACCGCCTTCTGCTGGAACAGCAGCATGTCGGGCAGCATGTATTCCAGCGACCCGATGTAGACGGTGGTCTGCGGGAAGGCTCGCAGCACTTCGGGTTCGATGAACAGCGGGCTCATCATCGGGTCCCGCGGATCCAGGCCGTCCCCCCAGTGGTTGACGGTGCTGTAGAAGCCGAGATCGTTGATGTCGATGATCGGGTCGTCGGTCGTGTAGAGATCAGGATTCGACAGCGACAGGTCGGGGGTGAAGGAGATGAGCACCATGCGGGCGGGCAGCGCGTCGCCGCGCTGGACCATCTCCCGCAGCGCGCCGAGGGCGAGGTTGGGGCCGGCCGAGTCCGCGTAGACGCTGACGTTCTCGGCACCGTGCGCGGCGACCTGGTTCGCGATGTAGTCGGCCATCGCCGGGACGACCGTGACGGCAGTGCCCTTGTCGGTGGTGGCCAACGGATAGATCGGGACCACCACGGTGGCGCCGGTCTGCCGAGCCATATTCGAGTAGTCGATCCAGTGCAGCAGGTTCGGCTGCAGGATGAACCCGCCACCGTGGACGGCGACGACCGTCTTGCCCGACGGTTCGGGCGGGGTGAATTCCCAGACCTTCCAGGTATTTCCAGGCGACGCCTCGAACTCGGTCTTGCGGACGTCGAGGCCGAACTTGACGAAGAACGGTGGGTTGGCGCTGGCGATCAGTTTGCCGATCTGCCCGTACAGATCGACGCCGATGATCTTGGACACCACCCGCACCACCCGCAGCGCAGCGACCGTCACCCGGTCGATGAGGGTAGGCGGACCCGTGTGGGTGATGGAATCGGCCACTTCGGCCGTCGCGACGGGTGCCGACTGCGCGGTGGTCGGCAGGTCGGGCCTGGCCTGCAGCTCGCGCCTGCTCACCACCGGAGCTGCGAGTTGCGACTGCGCGGCAGGAGTTTTCGGCTTGCGGACCGGTTTCGGGTCGGCCGGCGTGGTCGCGAGCACCGCCGTTGCCGACGTGGGCGTGGCCTTCAGCGACCGGTGCGGGCGGACGCCGGGCCGGGCGTTCGGGGGACGGGCTGCGGCGGGCTCGGCGTCGTCGGCGTCGGACTTCTTCCCGAGCGCGGCGGGACCGCGGTGAGCGGGAGGCTTCTTCGCCGTCGGGTCGGCCTTCGGCTCCGCACCGGCCGCCGGTGCCGATTCGGCCGCCGAGGGTGACGCACCGTCCTCGGCCCACGCCGTGCCGGCGCCCCACCCCGATAAGACGGCGGCACCGAGCCCCATCGCTACCGCCATTCCACGCACACCGATCACACCCGAATGCTCCCCCATGCGCTCAGGTATAGCGCGTGCACGGTCTCACCATGCGCGGTTCGACAGAATCGGGGCGGCCGTGCGATATCCGCACAAGCACTGGGCGGCAAGGTGTTTGCGAATTCAGACACTCGGCTCGCTGAGTACCTGCACCGCCTCATGCAACGGGTTCGGCGAGGTCGCGATGTCGCCGATGAACGGATGGGCCAGTTCGAGGACCAGAAACAGGTTGGTGGCCACCAGCACTCCGACGATGACCACCATCGGGTAGTGCATCGCCGGGCGCTCGACGCCGTAGATGATCGCGGTGCCCAGCACCATGGCGCTGGTGATGAACACCACCGCCCAGATCGGCCAGGGCGGACCGTCGTCGTTGCGGGCCTGCAGGATACGCACGGTCCGCGCTTGGGCGATCTTGTCCAGGTTGGCGAACGATGTTGAGAGAAAGGTCTTCTGGGCGTCGTTCGTCGTCTGGATCTGGGTGTAGGCGGTGCGCAGGTCGGTCAGCGCCCGGTCGGCGGCCGGCGACCGCTGGTTACCGCCGTCGCTCCATTCGGCGATCGCGGCGTTCTCGTAGGCCAGCAGGGCGGCCCGCACCCGACCCCGGTCGGCCGGGGCGAACACCGTCACGTCCGTGGCCATCTGCACTGCAGCCGCACCCTCGGCCCGGGCGTTGCCGTCCGCGGTGTTGATCTGACCCCACATCGACGAGACGACGAAACCGATGAAGAAGGCGTAGACGAAGCCGATCACGCCATAGGTGAAGCGGGTGACGTCATTGTGTTCGTCGAGGGTAAGCGCCGGGAAACGATGACGCATCACCCTCAGGATCAGCACCGCGCCGCCGGAGATGACCACGATCAGGATGAACAGCAGGATTCCAGCCGGGATGTGCTCGACCAACGACGCCGCCACGGAGCCTCCCCTCGATCGTCTTTCGAACCTTAGGCGACGCCCTACCCCGGCGCCGCAAATCCGTGCTCAGGCTCCGTCCGGGCTGTGCCTACGATGACATCACACGTCTGGCCGATGTCCCGGGGGAAGACACAGTCAAGGTCACTTTCGCACAACTGCGCCAGGCCAAGCCGCAGTTGTGGACGTCCGCCGCCAACGACATGCGCAGCGCGGCTCTGCAGTGCGAACGTGTCCGCGATGTCCAGCGGCGGTCGCTACGCCCGGCCCTTCAGCTGCCCTGGCAGGTCGGCACTTCCGTAATTGATCGAGGTACGGATGGCTTTGTCATCGAAGAAGGCTGCACGGCAGGCGAATTCCAGACTCGCATTCTTGCCGTCACGACCTTGGGAGTTCACGGTACCGTTGACCGCCCACACCGCGGCCACCTTTCCGGCGTCGAACCCGAGCCGGACATGGTCATCCTCCGACAACGAATCCTCTCGCGCGCGCAGGGTGCCGAACTGCGCGGTCAAAGGAGCGGCCAACGTCCCGCGCACAGCGTCCTGGCACGCGGTGGTGGCGGCATCGTGGCGAGGATCTCCGGTCAGGCCGAACCAGCCGGTCAGACTGCCGATCAGCACCGCCACGCCAAGTACGACGGCCACGCCTACCCCGATGACGACGGCGCGATCGCGCAATCCCCCGCCGGTGCCGGCCATCGCGTCTCCCCCCCCGTCCAGAGGAATGGTACCGCCCGCCAATTGGTCTGCGAGCGACTCATTCTCGCCGTCAGCATAGGCATCCGCTCCTACGATGAGGCGATGAAGGCCATGGCCCAGCGGACCTGGGCGGCAGGCGCGCCCCTGGTACTGCTCGAACTGCCCACCCCGCAACCGCGTAAGCACGAAGTCCGGGTGTGCGTGCAGGCGGCCGGGGTGAACCCCGTGGACTGGAAGATGCGCAGCCACGGGCCGCTGCGATGGGCGGCGCGTCTCCTGGGACCGCGGCCGCCGGTGATCGTCGGCGTCGATTTCGCCGGGGTGGTCGACGCCGTCGGGCCCGGGGTGACCCGCGTCGCCGTCGGCGATCGGGTGGTCGGTGGCACCAACTTCGCCCGCCGACAGCACGGCTCGTACGCCGACACGGTGCTGGTGCGTCAGGACCAGATCTGCCGGCTGCCCGATTCCGTGGACATCACGGTGGCCGGCGCCCTGCCCATTCCCGGCGTCACCGCGTGGATGGCGGTGGTGGACCTGGGCCGGATCCGGCGGGTGCCGTCGGCCGAACGCCGGGTGTTGGTGCTCGGCGCCTCCGGTGGCGTCGGCCAGCTGGTGGTGCAGATAGCCCGCAGTGAGGGCGCTTTCGTCGGCGGCGTCTGCTCGACCGGCAATGTCGCTCGGGTGCTCGATCTGGGCGCCGATGTGGTCATCGACTACACCCGCGGTGACGCGCTGACTCAGGCACGAGCCCACGGGCCGTTCAGCGTGATCGTCGATTGCGCCGGCGGATACTCCGGCCGCCGTTGCCGAGCCCTGCTGGCTCGGGGCGGGCGGCACATCATGGTCGCCGGCGACGACGCGGGGGCGGCACTGCAGCGGCTGATGGCGCCACGAAAGTCCAAGGGAATTTTGGGCAGGCCCACCGGTGCCCGGCTTGAGCCGTTGGTGGCCGCACTGGTCGATGGCAGTCTGCGGATCGCCATCGCCCAGACGCTGCCGCTCACGGCCGCCGAGGAAGCCCACCGGCTCAGCCGAACGGGGCGGATGACCGGCAAGTTGGTACTGGAACCCTGAGCTCGGCGATCATAGGTTTCAACCAGCTATCGGGAGGGGATTAGTAGCGACAGGCGTGTGGGTGCCAGCCCGGGTGGTCTCCGCGCCAGGTTCCCCCGGTACAGACTGCTGCCGGGGGGACCGCTCGGAGAGCGAATCCCGTCAGGAGTAGTCCGCGGTCAACCATCGGTCGGGCCGCACGATGAACAGCACGCTCGGCGCATCCTTCATGCTCTCGACGAAGGCGCGTCCACCTTCCTCGCCGAGATACCGGATGGCAATCGCTTCCCGTGCATCCTGAGGCGCGGGCGCGACCGTCTCCACGACGCTGCCTTCGACGACGACGTACTGGTAGGGCGGCTCTTCATGTTGCACCACCAGCGTTACCACACCAGCGCGCTCGATGAGGCGGGCCTTGCGGGAGGCGGCGCCGGTGTTGATCCGGATGAGTCCGTCCGCAGTGTAGTCGTACCAGATCGGCACGCTCGCGGGCGGTCGTCCGTCGCCCGCTGCCACGGACAGCACCCCGACGTGCTTGGCTGCCAGGAAATCTTCGCGTTCTGATTCTCCGAATGGTCTGCTCATACTGGCGGGCAACGTCGCAGCGGTCCGCGCCTATTCCCTCACCGGACGCGCAGAAAGCGCTCGTCGATCGCTTCGAGCATCTGGGTGGCCTCGTCGATGCGCTGCAGCACCACCGCAATGCGGCAGGGCGGTTCCACGTATCCCTTCTCCTGGCAGCGGCGCCGCCAATCCGCCTCGGCTTTCGCGATTTTGACCGTCATGGTGGCGATCTCATTGCGGAGCACGTCGGCGAACAGCTCGGCCTGGGCACGTTCGGCGGGCTGCACCATGCGCAGCACCACGGCGTCGGCGACGTGGTCAGGCCTGCTGTCTATGACCATGTGCCCCAACCTATTTCGGGAATGTCAGCGGATCATCAATGGGCCAGCCGGCGGCCAGCAGGCGGTGTTCGACGCGTTGCACGTCCTCATGCGAGGGCATTTCGTCTGTCAACTTGGTGATGGCCACCCGGACATCGGTACCGTGCGCGGGTTTACTTCCCGCGGAAATCAATTCGCTTGCCAGCGTAAGTACTTCGTCCTCGGAAAGGCGTCGCCGTAAGACGGCCACCAACGGGATGTAGTCACCCGGCGGAACACCTTCGGGATAACCTGCTCGCAGAAACCCTAAAATTCGGGCGAGAACATCCGATAACGCCACGGCTCCCCCTCGGCCCCCCGGCCATATCTTCGCGGTCATTCCTTACTAGTCGCTGCCTACCGAGCCAGGCAACTGGTTTCACCCCCCAGCTAGGTCACATTAACGGTGAATTCACCAAATGCGCATCCCGCGCCGTTGAGCATCTACTGTGTGTCAATGCGGACCGCCTTCCAAGAGCAGCTCGACGGGCTCACCCGGACGCTCAGCGAGATGTGCGGGCTCGCCGGCACCGCGATGGAACGCGCCACCCAGGCCCTGCTCCAGGCCGACCTGCTGACCGCCGAGCAGGTCATCACCGATCATGACCACCTCGCCGAATTGCGGGTCCAGGCCGAGGAAGCCGCGTTCGTGCTGTTGGCCTTGCAGTCACCGGTCGCGAGCGATCTGCGACTGGTGGTCGGCTCGTTGCAGAACCTGGCCGATTCCGAGCGGATGGGTGGGCTGGCCCTACACGTGGCCAAGATCGCGCGCCGGCGCCATCCCAGCCACGTCGTGCCCGAGGAAGTCGACGGATACTTTGCCGAAATGGGCCGCATCGCAGTCGAACTCAGCAACTGCGCCCAGGAGGTCGTGTTGTCGGGCGATCCCCAGAAGGCCGCCCAGATCAGCCGTGACGACGACGCGATGGACCACCTGCACAAGCACCTCTTCACGGTGCTGATGGACAAGAAATGGGACCACGGAGTCGCCAGCGCGGTGGACGTCACCCTGCTGGGCAGGTTCTACGAACGCTTCGCCGACCACGCCGTGGCGATCGGGCGCAGGGTGATCTTCCAGACGACCGGAGTCAATCCCGAGCACTAACCCCGCAGCGTGTCGTGGGGACTGCGCCCGTACCGCTCGCGGTAGTAGACGGCGAAGCGGCCCAGGTGGGCGAAGCCCCAACTCTTCACGATCTCACCGACGGTCGTGGTGGCGCGGGTGCCGGCCACCAGTTCGGTGTGCACGTGGCGTAACCGCACCAGCCGCAGGTACTCGGTCGGCGTGCAATCGCGATGCTTGCGGAACATGTACTGCAGGGCGCGCGGGGTGATGTAGACGACCTGCGCGTTGTCCGTCAGGGAGATGTCGCGGTGTGCATTGCCCTCCATGAAGTCGATCGCGCGGCCGAGCAGCGTCGCCGGCTCGACGGGTGCCGGTGTCTCTCGCGTGAGAATCTCGGCGCTGATCACGCGCAGAGCGTCCGTGGTTCGCTGCCGGCCGGTGGTGTCGAGCAACATCTCGACCACAGCACGCCTTCTGATCGGGGTCCATACGCCCGACGAGCGTCCATCCAGACCCTTCTGGTCACCCATGGTGCCCGACGCACACCGGGAGGACCAGCGCCGCCGCAAACATCCTGTCGCGCAGAATAAAAAGAACCCCAGCCGCGGCTGAGGTTCTCGTTGTGGAGCCAAGAGTTGTGGAGCTAAGGGACGTTTGACCCGCCCCCTACCCTCTTCCAAAGCTGACGAAGCCTAGCCCACTAGTGGTCGGCCTAGAGGTAGCACTCGTCCGCCTAACTCTTCCCAGAGCGCCGCGAAGTAGAAGTAGACGACCACGGCGACAAAAAGGAACACTAGCCATCCTGCTGCGTGATTGGCCCAGGGCTGCTGCGTCTGGTTTCCGATGAGCAGGAGGACTAGCGCAGTGTCAACGATGGCGAGCACTGCCGGGTAGAGCCACGGCAGGCGAAGCGTGAGGACGGTCAGCACGCTGATGGACAGCAGCCAGCTTGCCAGCCACAGGGAAGTGGTCTGCTTGATGTCCGTCTGCGCGATGTCGAACCAGTTGTGGGTGAGGCCGAGTGCGAGGACAGCGTAGCTGCCGTAGAAGCCGAAGAAGGTGCCGTAGATGGTGGCGTTGACGTTTTGTCGCAGTGCTGCCGACCAAATGGTGGTGATGAGCAGTCCGACTGCGGTGGCGGACAAGAGGATGGGTATGGCGGCGTTGGAGCTGCTGACGATGCCCGTGTTGGTGGCTCCGAGGCCAAGCGCGCCGGGAATGATCAGGGGTAGGCCGATGAGGCCAGGGTTTCCTTCCGGAGCATTGACCGGTTGGGACGGTGGCGGTGCGTCTGTTCTCGGGGCTGGTTGGTCCACGAGCGTGGTCATACGGTGTCCCTTCCGGTGAGCGAGGCGCGGATCATTGCCACCAAAGAGTTGGTGCGCCTTCTATCAAGCTATGGCTCATCGGTGGCTGCGCCGACAGTTCTACTCGGGGTGGCGACTAACCCGATCTCGGCGAAACGTTCGGACTTGCCTGCTACATCGGCTCCGTTCATCGGCAGTGCAGTGATGCCACGCGTGCCGCGATGTCGTCGCGGGCCAGGCGCATCCGCTCGATGCCGTCGATTCCGCGCACGGAGGGTTCATCGGTGTCCCAGTTCTCAAACTGAGTTCCAGAAACGGGGTTGACCTGGCTTCGCGACCGAGAGTGATCACGAGATCGACTTCACGCACGAGGCGCGGATCAATGAGTGTCGGTGTGTTTCCTGTGATGTCGACACCGACTTCGGCGAGGGCCTGGGCGGAAAAATTGTTGACGGCGGTGCCAGGCTTGGTGCCAGCCGAGTACACCTGCACTGCCCCCCCCCCCCGAAATCTTCGCCATCAAGCCGGCGGCCATCTGGGACTTGCCGCCGTTCTTGACGCAGACGAACAGCACTGAGGGCTTACGCGTTGCCTCGGTCATCGGCGTTCAGGGTCGATGCCGAGTTCGGCGAGAAGGCGGCGCACCCGTTCCTCGATGTCATCTCGGATCGGACGGACGGCGTCGATACCTTGGCCGGCTGGGTCAGGCAGTTCCCAGTTCTCGTAACGCTTTCCGGGAAAGAACGGGCAAGCGTCGCCGCAGCCCATGGTGACAACTACGTCGGAGGCTTGGACGATTTCGTCGGTCCAAGGCTTGGGGAACTCGCGGGTGATGTCGATGCCGACCTCGGACATGGCGGCCACGGCGGCGGGGTTGATTTCGTTGCCTGGTTCGGATCCGCCCGACCAGGCCACACCTTGGTCTCCGGCCAGATGGTTGAAGTATCCGAGCGCCATTTGGGAGCGGCCTGCGTTGTGGGTGCAGAGGAACAGCACGGTGGGTTTGGTGTGGGTGATCTTGCCCTCGACGCGAGCCAGGGCGGTAAGGCGTTGGCGTGCCCAGCGTTCGGCGAGCAGTGGTAGAAAGTTGGGGATGCTGGCGCGCCCGGCGAACTGATCGTAGGACGAGTGCAGGAATCGTTCGATGGTTTCGACGCCGAAGTGTTCCCCGAAGTCGATGTGCAGGCGGGTCGCTGCTGACTTCAATGCAAGCTGCTGGTCGATGGATCGGTCGCGCCGAATGTGGGCGGCTAAGGAGACGGGACTGTCGGTCATGGTGTGCTCCTATCGGGCGTGGTGGTCGATGGTGATGTGGCGTTGGTGAAGCGGCGTCGCAAAGCGAGGGAGACGTAGACCAGCGCGACGAGTACGGGGACTTCGATGAGCGGGCCGACGACTCCGGCGAGTGCCTGCCCCGAAGTTGCGCCGTAGGTCGCGATGGCGACGGCGATGGCGAGTTCGAAGTTGTTGCCCGCTGCGGTGAACGCCAAGGTGGTGGTGCGTTGATAGCCCAGCCCGAGCAGAGCGCCCAGCAGGTAGCCGCCACCCCACATGATTGCGAAGTAGGCCAGTAGCGGTAGCGCGATACGGACAACGTCCAGCGGGCGACTGGTGATCTGATCGCCTTGCAGCGCAAAGAGAATGACGATGGTGAACAAGAGGCCGTACAGCGCCCATGGCCCGATCCGCGGGAGGAACTTCGCCTCGTACCACTCGCGGCCCTTTGCTTTCTCTCCGAGGCGTCGTGAGAGGTATCCGGCGAGCAGCGGTATGCCGAGGAAGATGATCACCGACTTGGCGATCTGCCACGGCGAGGTGCTGATGGTGGTCTGTTGCAGGCCGAGCCAGCCGGGCAGCACCGACAGGTAGAACCAGCCGAGCACGGCGAACATGACGACCTGAAAGACCGAGTTGAGTGCGACCAGGACGGCGGCGGCTTCACGATCCCCACAGGCGAGGTCATTCCAGATGATGACCATCGCGATGCAGCGAGCGAGTCCAACGATGATCAGGCCGGTGCGGTACTCGGCCAGGTCTGGCAGCAGCAGCCAGGCGAGCGCGAACATCAGCGCGGGACCAAGAATCCAGTTCAGCACGAGGGAACTGAGGAGAAGTTTGCGGTCCCCGGTGACGGTATCGAGTCGGTCGTAGCGGACCTTGGCCAGGACCGGATACATCATGATCAACAGGCCCAGTGCAATGGGCAGCGAGATGCCATCGACTTGCACCTTGTCCAGCGCGGTGTTCAGTCCTGGTACGAGACGGCCCAAGAGCAGGCCGACCGCCATGGCAAGGCCGATCCATACCGGCAGGAACCGGTCCAGCAGAGAGAGTTTCCCGACGACTGCGGTGTCAGCATCGGTTGCGGCGGGCGAGTTCATGAGTTCAGCAGCAGGCGTTAGTAGCGGTCGATTTCGCGGCCTCGGCATCGGAGGCGGTGCCACCACAGCAGGCGCCGCCCTCGGCGGTGCCCCCGTCAGAGTGTTCGGGGCTGGTGCCGAACGTGTCGGAGTCGGCAAGCACGGTGTAGACCTCCCACTTCTCGCCAGCGGGTCCGGTGACCCAGACCTTGTCTTGGGTAGCAAAGCAGCAGGTGGTGCCGATCTCCTCGTCGGTGAACAAACCCTCGTCGGTGAGGCGGGCGATCTCAGCGTGCACGGTCGCGCTGGACTCGACCTCGACGCCGAGGTGGTTGATGGTGCCGCCCTTGCCGGGGTTTTCCAGCAGGACCAGCTTCAACGGCGGCTCGACAATCGCGAAGTTCGCATAACCGGGCTTCACCTTGGCCGGCCGAGTGTTGAACAGCTTCGAATAGAAGGTGATCGCTTCGTCCAAGTCATCGACGTTGAGGGCGAGTTGAGCGCGGGACATAACGACTCCTACCTATGTGGCTTATGTCGAACTATGGTCAGGGACCATGCTGCCACCTCTTCGACGTATGTCAATATCCATGGCAAGATGGGTCCATGCCGAAGACGTTGCCCTCAGTGGACATGTCCGCGCCAGTCTGCTGCTCGCCAGTGGCCGCTGGTCCGGTCAGCGATCAGGCTGCACTAGAGATTGCGCTGCGACTCAAGGCATTAGCGGACCCGGTTCGCGTCAAGTTGGTCTCGCTGCTGTTCAGCTCAGATGCCGGTGAGGTGTGCAGTTGTGACCTGGCGACGGCGGTTGAACTGAGCGAGTCCACGGTCAGTCACCACCTGTCCCAGTTGCGCCGGGCGGGTCTGGTCGAATCCGAACGTCGCGGCATGAACGTGTACCACCGCCCGCGCCGCGATGCATTGATCGCACTCTGCACGGTCCTAGACCCGAATTGCTGCCGCTAGGTCACTCGTCGGCGTCCTCGGCCAATACGCGATGTACAGCCGCCCGCGATACACCGAGAGTGGCCGCGATGGTGCTCGCGGACTCGCCGCTAGCGTGCATCCGTCGCGCCAACGCCGTCTTGGAGTCATCAAGAGCCTTCGGGCGGCGAATCGACTGGCCGCGTGCCCGCCGCGCCTCCCGCGAAGCGGTACGGCGTTCCTTGCCCAGTTCCAACTCAAGCTCCGCGAGGCTGGCGAGCACGCCTGCGACCATGCGTCCAGCAGCATTCGACGTATCGATGCCTTCGCGGAGCGACCGCAACACGATCCCCCTCTCCCCGAGGTCGCGAATGGTAGTCATCACTTCGGCGGCGTTACGGCCCAACCGGTCGCCCGCGAGGGCGACGCCATCGTCGTTGTCGGCATCGCTTACACCGGACTGCGCTGGGGCAAGATGGCCGCACTACGTGTTATGGCTTTCGATATGCTGCGCCCGCCGCGTGAACGTGTCACGGTCGGTGACGGAATCCGTTGGGTTGCAGTGGAGTACGCCGAAGGCATGGGAACGGCGATCTGTGTCATTCCCTGCCGCGCTTGGCGAGGAGCTTGCCGCGCCTATGGTTGCGAAGGATCGCGATACCTTGGTGTTCGCCGACCAGCGCGGCGGGGTGTTGCGGACCGTCTTGATGCCGCGATCAAAGCCACCGCGGACCGGATAGAAACCCGAGTTCGCCAAAACCGCCCTGAACTGCTCAAACTCTGTGGAGCTAAGGGGAATCGAACCCCTGACCTTCTCGATGCGAACGAGACGCGCTACCAACTGCGCTATAGCCCCTTGTGCCGGTAGCACGTTACCAGGAACAGCGGCGGCGACCGAAACCGGCCGCTATTGGCCCGCGGCCCGCGGAAGATCCCAGCTCCGAGCAGCCCGGGTGTACTCCAGATGCTCGAAGATCGGGTCTTCGTCGTCGATCTCCAGCACCGCCGATCCGGGCCGGCGCAACCGCGCGGGCACGACGTCGTACTCGTGGTCGTCGGTGTTCTCGACGCCCAGCCGGGACCGCATCATGCGGTGCGCACGACGGCGGCGCAGCTGCTCCTCGATGCGGGTCTGGCGGCGCAGGTAGGCCAGGTACAGCAAGGTCACCGCACCGAGGGATCCGCACACCCACCACACGCTCGGGCCGAGCAGGAAGGAGAGCCCGGCCGTCACCGCCAGCAGCACCGCCATCACCGACAGCACCCGCTTGCGGAAGGTGTACTTGCGTGCGCTCACCGCCTGGGCGGTCTTGGACTCGAAGCGGTTGCGCCGCGCCGCCGTCAGCGACTCGGCGCCGGTCTCTTCTTCGGCTTCCAGCCCGGAGGTGTCCTCGACGTACTCGTAGTCGTCGTCGGTGCCATCGGATAGATCGTCCACGGACTCGTCCGCGGTCGTTTCGGTCGCCTCGCCTACTCCGGCTGCGGCCTCTTGAATGTCCTCGGCCACCGGCTCCGGTACGGGTTCGGCCGCCGGCTCCGCATCGCCGAAATCCAAAGGCAATTCATCGGTTTGGGGCGCGCCGGCGTCGACGGCACTGCCGAACGACTTGCCGATGGGCAGGGCGCCGGAATCCTCTTCGACGATGTCCACGTCCAGATAGGGCGATTCGACGGGCACCTCGACCGCCGCGGCCAGCACCACCGCACGACGTGCGGGTTGCTCGGCGGCGTCATCCTCGGCGTCGTCGAGGTCGCCGACGTACTCGGCTTCTTCCGGTTGCCATTCGGGGTCGCTGTGGTGCCCGTCGGCAGGCCGGGTGCGCCGGCGCAGACGGGTGTTGCGGCCCGTGTTGAGCACCCGAGTCGCAAGCGCGACATCGCTGGTGCGGCGGACCGTGTCGCGTTTACTCACCAGCATCGGCACCAGCACGAAAAGCCAGAGCACGACGAGCGAGATCCACAACAGAGATTGGGGGATGCTTGGCATGACGCCTTTCCTTTCCCCTTCAGGCTAGGTCTGTGACCAGCGCATCCGTCCACGGCGCGCCGAGACAATTACACACCTGTAATTCGCTGAGTACAAGCACCACCAGTAACACGAGTCACATTGGCCACATCGTGTCGTCGAAATCGATGAAAAGCCGGAATGAATCCGGGGTCAGGTCCAACTGGCCCGGCCGCTGCGCACCAACTGCGCGGCCACCGATCCCTGCACCTCTTCGAGGGTGAGCGCCACCAGCAGATGGTCGCGCCACGCTCCGTCCACGTCGAGGTAGCGGCGCAGCAGGCCCTCCTCCCGGAAACCCGCCCGCGCCAGCACGGCACGACTGGCCGTGTTCTCCGGCCGCACGGTCGCTTCCACCCGGTGCAGCATCACCGGCCCGAACGCGTGGTCCAGCCCCAGCGCCAGGGCCGCGGTCGCCACGCCCGCGCCGGTGAAATCCTTGGCCACCCAGTACCCGATCCACGCCGAGCGCAGCGCACCGTGCGTCACATTGCCGATCGTGATCTGGCCGGCGAACTGGCCGTCCAGCTCGATCACATACGGCAGCATCCGGCCTTTGCGGGCCTCCCCGCGCAGCCCTGAGCACACCGCCGGCCAAGACGAAAGTGCATGGCGCACTTCCCAACTCACCTCGGCACTGGGTTCCCACGGTTCAAGATGTGCACGGTCGGACAGGCGCAGCCTGCTCCACTGGGCGCCGTCGCGCAGCCGGATCGGGCGCAGGCTCACCAGCCCGGCCCGCACCCGGATGGGCCCCGCGGGCAGCGGCCATCCGGGATGCACCGCACTCGTACGCCAGCGACTCACGCGATTGCCTCGCAAGCTCGGCTCTCGCGTGCCATCTGTCGGTTCGCTCCGCACGCTGCGCTCACGTGGGTCAGCCGCGCTGTGCGAGGAACGCGACGTCGACGACCTCGCCGGTGCGGATCTGCTCGGCCTCACTGGGCACGATCACCAGACAGTTCGCCTCGGCCAGGGTGGCCAGCAGATGCGAGGACGCACCCGGGGTGCCGCCCAGCGCCTGCACCAGATACTCGCCGCTGTCCTGATCGCGCATCAGCTGCCCACGTAGAAAACCCTTGCGCCCGGCCACCGAACTGATCGGTGCCAACGTCCTGGCCTGGATCACCCGGCGCATCGGCTGCCGCTTGCCCAGCGACATCCGGATCAGCGGCCGGACCATCACCTCGAAGACCACCAGCGCGCTCACCGGGTTGGCCGGCAGGAGGAACACCGGCACCCCGTCGCGGCCGAGTTGGCCGAAACCCTGCACCGAACCGGGGTGCATGGCGACCCGCACCACTTCCATCTCCCCGAGTTCGGAGAGCACCGAGCGCACCGACTCCGCGGCGGCCCCGCCCACCGCGCCGGCGATGACCACCACCTCGGACCGGCTGATCTGGCCCTCGACGACCTCACGCAACTCCGCGGGATCCGTGCCGACGATGCCGACCCGGTTCACCTCGGCGCCGGCATCCCGCCCGGCCGCGGCCAGCGCGTAGGAGTTGACGTCGTAGACCTGCCCGTTGCCGGGCGTGCGGGACACGTCCACCAGTTCGCCGCCCACCGAGAGGACCGACATCCGGGGCCGCGGATGCACCAGCACCCGATCGCGGCCCACCGCGGCCAGCAGACCCACCTGCGCCGCGCCGACGATCGTCCCGGCCCGGACGGCCACGTCTCCCGGTTGAACGTCGTCCCCGGTGCGGCGAACGTAGGCGCCCGAACGCACCCCGCGCAGCACCCGCACCCGGGACTGACCGCCGTCGGTCCAGCGCAGCGGCAGCACCGCATCGGCCAGCGTAGGCATCGGCGCACCGGTCTGTACCCGGGCGGCCTGGCGCGGTTGCAGCCGGCTGGGGGTGCGGGCGCCCGCGTCGACGTGCCCGACGACCGGGAGGCTGACCTCCCGGCTCACCCCGTCGTCGTCCGTGCCACCGACCGCGATGACGTCGACGCTGCGGACGGCGTAGCCGTCGATGGCAGCCTGGTCAAAGCCCGGCAACGGGCGCTCGGTGACCACCTCTTCGGCGCACATCAAGCCTTGCGATTCGGCGATCGCCACTCGCACCGGACGTGGCGCCACCGCAGCAGCCGCTACTCGGGCCTGCTGCTCCTCAACCGAACGCACCGCACGCCTTTCTCCTGTTCAGGACCGGCCGCGCAGTCGCTATCTCTCGACCAGGTCCAATCGCTCGACCAACCATCGCCGCAGCTCCGGTCCGTAGTCGTCGCGCTCCAACGCAAAGTCAACCGCAGCCTTGAGGTAGCCGCCGGGATTTCCCAAGTCGTGTCGGGACCCGCGGTGCACCACCACGTGCACCGGATGGCCCTCTTCGATGAGCAGCGCGATCGCATCGGTGAGCTGGATTTCGCCGCCGACACCACGGTCGACCCTGCGCAGCGCGTCGAAGATGGCGCGGTCCAGCACGTAGCGGCCGGCGGCCGCGAACAGCGACGGCGCGTCTTCGGCCTTGGGCTTTTCGACCATCCCCTTGACCTTCAGCACGTTCGGGTTGGCCGCGTCGGGCACCACCTCGACGTCGAAAACACCGTAGGCACTGATCTCGTCCTCGGGCACCTCGAAGGCGCACAGCACCGAGCCGCCGCGCTTGGCCCGCACCTTGGACATGATCTCCAGCACACCCGTCGGCAGGACCAGATCGTCGGGGAGCAGCACCGCGATGGCGTCCTCGTCGGGCAGCAGCTTCTCCTCGACGCAGCCGACCGCGTGACCCAGTCCCAGCGGCTCGGCCTGAACCACGGCCTCGACCTTGATCAGGGCGGGCGCGCGACGCACCTTTTCCAGCATCACGTGCTTGCCGCGGGCTTCCAGCGTCCCCTCGAGAACGAGGTCCTCGACGAAGTGCGCGACGACACCGTCCTTACCCTCGGAGGTGATGATGATCAGCCGTTCGGCGCCGGCTTCGGCGGCCTCGGCGGCCACGAGCTCGATCCCCGGGGTGTCCACCACCGGCAGCAATTCCTTGGGGACAGTCTTGGTGGCGGGGAGAAAGCGAGTCCCCAGACCGGCCGCGGGAACGACGGCCGTCCGCGGGATCGGTACCTGTGCCTGTGTCATCCTCGACACACTAATGCCAGCGCGTTGATAGGCGAAGGGATAGCAGCGCAATCGTGGCAATCCTGACAAAACGCGCGCTCCGGATGCGGATTCTCGCGGCTCGTCGCACAGTGACCCCACAGCAGCGGCAGGCCGAAGCGGCTGCCCTGCAAACACACATCACGATGCTGCACCCGCTCGGCGGCACGGTGTGCGGCTACGTTCCGGTGGGGTCGGAACCGGGGTCGGTCGCCATGCTCGACACGCTCGTCGACGCCGGGGTCCGGGTGCTGCTGCCGGTGGCCCGCGACGGACAGCCCATGCAATGGGGTGACTACGTGCCCGGCGGATTGGTCGCCGCGCCGTTCGGCCTGCGTGAACCTGCGCCGCCGTGGCGGGAACCCGGCGCGATCTGCGCCGCGGCGGTGGTCCTGGTGCCGGCGTTGGCGGTCGACCGGCGCGGGAATCGGCTCGGCCGCGGCGCCGGTTTCTACGATCGGGCGCTCCCGCTGGCCGATCCGGATGCCCGGTTGATCGCGGTGGTGCGCGACGACGAACTGCTCGACGAGGTGCCAGCCGAACCGCACGACGTCGCGATGACGCACATGCTCACACCGGGGCTGGGCGTGGTGGCCCTGACCGGACAGGGAATGTCCTGACCCGTTTGGCGGTTCTAGCACTTGAGCCGGTAGAGTGCTAGAAAGTTTGACTGTCTCGGAGGTTTTCGTGCCTACCTATTCCTATGCGTGTACCGAATGCGACAACCGCTTCGATGCCGTGCAGGCGTTCAGCGATGATGCGCTGACCACATGCCCCAAGTGCTCCGGCCGACTGCGCAAGCTGTTCGGCAAGGTCGGTGTCGTCTTCAAGGGCAGCGGTTTCTACCGCAACGACAGCCGCGACTCCTCGAAGTCGAGCAGCAACGGCGGCAGCTCGTCGGCCAAGAGCGACAGCTCGTCGAGCACCTCGTCGTCGGATTCGTCGAGCACCTCGTCCTCGTCGACGCCCACCAACTCGAGTTCGAAATCCGGCTCCGGGTCGGGAACTTCGGCCCCGGCCGCGGCGGCGTCCAGCTAGTTATCCACAGGCTCGCCGACGCGGGCTGTGCACGTCCCCTTCGGCGGCCTAGCGTGGCCGCGTGGGGGAATCACTGAATCCTGCGTTGTGGACCCGATTTCGGCGCGCTGTGCGTCCCGACTGGAGCCGCACCGTGGCGGCCCGCCGGTGCGCGGCAGGCCTGCTCGTCGTCCTCGCGGCAGTGACCGCGCTGCGTCCCGACTCCGACACCGCGGTACGTCCCGTTCTCGTCGCAGCGCGCGACCTGGAGCCCGGGACGGCACTCACCCCCGCGGACATCCAGATCGAGGCCCGCACGGCCGCAACGGTTCCCGACGGCGCACAGAGCGACCTCGCGGCCGCACTGGACGCGACCCTCGCCGGGCCGGCGCGCCGCGGCGAGGTACTCACCGATGTGCGACTGCTCGGGTCGCGCCTGGCCGAGGCCACCGCGGGACCGCAGGCTCGCATCGTCTCGCTGCACCTGGCCGACGACGCGCTGGTCGACCTGATCCGGCCCGGCGATGTGGTCGACATCCTGGCCGGCGGCAGCACCGCAGGCGGCACCGACGCCGACCCGGAAGTGATCGCCACCGACGCGGTGGTGGCACTGGTATCCCCACGCGGGACGGGTGCGGCGACGGGCGCGGACCGGGTCGTCCTGGTGGCCTTGCCTCGCACAGCGGCCAACAAGGTGGCGGGCATGGCACTGACCAGGCAGATCACGGTCACATTTCACTGAGGACGACGTGCCGTCTGCTCGGTAAGGTTTGCGTCGTCGATCACGTCATCGCAACTGCAGGAAGGGTCCCCGCATGCTCAAAGGTTTCAAAGAGTTCCTCCTACGCGGCAACATCGTCGATCTGTCGGTCGCCGTCGTCATCGGTACCGCGTTCACGGCGCTGGTCACCAAGTTCACCGACAGCATCATCCAGCCGCTGATCAACCGTATCGGCGCAGGCAGCGATTCCGACTACGGAATCCTGCGCATCAACATCGGCGGCGGGCAGACCGTCGACCTCAACGTGCTGCTGTCGGCCGCCATCAACTTCGTCCTGGTCGCCACGGTCGTGTACTTCCTGATCGTGGTGCCGTTCAGCAGGTTCCGTAAGGAGAAGGAAGTCGTCGCCGACGCCGAGGTGGTTCTGCTCACAGTTCATGTTCCATGGCTCGCCGTAGGTGGTGACCGAGTCACCCTCCTTGGCGATCAACCGAGCGAACGGACGCAGCAGCACACCACCGGCAGCACCGGTCACCGTGCCATGCGCATTGGACACCGCGACCGCACCGTTGGCACCGGCCACATCGGTGGAGAACGTCGCGACCTCCTGGATGCCCGGGCCGTTACCCAGATCCGCGCTGATCGACGCACCCGGGAACAGGTTCGGGGTGATGACCTGCAGCGGGTTCGCCGGCGTCGCATCGTCGAGCAGGATGTTCGGGGTGGTGTAGCTGAAGTTGATACCCACACCCAGCGACCAGGGGAAGCCGATCTGGTAACCCAGCTCCAACGTGCCCTCGAAGTCATCGGCACCCTCGCCCGACACGATGTACTTCGCTGCTGGATGGTCAGGGTCCGGTCCTTGCCATCGACGAGGCTCAGCTCGTTGTCCAGACCCGCGTGAGAGGTGCCCGTGCCCACGAACAGCGCGGCAATAGCCGCCACCATCGCAAGCAGCACCCGACTGAATGCCTTCATGTTCTCCCTAGCTGTGCCGACGGTGTTCTGGCGTGACACCGTATCTGTCGATGTGAGGCCCGGCCCTAGCGCAACCTCACACCTTGCAAGACCTCCATGTGGACCGAATTAGAAAGCCCACATGTTGCTCTTACTCTTTGCTCATCGTTGACACGAGGAACATAACGGGGAGGCATCCACCCGGCAACGCGTACATGGCGCCGCCGGCCGACCATGTCTCACACTCGCAAAGTTTGCTGAGGCATGCATAACCAGCAACGATCGAGCGCACCAGGGGCGTCACACCACAGCGGTGACAAATTTGCCTTGCACGCCGAGTCGCGCAGCGATTTCTCTCGAAATCAAGAAGATTCCAGCCGATCAGGACGAAATCACAGCTCAGCCGTGGTGTGGCGGCACGTTGTCACGCAGCCACCGGTCCCGTTCGGACGCGTCGGCCGGCAAATCCTCGGCCCGCTCGTCACGCGTCGTGCTCGGCAGCTCCTCGCCGAAGATGGCGTTAACTACATCTCGCGATGGCTTGGAGGGTCCGCTCACATCACGCTCCTGCTGTGACCAACATCACATTTATCGGCACCGGCGTGTTCACATGAACGTAACGCTGCGGGCCTGCGATTTCTTCCCTCACGTGCGAGAACGGTCATATTCCGGGCCTGACAAACGGTGCTAAATGTCCAAGCTGGACAGCTGGCCGATGATCTGACCCGCGAGCGGACCGAGCGTGGCCATACCGTCGCGCACCGCGGCCCGAGAACCGGCGATGTTCACCACGAGGGTGCTGCCGGAGATCCCGGCCAGTCCACGCGAGACGCCCGCGTCGATGATGCCGGCGGACAGACCCGACGACCGCAGCGCCTCGGAGATGCCGAGCAGCTCGCGGTCCAGGATGTCGACGGTGGACTCCGGAGTGACGTCGCGTGGGCTCACACCCGTGCCGCCGACCGAGATGACCAGGTCGACGCCGCCGATGACGGCGGTGTTCAGCGCGTTGCGGATCTCCACCTCATCGGCGGCCACCACCACGACACCGTCGACCAGGAATCCCGCCTCACCGAGCAATTCGGTGACCAACGGCCCGCTGTGATCCTCTTCCCCATGTGCAGTCCGGTCGTCGACCACGACGACGAGTGCACGCCCTAACACCGACCCAGGTTGTTCCATGAGTGCAACCGTATATCCGGCCGGAGACAACGAAGCAGCCGACAGCCGTGCGTCGCCACGCGTGCGCGTCACTGGGCTGCCTTGCCCAGCGTGACGTCGAGGGTGGCCGGCTTCCCGGACGGATCCAGGTAGGTCACGGTGATCTTGGTGCCCGGCGCTTTCGAGCGCACCGCCGCCACCAGTGCGTCAGCGCTGCCGATCACCCGGTCGTTGACCTTGGTGACCACGACACCGCTGGGCAGGCCGGCCGACGCCGCCGCACCACCGGCAGTCACCTCGACGATCTTGGCGCCGTCGACGGCTGCGTCGTTACCGACCTGAACGCCCAGGGAGGCATGCGAGGCGGTCCCGCCCTGGACCAGCTCATCGGCGATGCGCTTGGCCTGGTCGACCGGGATCGCGAAACCGAGACCGATCGAACCGCTCTGGGACTGGCCGGAGTCGCCACCGAGGGTGGCGATGGCCGAGTTCACGCCGACCAACTCGCCGCTCATGTTGACCAGCGCACCACCGGAGTTACCCGGGTTGATCGCGGCATCGGTCTGGATGGCGTCCAGGACGGTGTTCTGATTCTTGGCGTCGCCGCCGGCCGCCACGGGCCGGTTCAGCGCGCTGACGATGCCGGTGGTGACGGTGCCCTCCAAACCGAGGGGCGATCCGATGGCCACCACGTCCTGACCGACCCGCAGGTTCTCCGAAGAACCCACCGTGATCGGCGTCAGACCGGAGACGCCCTGGGCGCGCACCACCGCGATGTCACTGCTGGGGTCGGTACCGACGACGCTGAACATCGCGGTGCGGCCGTCGGCGAAGGTCACCTTTGTCTGCGCGGCCCCCGCGGGCGCGCTCGGCGCCCCGGGCAGGGGCGGAGTGCCGGGACCGGCGCCGGCCACCACGTGGTTGTTCGTCAGGATCAGCCCGTCGGTGCTCAAGATGATGCCCGAGCCCTCTTCGGACGCCCTGCCCATGTCGGTCTCCAGCTTGACCACGCTGGGCACCACTTTCGCCGCGACCTGCTCGACCGAGCCGACGGGCAGGTTCGCGGCGGGCATACCCGGGGTCGCACCACCGAACGACGAGGTGGCCGTGGTCTGGTCGGGCTGGGCCAGGACCGCCACCCCACCTCCGACACCGGCCGACACCACCGCTATGGCAACCGCTCCGGCGACCAAAGCGCCTGTGCGCGAACGCTTCTCCGGCCTCGGTGGGGGTACTGCGGACGGCCGATAGGGATCGTATTGCGGCTGCGGGGGGTGCTGCTGACGGGGCTGCTGCGCGTAACGCCAGTCGTAGGTCGGCTGGTAGCCGGTCTGCGGACCATGCTGCGCGCCGTGTTGAGGACCTGCCTGCGGGACACCGTGCGGAGTGGGATACCCGGACCCTGGCTCATACCCGCCGGGGCGCTGCGGGGGCGTGTACCTGGGGTGGTTCGTCATGTGGCTCCGCGCTCTTTCCGTCGAGGTCCTGTTTCCTGGTCAACGCATCCATCACCTACACAGTGCCCAGCTGGGCTGAGAATCCACTTAGAGATCGACAAGGGACGCCGAATCCCCCTCGCGTCCCGATGCGCCACACTCCCCCAGGCCGAACGTCAATGATTCTCCGCGCCCGCCACCGCGCCGTCCACCGAATTGACGGTGCGTGTCGCGGCCGACACATCGGCGTTGCCGTCGAGGATCGCCCGCCGCCCGGGCAACACGACCCGGATCGACGTGCCCGGCGGATCACCACCGAGCACGGTGTCCTCAACCCGAAGCGTCCCACCGTGTTTGAGCACCACCTGTTTGACGATCGCCAGGCCGAGACCGGATCCGGGCATGGCCCGCGCCGAGGTGGACCGGTAGAACCGCTCGAACACCAGGTCGCGTTCCTCCGGCGGAATGCCGGGTCCCCGATCGGCGACCACCAGTTCGGCGTGCACGGCGTCGCGCTGCTGCAGGCGCACCGTCACCCGGCCGCCGGGCGGGCTCCACTTCGCCGCGTTGTCCAGCAGATTCAGGATCGCCCGGGACAACCCCGCGGCATCGCCGTAGATCTCCCACGAGATGACATCGGCGTCGAACTCGATATCGCCACGGCGCCGGCGAACCCGCTCCAGGGCGCGCTCCACCACGTCGGAGATGTCCACCGCCTCGTGGACGACGGCGCCGGCGTCGTCCCGACTCAGGTCCACCAAATCGCCCACCAGCGTGGACAATTCACTGATCTGGGCGATGACGTCGACTTGCAGGCCGGTCATCTCGTCGTCCGGCAGCCGGGGCGCTCCCGGCGCCATCGACGCCATCAACAGCTCGACGTTGGTGCGCAGCGAGGTCAGCGGCGTGCGCAGTTCGTGGCCCGCGTCGGTGACCAGCCTGGCCTGGCGTTCCCTGGATTCGGCGAGCGCCCGCAGCATCATGTTGAACGCCTCGGTGAGGCGCGCGAGTTCGTCGGTGCCGAGCACCGGGATCGGCCGCAGGTCATCGGTGCGGGCCACCCGTTCGGCCGCCTGGGTCAGTCTGCCCACCGGGCGTAGGCCGGCTCGCGCCACCATCCCACCGGAGATGGCGGCCACGGCCATACCCGCACCACCGACGATCGCGAGAATGGTGCCCAGCCGTTTGAGCAGCGCCAGCGTCGGGCGGAGGCTCTTGGAGATCAGCAGCGAATTGCCGTCGGCCAGATGCACGGCCAGCACCCGCTGATCGTTGGCCGTACGCAGCGACATCAGGAGCTCGCCCTGCACCACCGCCTTCTCCGGCGCGCCGAGCGGCAGGGTCTGGCCCTGCTGGTTGGCGGTGTAGATGTAGCGACCCGGGCTGACCAGCATCGCGTTCACATCCGAATAGGCAGTGCCCTCGATGGCCTTGCCCGGATCAGCGGCGAGCGACCCGCTCTCGATGAGCAGCTGGGCCCGGCTGTGCAACTGGGTGTCGATATCGGCGAACACCGACCGCGACACCACCACGTACACGGCGACGGCCATCAGGACCACGACCATGGCCACCATCGACATGGCGAGCAGCATCACCCGCCAGCGCAACGACACCGAACTGACGTTGCGGACCGTGCCGTATCGACGGGGCGGCGCTTTCACGTCTGACATCAGGGTGGAGTCTCACGCAGCACGTAACCCACCCCGCGAACGGTGTGGATCAGCCGCGATTCTCCTTCGGCCTCGGTCTTGCGACGCAGGTAACCGACGTACACCTCGAGGGCGTTGCCCGACGTCGGGAAATCGAAACCCCACACCTCTTCGAGGATGCGGCTGCGGGTCAGCACTCGGCGCGGATTGGCGATCAGCATCTCCAGCAGGGAGAACTCGGTGCGGGTCAGGCTGATGGACCGTTCACCACGGGTGACCTCGCGCGTCACCGGATCCAGGCTCAGATCGGAGAAGGTCAGCGCACGGTTCTCGATGCTGTCGTCCGGCACCCGGCGCCGCAGCAGCGCGCGCATCCGGGCCAGCAGCTCTTCGAGGGCGAACGGCTTGGGAAGGTAGTCATCGGCACCGGCATCGAGGCCGGCCACCCGCTCGGATACCGAATCCCGGGCGGTAAGAACCAGGATCGGCAGATCGTCACCGGTACTCCGAAGATGCCGACAGACCTCCAGGCCATCGAGCCTCGGCATCATGACATCCAGAACCAACGCGTCGGGGCGGTCACTGGAAATCAGATCCAGCGCCTCGACACCATCCTGGGCCAACTCGACCGAGTACCCGTTGAAGGAGAGCGACCGGCGCAGTGATTCGCGCACAGCGCGATCATCGTCAACGACAAGAATGCGCACCGCCACAGTGTCACCTGCGTGTCTGAGAGCGACCTGAGAGGCGCGCCGCAGAGCGGTCGAAGCCGGGTGGAACCCAGCTCAGCGCGCTACTTGCGGTCGAGGTCGACGAGACCGAGACGGGCAGCCTTGAGCAGGCGACGAGGCACCTTGTGCTGCTGTCCGGCCACGTTCACGTTGACCAGGCCGGTGGCCTCGGTCTTCCACTGTGCGCGACGGCTCCGGGTATTCGAGCGCGACATTCTCCGCTTCGGCACGGCCATGACGTGCTCCTCCTTAAGATTTGGTTCCCAAAAGTCAAAGTCGCGCGGAACATCAGCGGCGACAATTGCAATTGAGGATAGCCGGTGAGCCGCGTCGGCTCCAAAACGAGCCTGTGCGCGCCACTCGCCCCTTGACTCGAGACCGGCGGTACCCGATAACCTACCGGTTGGTTGGGCCGTGGTCTGATCGCGTCCAGTTCAAGGGAGAATGCGTGGCGTCTGCAGCCGTCCGAATCGGCAACTGTTCAGGCTTCTACGGGGATCGCCTCGCGGCGATGCGGGAGATGCTCTCCGGCGGAGAGCTGGACTACCTGACCGGCGATTACCTCGCCGAACTCACCATGCTCATCCTGGCGCGCGACCGCGCCAGGAATCCGGGCCTGGGCTACGCGAAGACTTTCCTGCGCCAGTTGGAGGAGTCCCTCGGCCTGGCGCTGGACCAGGGCGTCAAGATCGTCGCCAACGCCGGCGGGCTGAACCCCGCGGCCCTGGCCACCGCGGTGCGCGAGCTCGCCGACCGGTTGGGCCTGACCGTCAACGTGGCCCACGTGGAGGGCGATGACCTGGTTTCGCGCGCGGACCAGCTGGGGTTCGGCGCCCCCCTCTCGGCCAATGCCTACCTGGGCGCGTGGGGCATCGCCGACTGCCTGAACTCGGGCGCGGACGTCGTTGTTGCCGGGCGCGTCACCGACGCCTCCGTGATCGTCGGGCCGGCCGCCGCCCACCACGGCTGGACCCGCACCGACTACGACGCGCTGGCCGGTGCCGTCGCCGCGGGCCACATCATCGAATGCGGCACCCAGGCGACCGGGGGCAACTTCTCCTTCTTCACCGAGGTCGCCGACCTCGGGCGCCCCGGCTTCCCGCTGGCCGAGATCGCCGCCGACGGATCCTCGGTCATCACCAAGCACGACGGCACCGGCGGGCTGGTCAGCACCGACACCGTGACCGCACAACTGCTCTACGAGATCACCGGGGCGCGCTATGCGAACCCCGACGTCACGCTGCGGATGGATTCGGTGACGCTGTCCGCCGACGGACCGGATCGGGTACTGGTCGCCGGGGTTCGCGGGGAGGCACCGCCGCCGACGCTGAAGGTGTCGCTCAACAGCATCGGCGGCTTCCGCAATGCGACGTCGTTCGTGCTCACCGGCCTGGACATCGAAGCCAAGGCCGAACTGCTGCAACGCCAGCTGGAGAGCAGCCTGAAAACGCGGCCCGCCGAGCTGGTGTGGACGCTGGCCCGCACCGACCACCCCGATGCCGACACCGAGGAAACCGCCAGCGCGCTGTTGCACTGTGTGGTGCGCGATCCCGATCCGGCCACCGTCGGACGCCAGTTCTCTTCGGCTGCAGTCGAACTGGCACTCGCCAGCTATCCGGGTTTCACCTCGACCTCATCCCCGGGCGAGGGCCAGGTGTACGGCGTGTTCTCTCCCGGCTACGTCGACGCCGGGCTGGTGCCCCATATCGCGGTGCACGCCGACGGTGGCCGCGTCGACATCGCCCCCGCCACCGACACCCTGGAACTCGACGCGGTCGAGGAGCCCCCGCTGCCTGCGCCGCCCGCCGACGGACCGGTGGTCCGCGCCCCGCTCGGCCGCATCGCGGGTGCCCGCAGCGGCGACAAGGGTGGGTCGGCCAACGTCGGGGTATGGGTGCGGACCGATCCCCAGTTCCAGTGGCTGGTACACACCCTGACGGTGGACAAGCTGCGCGAATTATTGCCTGAGACAGCCACTCTGGGCGTCACCCGGCACGTGCTGCCGAATCTGCGTGCGGTCAATTTCGTCATCGACGGCATTCTCGGCAAGGGTGTCGCCTATCAAGCCCGGTTCGACCCGCAGGCCAAGGGCCTCGGTGAATGGTTGCGATCCCGATATCTCGACATCCCGGAAAGGTTGCTGTGACCGACATCTGGCACACCCCAGAACGCGACGAGCTCCGCAAAGCGGTGCGCACCTTCGCCGAACGCGAAGTCCTGCCATACGCCGACGAGTGGGAGCGCAGCGGCGACCTGCCGCGGGATCTGCATCGCAAGGCCGGCGCGGCCGGCCTGCTCGGGGCCGGCATGCCCGAGTCGGTGGGCGGCGGGGGCGGCGACGGCGCCGACGCCGTCGTGATCTGCGAGGAGATGCACCAGGCGGGTGCTCCCGGTGGCGTGTTCGCATCGCTGTTCACCTGCGGCATCGCGGTCCCGCACATGATCGCCTCGGGTGACCAGCGCCTGATCGACACCTATGTGCGTCCGACGTTGCAGGGCAACCTGATCGGATCCCTGGCGATCACCGAACCCGGTGGCGGCTCCGATGTCGGGCACCTGACCACCAAAGCTGAGTTGATTTCGGGCGCTGACGGGCCGTACTACATCATCAACGGCGCCAAGACCTACATCACCTCCGGCGTGCGGGCCAACTACGTGGTGACCGCGGTGCGCACCGGCGGGCCCGGAGCGGCCGGGGTGTCGCTCATCGTCGTCGACAAGGGCACCCCCGGTTTCGAGGTGAGCCGCAAGCTGGACAAGATGGGCTGGCGTTCCAGCGATACCGCCGAACTGTCCTACACCGACGTTCGGGTGCCGGCCGCGAATCTGGTAGGTGTCGAGAACAGCGGCTTCCTGCAGATCGCCGGAGCCTTCGTCTCCGAACGGGTGGGCCTTGCTGCCCAGGCGTATTCGAGTGCGCAGCGCTGCCTGGACCTGACCGTCGACTGGTGCCGTAACCGGGAGACCTTCGGCAAGCCGTTGATCACCCGTCAGTCCGTGCAGAACACGCTGGCCGAGATGGCCCGCCGCATCGATGTCGCCCGGGTGTACACCCGGGCCCTGGTGGAACGTGAACTGGCCGGCGAGTCGAATCTGATCACCGAGGTGTGTTTCGCGAAGAACACCGCCGTCCAGTCCGGCGAGTGGGTGGCCAACCAGGCCGTCCAATTGTTCGGCGGCATGGGCTATATGGCCGAGTCCGAGGTGGAGCGGCAGTACCGCGACATGCGGATCCTCGGCATCGGCGGCGGGACCACCGAGATCCTCACCTCGCTGGCCGCCAAGACGTTGGGGTATCAGTCATGACACGCTTGAAATCCACCCTGGATCCACGTTCGGCCGCCTACACCGACGCGGCCGCGGCGATGACCGCCAAGCTCGCGGACCTCGACACCGAGCACGCCAAGGCGTTGACCGGTGGCGGACCGAAATATGTTGAGCGCCATCATGCCCGGGGGAAGCTGACGGCGCGCGAGCGCATCGAACTGCTGCTCGATCCCGATGCGCCGTTCCTGGAGCTCAGCCCGCTGGCAGCCTGGGGCACCGACTTCACCGTCGGCGCCAGTGTGGTGGTGGGCATCGGCGCCGTCGAAGGCGTCGAGTGCATGCTCGTCGCCAACGACCCGACGGTCAAGGGCGGCACCACAAATCCGTGGACGTTGAAGAAGATGCTGCGGGCCAACCAGATCGCCCTGGAGAACCGGCTGCCGCTGATCTCCCTGGTCGAATCGGGCGGGGCCGACCTGCCCACCCAGAAGGAGATCTTCATCCCGGGCGGCCGCGGTTTCCGGGATCTGACCAGGTTGTCCGCGGCCGGCATTCCGACCATCGCGCTGGTTTTCGGTAACTCCACTGCGGGCGGCGCCTACATCCCCGGCATGTCCGACCACGTCGTGATGATCAAGGAACGCTCCAAGGTGTTCCTGGCCGGGCCGCCCCTGGTGAAGATGGCCACCGGCGAGGAATCCGATGACGAGTCCCTGGGCGGGGCGGAGATGCATTCGCGCACTTCCGGTCTGGGCGACTACCTGGCAGCCGACGAGCTGGATGCCATCCGGATCGGCCGGCGCGTCGTGGCGCGGCTGAACTGGCACAAGCAGGGCCCGGCCCCCGCTGCGGTGACCGAGCCGCGGTTCGACCCCGAAGAGCTGATCGGGCTGGTCGGAGCCGACCTGCGCATCCCGTTCGATCCGCGCGACGTGATCGCCCGGATCGTGGACGACTCCGACTTCGACGAGTTCAAGCCGCTCTACGGTTCGTCGTTGGTCACCGGGTGGGCCCGGCTGTACGGCTATCCGGTGGGCATCCTGGCCAACGCGCGGGGTGTGCTGTTCAGCGAGGAGTCCCAGAAGGCCACCCAGTTCATCCAGCTGGCCAACCGTTCCAACACCCCGTTGTTGTTCCTGCACAACACCACCGGCTACATGGTGGGTAAGCAGTACGAAGAGGGCGGGATGATCAAGCACGGCTCGATGATGATCAACGCCGTCTCCAATTCGACGGTGCCGCACATCTCCCTGCTGATCGGCGCCTCCTACGGCGCCGGGCATTACGGCATGTGCGGGCGGGCCTACGATCCACGTTTCCTGTTCGCCTGGCCCAGCGCCAAATCCGCGGTGATGGGCGGCACCCAGTTGGCCGGGGTGCTCTCGATCGTGTCGCGCGCCGCCGCGCAGGCGCGCGGCCAAACCGTCGACGAGGACGCCGATGCCGCGCTGCGAGCCGCCGTCGAGGCGCAGATCGAAGCGGAGTCGCTACCGGTGTTCCTGTCCGGCCGGCTCTACGACGACGGGGTGATCGATCCGCGCGATACCCGGACCGTGCTGGGAATGTGCCTGTCCGCCATTGCCAGTGGCCCGATCGAGGGGACGTCGAACTTCGGCGTCTTCAGGATGTAGTGATGAGCGCTTGCGCGAAGAACAGAAAGCACAGCCGATGATTCGTAGCGTCCTGGTTGCCAACCGCGGTGAGATCGCCCGCCGCGTCTTCACCACCTGCCGTCGGCTCGGTATCAGCACCGTCGCGGTGTACACCGATCCCGATGCCGCCTCCCCACACGTCGCCGACGCCGACACCCGGGTCCGTCTGGAGGGCCGCAACGGCTACCTGGACAGCGCCCAGTTGATCGCCGCCGCCCGGGCCTCCGGCGCCGACGCGATCCATCCCGGCTACGGGTTCCTCTCGGAGAATCCTGATTTCGCGGCCGCCGTGCAGCAAGCGGGGCTGATCTGGATCGGCCCGCCGGTGCCCGCGGTGGCAGCGATGGGCTCCAAGATCGAAGCCAAGAAGTTGATGTCGGCGGCCGGGGTACCGGTGCTGGCCGAACTCGACCCGGACACCGTGACCGCAGCCGAGCTGCCGGTGCTGATCAAGGCATCGGCCGGCGGCGGTGGCCGCGGGATGCGGGTGGTACGTGAATTGGCCGCGCTGCCAAACGAAGTCGCCGCCGCGCAGCGGGAAGCCCAGTCGGCTTTCGGTGATCCGACGGTGTTTTGCGAGCGCTACCTGGCCAGCGGTCACCACATCGAGGTCCAGGTGATGGCCGACGCACATGGCACCGTGTGGGCGGTCGGGGAACGCGAATGCTCCATCCAGCGCAGGCATCAGAAGGTCATCGAGGAGGCGCCGTCGCCCTTGGTGGAACGCACGCCGGGGATGCGGGAGAAGTTGTTCGAGGCGGCCCGCCTCGCCGCCGGCGCGATCGGCTACACCGGCGCAGGCACGGTCGAGTTCATGGCCTCGGGTGAAGGTGATGACTTCTTCTTCCTGGAGATGAACACCCGGCTGCAGGTCGAGCATCCCGTCACCGAGGAGACCACCGGCCTGGATCTGGTCGAGCTGCAGATCGACATGGCCGACGGCGGCCGGCTGGATCCGGAACCTCCCGCTGCGCACGGGCATTCGATCGAGGCGCGGCTCTACGCCGAGGATCCGGCCAAGGACTGGCAACCCCAGGCCGGTCCGGTGTACCGGTTCGGCGTGCCGGGCGCGCGCACCGAGTTCGGCACGCTGGGCGGCCGCAGCGGCGTGCGGGTGGACTCCGGCATCGTCGACGGCTCGGTGGTCTCGGTGTTCTACGACCCGATGCTGGCCAAGGTCATCTCCTTCGCCCCGACCAGGGAGCGGGCCGCCTCGATCCTGGCTGACGCGCTGGCCCGCGCCGAGCTGCACGGGATCACCACCAACCGCGATCTGCTGGTCAATGTGTTGCGCCACGAGGCCTTCCGCGCCGGTGACACCGACACGGCGTTCTTCGACACCCACGGGCTGGCCTCGCTCGCCGCCTCATCCGCTGCGGCGAGCGCTCCGTCCTGCATGGCCGCCGCGCTGGCCGATGCGGCGCACAACCGCGCCACCGCAACGGTATTCGCGCCCGCGCCCAGCGGCTGGCGCAACCTCGCCTCGGGGTATCAGACCCGGACATACCGGGACGCGGCCGGCGATGAACATCTGGTCCGCTACCGGTTCACCCGAGCCGGTGTCGAACTTCCAGACGGGGACGCCGTGTCCGTGGTGGCCGCGACACCCGACCGGGTGGTGCTGACGGTAGGCGAAGTGGAGCGGGCGTTCGACGTATCCCGCTACGGTGACGAGGTTTTCGTCGACTCCCCGCTGGGTGCGGTGCGACTGACCGCGGTGCCGCGCTTCCCCGACCCCGACGACGCCGTCGCTCACGGGTCGCTGCTCGCCCCCATGCCGGGATCGGTGGTGCGCGTCGGCGCCGTGGTCGGCGACACCGTCACCGCCGGGCAGCCATTGATCTGGCTGGAGGCCATGAAGATGGAGCACACCCTCGCCAGCCCGCACGCGGGTGTGCTCACCGAACTCAATGTCGCCGCCGGTCAGCAGGTCGACGTCGGCGCCGTACTCGCCCTTGTCCAGACCCCCGAAGGAGAACAACCATGAGCTTCATCGAAACCGAGGAACAGCGCGCCCTGCGTGACGCCGTCAAGGCCATGGCCGCCAACTACGGCCAGGACTACTATCTGGAGAAGGCCCGCGCCGGGCAGCACACCACCGAATTGTGGAATGAGGCAGGCAAACTCGGCTTCATCGGGGTCAACCTGCCCGAGGAGTACGGCGGCGGCGGCGCCGGCATGTACGAACTGAGCCTGGTCATGGAAGAGATGTCGGCCGCCGGGTCGGCGCTGCTGATGATGGTCGTCTCCCCCGCCATCAACGGCACCATCATCTCCAAGTTCGGCACCGAGGACCAGAAGAAGCGCTGGATCCCGGGCATCGCCGACGGCTCGATCACCATGGCCTTCGCCATCACCGAACCCGACGCCGGATCCAACAGCCACCGCATCACCACCACCGCGCGCCGCGACGGCAGCGACTGGATCCTGTCCGGCCAGAAGGTTTACATCTCCGGGGTCGACCAGGCGCAAGCCGTGCTGGTCGTCGGGCGCACCGAGGATCACAAGACCGGCAACCTCAAGCCCGCGCTGTTCGTGGTGCCGATCGACACCCCCGGGTTGCACTGGACCAAGATCGAGATGGAGATCGTCAGCCCCGAGTTCCAGTTCCAGGTGTTCCTCGACGATGTCCGGCTCCCCGCCGACGCCCTCGTCGGCTCCGAGGACGCTGCCATCGCCCAGTTGTTCGCCGGGCTGAACCCCGAACGGATCATGGGTGCCGCCAGCGCGGTCGGCATGGGCCGCTTCGCCATCAACAAGGCCACCGACTACGTCAAGACCCGCCAAGTCTGGAAGACGCCGATCGGCGCACACCAGGGCATCTCACATCCCTTGGCGCAGAACCACATCGAGATCGAACTCGCCAAACTGATGATGCAGAAGGCCGCCTCGCTCTACGACGGCGGGGACGACTTCGGCGCCGCAGAGGCCGCCAACATGGCCAAATACGCCGCAGGCGAGGCGTCGGTACGCGCGGTCGACCAGGCCGTGCAATCCCTCGGCGGCAACGGACTGACCAAGGAGTACGGCATCGCATCGGTGCTCACCGCCTCCCGGCTGGCCCGCATCGCCCCCGTCAGCCGCGAGATGATCCTCAACTTCATCGCCCAGACCTCACTGGGCCTGCCGCGGTCCTACTGATGAGGTCCCACTGATGACAGACACCCTGGTCCGCTACGACACCGACGGCGTCGTCGCGCGGCTCACCCTGGACTCACCGCACAACCACAACGCGCTCTCCACCACCCTGGTGACCCAGTTGCGCGACGGGCTGGCGCGCGCCGCCGACGCACCGGGGATCCGCACGGTGGTACTCGGGCACACCGGTAAGACGTTCTGCGCAGGCGCGGACCTGAGCGAGGCGACCGGCGGCGATCCCGGCGACCTCGCGGTGGACCGGGCCCGCGAGATGACGGTGGTGCTGCGTTCCATCCTGGAACTGCCCATCCCCGTCATCGCGGCGGTGGACGGACATGTGCGGGCCGGCGGCATGGGACTGGTCGGCGCCTGCGACATCGCGGTGGCCGGGCCGGCCAGTACCTTCGCCCTGACCGAGGCCCGGATCGGGGTCGCGCCGTCGATCATCTCGTTGACTCTGCTGCCGAAGTTGACCGCTCGCGCAGCGGGTCGCTACTTCGTCACCGGTGAGAAGTTCGATTCCGCCCAAGCCGCTGCCATCGGCCTCATCAGCATCGCCACCGACGACGTCGATCCCACGGTGACGGCACTGACCGCCGAGATCGGGAAGGCCTCGCCGCAGGGGCTACGAACGTCAAAGGCCCTGACCACGGCGCGCACCCTGGCCGACTTCGATGCACACGCCGAGGAGCTCGCGGTCCAGTCGGCGGAACTGTTCGTCTCCGACGAAGCCCGCGAAGGCATGCTCGCCTTCCTCCAGAAGCGGTCGCCGAACTGGCCGTCCTGACCCGAGGGATGCAATTACAGCAAACATCGGCGAGCGCGACAATATTTGGCCGCCGGTATTGCATGTGCCGACATTCGTCGTAGGCTCGTCAGTGATGAGCGCCTGCGCAAAGAACAGATGGCACTGATGAGCCCCACAGCGCCGCGGAGCGGATCGGTACGGGCTGCCGACACCGACCGGATTCAGGTCGCTCAGTTGCTGACCGATGCCGCCGCTCAGGGTCGCCTTTCACTGGACGAGTACGAGACCCGGCTGGCCAAGGCGTATGCCGCGCAGACGTGCGCCGATCTGGAGCGGCTCAGCGCCGATCTGCCCGGCGGTAGCACCACCGGTAAGGGTGTCTGTCGTCCGGCACCGTCGACCCTGCTGCTGGCCATCATGAGCGGCTACGAACGGCGCGGGCGGTGGAACGTCCCCATGAAGCTGACCACGTTCGCGCTGTTCGGCGGTGGCGTGGTCGACCTTCGCTACGCCGACTTCACCACACCCGACGTGGAGATCCGCAGCTATTCGATCTTCGGCGGCCAAACCATCCTGGTGCCGCCGGAGATCAACGTCGACATCGGCGGGGTCGCGGTGATGGGCAGCTTCGACCACAGCGTGGACGGCAGCGGCTCGCCTGGCGCCCCGCGCGTGCGGGTGCGTGGGTTCTCGCTGTGGGGCAGCGTCGGCGTGAAGCGTAAGAAGCGCCGCCACCCCGGCACCGACGACGACTGACGCCTACCGGCGCCGCGACGTCAGGTAGTCACCGACCACCGCTGCACCCAGCCCGTCCAGATCGGGGACGACCACGCGGCCCTGCACCCGGCGGGCGACCTGGTCGATGAACCGTGCCAGGCTCGGCTCGTTGCCGAGCCGGAAGATGGTCACCTGCGCGCCCAGCCGGGCGATCTCGTCGAAACCCTTGACCGTGCACGCAATGGTGCGCGGGTGCGGCGGGTAATCGAAAAACACCTGTGAGCCGTCACCGCCGCCGAAGTCTTCGAGATGCGCGGTGGGTTCACCGTCGGTGACGATCATGATGACCGGCTGCGCATTCGGGTGCCTGCGCAGGTGCCGGGCGGCCAGGGCCAGCGCGTGGTGCAGGTTGGTGCCCTGCTCGTACACGCCTTCCAGTCCGGTGAGTTCGGCTGCACTGAGCGTGCGGGCATACCGGCCGAACGCGATGATCTGCAGATCGTCGGACCGGAACCTGGTGCTCACCAGATGACTCAGTGCCAGCGCGGTGCGCTTCATCGGCAGCCATCGGTTTTCCATCACCATCGAGAAGCTGGTGTCCACCAACAGCGCCACGCAGGCCTGGGTGCGGGTCTCGGTCTCGGAGATCTCGACGTCGTCGACCGTGATCCGCAGCGGGCCCCCCTCGCCGGTGCCCGCGTTGCGCAGCACCGCGTTGGTGAGAGTTCTCGTCACGTTCCAGGGTTCGGTGTCGCCGAACTCCCACGGCCGGGTGGCTCCGGTCAATTCGCCTGCCGCGCCGGCCCGCCGGGTCTGGCGCTCCCCGTTGCGGCCCGACAGCTGCCGCGCGACGTCGCGGAGGGCGGCCTGACCCAGTTGGCGCATGGCCTTGGGCGACAGCCGCCACTTACCGTCCGAACCACGGTCCAGGAAGCCCTGATTCATCAACGCACGCTCCAGGTCGGCCAGCGTGCGGGCGTTGACCGCCGCGTCCTCGCCGAGCTGGCGGGCCAGCGCATCCAGGTCGACGTCTTCCATCGTGGCGCCCGCGTAGCTCTGCGACAGCTGCTCGGCCAGCTGCTCCAGCTCCGCGATGTCGGCCAGGGCCTGCGCGCCCTCACCCATGCCCAGCGGATCGCCACCGGAGAACTCCTGCGACCCCGACCAGTCCTCGCCGGGCCGGGCGGCCTGCAGGTGGGAGTCCAGCCGGTCCAGCGCGTTCATCAGCGACGGCGAGCCGAAAGCCTGCTGCGCCAACGCATCGAGCTCGGCACGCTGGTCGGCGGACAGGCTGTTGCGGAAGCGCTGGGCGGCCGCGGCGCGCTTGGCCAGCGAGTCGATCAGCTCTTCGACGTTCTGCGGGTTCTCCGGGAAATGCTGGCCGTGCTTGGCCATGAAATCATCGAAGTCCTGCTCGGTGTCCTGCCCGGCGGCATGTTTGTCGAGCAGACCGTTGAGATCGTCGAGCATCTCGTTGACGGCCTGACGGTCCTCGTCGGTCGCGTTCTCCAGCGCCTGCTTCATCCCGGAGAAGCGTTGGTCGAGCATCTCCCTGCCGAGCAGATCCCGGATCTCGTCGTACTTCTGCTTGGCCTCCGGCGAACGCCACTCGTAGTCGGCGAGCTCGCGCACCGCCTTCGCCGGCGACGGTGACAGTGACTCCATCTGCATCTCGCCGAACCGGGCGTCATCGTCGAGCGCGCGGGCCAACTCCTTGCGCTCGGCCAGCACCGCCTCGTCGAGCAGCTTTTTGATGTCCTGCAGGGTGCCGTCGAGATTGTTGCGCTGCAACAATTCCCGACGTTTGCGGTTGGCCTCGGCGGCGAGCTTGTCCGCGCCCGGCATGTCCCGGGTGCCGCGGCGCAGCAACTCGGAGAGGGCACGGCGCGGGGAGCTGCCCTCCATCACGTCCTGGCCGATCAGTTCCAGCGCTTCGCGCAGATCGACCGGGGGCGCCAGCGGATCCGGGCCACCGGTATATCGCGAGTACCGCGAGAGGTTTTTAGCCATAAACAGTTTCGCCCTCACCCGAGGTCTTGTCGATCCGCTTCGCCAGGTACAACGCTTCCAATGCCAGCTCCACCGCGGCGGCACGTTCCCCGTCGGTGTTCGCGCCGAGCCGTTCGGCGATGGCGTCAAGCACCGGCAGATCCGGCAGGGCGGCCAGCACGTCCTTGGCGCTGACCCGTTCGCCCGTCGTCACCGGCGAGCCACCCTCGACGGCAACCACGAGTGGGCCCACGTCTATTCCGCCGAGCGCGCGGGACGCAGTGTCGGCCGTCGCGCGCCGCAGCAGATGCTCCAGCACCACCTGTTCGCGGCCCTCCTCGCCGGACTCGAATTCGAGTTTGCCGCGCAGCACGTCGATCACGGTGCCGAGATCCACCACGCGGGCTACCGGCTCCTGCTCCCCCAGCAGTGCCCCACGGTGACGCGCCGAGGCGGCTACGGTTTCGGCCGCGGCGATCGCAAAGCGCGCCGACACTCCGGAACGCTGGTCGATGGCGGTGGATTCACGGAGCGACCGGGCAAACCGGGCGACGATCTGCAGCAGGTAATCGGGCACCGGCGCGCTCAGGTGCGCCTCCTGCTTGATGACGGCGACCTCCGCCTCGAGCTCCAGCGGGTAGTGGGTGCGGATCTCGGCGCCGAAGCGGTCCTTGAGCGGAGTGATGATGCGACCGCGGTTGGTGTAGTCCTCGGGGTTGGCGCTGGCGACGACGAGCACGTCCAGCGGCAGGCGCAGCGTGTAGCCGCGGACCTGGATGTCGCGTTCCTCCATCACGTTGAGCATCGACACCTGGATGCGCTCGGCGAGGTCGGGCAGTTCGTTGATGGCGACGATGCCGCGGTGCGAGCGCGGGATGAGGCCGTAGGCGATGGTTTCGGGGTCACCCAGGCTGCGACCCTCGGCCACCTTGATCGGGTCGATGTCGCCGACCAGGTCGGCCACGCTGGTGTCCGGCGTGGCGAGCTTCTCGGTGTAACGCTGGCTGCGGTGGCGCCAGGAGATCGGGAGGTCGTCGCCGACCTCGGCGGAGCGCCGGATCGATTCCGGGGTGATGGGACTGTAGGGATGCTCACCGAGTTCGGAGCCGGTGATGACGGGGGTCCACTCGTCGAGCAGTCCGGCAATCGAGCGAAGGAGACGGGTCTTGCCCTGTCCGCGTTCGCCCAGCAGTACGAAGTCGTGCCCGGCGATCAATGCCCGCTCGACCTGGGGCAGCACGGTGTCCTCGAAACCGAACAGACCGGGCCAGATATCGTCGCCGTCCGCGAGGCGGACCAGCAGATTCTCCCGGATCTCCTGCTTGATCCCGCGTTCGACGTGCCCGGTTGCGCGCAGCTCGCCGACGGTACGGGGCAGATTGTTAGGTGACGTCACCACTCCACGCTACGACTGCTCGCGGGTGCAGGCATGGCCACCTGTGATTTCCAGCCGCCAGAATACCCGGTACCATGGGTACCGTGAATTTGCTCGAATGGCGTGATCGGCCGACGACGGTGCAGTTCGGCCCTGCCTCGCGACAGTCCAAGCTGCTCGGTTTGCTGACGTCGATCCTGCTCCGGCCGGTGCTCGGCGTGCTGACGGTCATCGGCCTGATGTTCAACAAGGTATGGCCGGCCGGGCTGCAGCGGGCGCACCTCGATCTCATCGACCGGCCGCTACGCATCATCCGTCCCCTGCCGGGCACCGCGGTGACCAAAGAGACCCTGCCGCACTGCCCCGCCGAGTGGATCGTCGCCCCGAACGCGCGGGACTCCGAACGCGTCATCGTGTACTTCCACGGTTCAGCACTGGTCACCCTCGGGCTCAACTCGCACCGGCGGTTCGCCTCCAAACTGTCCGAGTCCACCGGCGCGCAGGTCTTCAACGTCGGTTACCGACTGGCTCCGCAGGCCAGCATCGACGAGGCCGTCGAGGACGGGGTGGAGGCATACCAGCATGTGCTGGCCCTCGGCTTCTCACCGGAACACGTTGTGCTCGCCGGTGATTCGGCAGGTGGTCTGATGGCCGCCGACACCGCGCTGGCGATCCGCGACGCGGGCCTGCCGGTACCGGCGGGCCAGGTCCTGCTGTCCGCGTTGACGTCTGCCGATATGCAGCTCAAATACGATGCCCTCAAAGAACACATGGACGTGCTGTTCCCATTCATGACGGTCAAGTTCATCTACGACGTGTTCGCCACCGTGAACGGCACCCGGCCGGTGCCGGTGATGCCGTCCGAGGCGAACATGCGCGGACTTGGCCCGTTCCTGCTGCAGATCGGCACCAACGAGATGCTGCGCAACGACACCTTCACGCTGGCCGATCGGCTGCGCGCCGACGGAGTGCCGGTCTGGGTTCAGGTGTGGGACAAGGCAATGCACATGTTCCAGTTGTCCTTCGACGTCAACCCGGACGCCCGCCGCGCCGTCGAGGAGATCGCGTCGTTCGTGGCCTATGTGACGACGGTGCAGCGCGACGAGGCCAGCGCCTGACGCCTGTAGTCGTCTTGTTGGGTGCTCCAGCGAGATCGACGTCAGAGTCGTTGTGAGTTATCCACAGCCATCACGTCGATCTCGCTGGAGCACGCCAAAGACGTCGGTGGCCCCTGTCACGATGCCGCTATGGAACCGATCATCGGCTCGGAAGCCGTCGCGAGCGGGATGCTCACCAGGGGTGAACTGCGCTGGCGGTTCACCCCCCTCTACCCGAATGTCTATGTGCCGAAGGGGACTACGCCCAGTCTGATCGCCCGGACCACAGCGGCGTGGCTGTGGAGCGGCCGTCGGGCCATCATCGCCGGCCGGACCGCTGCCGCACTGTACGGCGTGCCCTGGATTTCGGATGCCGCGTCAATTGAACTCATCGCACCGAACAGCAAGCACCCCGACGGCATCATCGTCCGCAATGAACGCATCACCGTGGATGAGATCCGGGTCATTGCGGCCGTACCGATCACCACCCCGGAACGCACGGCCCTCGACCTCGCCCGACACCTGGAGTTGGTTGCCGCTGTCGAACACCTCGATGCGTTGGCCCGCATCACCGGCTTGCGCAAGGACGACATCTGGCACCTCGAGGAGCGTTATCCAGCTGCGCACGGAATGATCGCCGCCAGACAGGCGATAGCCCGGATGGATGCCGGTTCCGCATCGCGCTGGGAAACGCAAGTCCGCCTCATGCTGCACAGTTTCTCGGGCATACCGACACCCCGCACCAGGCTCCACATCAGCGACCTCGTGATCGCGATGGGTTGGCCAAAGTGGAAGGTCGGCATCGACTGTGCGCAACGGCCCACCGACGAGCGTGATTTCCTGGAGCGCATCGGCTGGACGATGGTGTCGGCCCTGCCCAGGGACACCCGACGCTCCATCGTCACCCGGGCCCGCGACGCGCTGTGGGCCCGAGTCGGCCTCAGTGCGCGAAGTGCCGCGCCCCGGTCAGGTAAAGGGTGACACCCGCGGCCTCGGCGGCTGCCGTCACCACGTCGTCACGCACCGAACCACCCGGGTGCACAACCGCTTTCACGCCGGCATTGGTCAGCGTCTCGAGTCCGTCAGGGAACGGGAAGAAGGCGTCCGACGCGGCGACGGCACCCTTGACCCGGTCACCGCCGCGCTCCACCGCCAACCGGGCGGCGTCCACGCGGTTCACCTGTCCCATACCGACGCCGACGGTCGCGCCGTCGGAAGCGACGACTATGGCGTTCGATTTCACCGCGCGGCAGGTGCGCCACGCGAACACCAGATCGGCCAGTGTCGCGGGATCGGCGGGGGTGCCGGTCGCCAGCGTCCAGTTGGCCGGGTCATCCCCGGCTGCGTCCAGGGCGTCGCGCTCCTGCAGCAGCAGTCCGCCACTGATCTGACGGAATTCGACACCGGATTCCTGCGGTTCGGACGCGACCAGGATGCGAATGTTCTTCTTGCCCGACAACACTTCCACCGCACCGGGCTCGTACGCCGGTGCGACGATCACCTCGGTGAAGATGTCGGCCACCGTCTGCGCCATCTCCACGCTGACCGTCGTGTTGGTGGCGATCACGCCGCCGAACGCCGAAAGCGGGTCGCACTCATGGGCTTTACGGTGCGCATCGGCCACCGACACCGATGAGATCGCGATCCCACACGGGTTGGCGTGCTTGATGATGGCCACACAGGTCTGCTCGTGGTCGAACGCGGCGCGCCACGCGGCGTCGGCATCGGTGTAGTTGTTGTACGACATCTCCTTGCCGTGCAACTGCTCGGCCTGCGCCAGGCCCGGCCAGCCCGCGTCGTTGCGGTACAGCGCGGCACCCTGGTGCGGGTTCTCGCCGTAGCGCAGTACCTCGGCACGCCGCCAGGTCGAGCCGACCCACTGCGGCGGCCCGTCGGGAGCGTTGCCTTCTTCGGGGGAAAGCACCGTGCCCATCCAGCTCGCGACCGCCACGTCGTACTCCGCGGTGTGCCGGAAGGCCAACGCGGCCAGCCGCTTCCGCTCGGCGAGGGTGAACCCGCCGGCGCGCACCGCGGCCAGCACGCCCTCGTAGCCCAGCGGCTCGACGACCACGGCCACGCTGGGATGGTTCTTCGCCGCCGCACGCACCATGGACGGGCCGCCGATGTCGATCTGCTCGACGCACTCGTCGGGTGCGGCGCCGGAGGCCACCGTCTCGCTGAACGGATACAGGTTCACCACGACGAGTTCGAAGGCTTCGATGCCGAGTTCGTCGAGCGCGCTGAGGTGCTCGGCTTTACGGGTGTCGGCGAGCAACCCGGCGTGCACCTTCGGGTGCAACGTCTTCACCCGTCCGTCGAGTACCTCGGGAAAACCGGTGACATCCTCCACGGGCGTCACCGGAACACCGGCCTCGGCAATCGTTTTCGCGGTCGAACCGGTCGACACGATGGTCACGCCCGCGTCATGCAGTCCGCGGGCCAGCGCCCCCAGTCCGGTCTTGTCGTACACGCTGATCAACGCGCGCCGGATCGGTTTCTTGTCGCTCATCCGAAGTTAGCCTTTCGCCCCGTCCAGGTGAGACCGCGGGTAGCCACCGCGGCCAGCACGTCCACCAGCAGCCGACGTTCGACCACCTTGATGCGTTCGTGCAGAGTCTCTGCGTTGTCATCATCGAGCACGGGCACGGCTTCCTGCGCCAGAATCGGCCCGGTATCCACCCCGGCGTCGACGAGGTGCACCGTGGCGCCCGTCACCCGCACCCCGTAGGCCAACGCCTCGGCGACGCCCTGCGCGCCGGGGAAGGCAGGCAGCAACGCCGGGTGGGTATTGACGACACGTCCGGAGAATCTCGAAAGAAACTCCGGCCCAAGTATTTTCATGAATCCTGCGCTGACGATCAGGTCCGGCTCGTAGCCGGCGACCGCCGCGGTGAGCGCGGCATCCCAGCCGGCCCGGTCGTCATGGTCGCCCAGCCGCACGGTGAACGACGGAACACCTGCCTGGGCGGCGATCTCCAGAGCGTGGCACGCCCGATCGGTGCCTACCGCGACCACCTCGCCCGGAAAGTCCCCGGCAGTCGCTGCCAGCAGTGCTTCCAGCAGCGATCCGGTGCCCGACGCCAGCACCACCAGCCGCGAGGGCGCCGTCGGGGGCACTCGAAGCGGGGGCTGCACGCCCAGCAGCCTAGTCGCCCTGCTCGCGGGGCTTTTCGGCCGGATCCCCGTCGGCCAGGAAGTGCTCTTCCGGATCCAACCCCGGATCAAACGCCGGATCGAACTCAACGTCGAGCGGCGGCTCCGGCTCGTCGATCGGTTCCGCCGCCTCGGGCTCGGCGATCATCTGGAGTTCTTCGGGATCACCGAACACCACGGTGACGGCGTCATCGGGTTCGGGCTCAGGGTCGGGTTCCGACACAGGCACCGGCACCGGCTTGACCGTTTTGGGTCGCCGCGCCAGACCGCCGGCCATCGCCACGGTGAGCCCACCGATGGACACGAACCACAGGAACACCGCGGGCGCGAACGTGACCTGGTCGACCCCGACGTCGCCGAAGTTGCCGAGGCGTCCGCCGCCGGCGTACCCGAGCAACGCCATGACCGCCGCGGCGAGTGCCGCGGCCACCACCAGTTTCGCCGCGGCCGCAGGCAACGGCACCGGGCGCCGGGCGCACTGCTGGCCGAGTGCCACCGCGGCGACCGCGGCGACGATCAGCAACGCGACCCAGATGGGTCCCAACGGTGGTGTCGGCACAGCCGCCAGCACGGGCACCGCCGGGATGTCCCCACCGAGCACGGTGAACGAGCTGAAAGTGGCCAGCCCGACATGCACGCTCGATCCGACGGCCACCGCCGCGGTGCCGACGATCACGTTGGGGATGTAGAGCGCGGACAGCACCGCCAGGCTGAACTGGCCGAACATCGAGTCGGTGATCCCGAACAAGTCGTGCATGGTGCCCCAGTGCACGACCATCGATCCGACCGCGACGACGCCGGACAGTCCGAGCAGCGCGAGCACACCGGCACCCGCCGCGCGCAGCGCGTCGGGCAGCCAGCGCGGGAGCCATGGAAGGGTCTGCAGCTTGCCGGTGATGATCACGCCGATGACAGCGCCGACGGCATGCACCACGAGCACGCCGGCGAAGGCGCGCCCCGCATTCGGTGTCTGAAGTTCGGTGAGCACCGAGGAGGCATCGTGGATCACCGCCAGCGCCAGCGCCGCGATCAGCAGCGGACCGCCGAGCGCGGAGGCCACCACCCAGCGGATGACGAACCACGACGACCGGGCCGAAGCCGCGGCCGTCGTCCGTGCGGTACCCCACACCATCAGCAGCACCGGAAGCAGCGGCATCACGCCGAGCTCGCGCCCGCCGATCGACACCGGCACCTGATGCACGCCCAGCCACATGCTGGCGATGGCGCCGAAGGCACCCGTCATATCGCTGTTGGCGATGAGCAGCTGCAGCAACGTCACGGCAGCGATGATCCCGAGGGCGACCACGGACGGACCGAACGCGACGCGCAGCAGGTCACGTGCCTGTCGGGTGTCGACCGAACGGTTGTCCACTAGCTGGGTCGCTCCTCGCCGGCGCTCACGCACCCGACCGCCGGACGCGCGACGCCCAGACTACGACGGCGGCGGCCCGGCTTGCTGTGAGGACGCGGCGTGCGGCTGCATGGGGACCGCGGTGGTCGGCTCCGAGGAGCCGGCCGGCTGCGGCTGCCCGAACGCGGGGAAGCCGGTGGGCGGCGTCGGCGGGCCGCTCTGGTGGCCGGGTGCCGGGACGGCGGAGAAACCGCCGGTGTTCTGTCCCGGGTATCCGCCGCCATACTGCGACGGCGGCGCGTAGCCGGGTCGGCCCTGCTGCTGCGGCTGACCCTGAGGCGGGCCGTAGGGCGCTCCGGGCTGGCCCGGCTGGCCATAGTACGGCGCACCGTATTGCCCGTAGGACTGCTCGTATTGCGGGCGCGGCGCCGGGGCGGTGATGATGCCGGATTCCAGCAGCAGCGCCGCGATCGCGACGCCCGCCTGCAGCACGGTGCTGATGATCACCAGGTACAGCGCCCAGCCGATGGTCACACCCTGCGGCGCGTTGATCACCTCGCCGAGGACCAGCAGGAACGACAGCAGCGCGATGGCCGCCACCACACCGGCGGACACCTTCTGCTTGGGCAGCAGGCCCACCGCGGCGATCAGTCCGGCGAGCACGGAGGCGGCGACGGCCAGGCCGATGCCGATGGTGCTGCCGCTGGCGCTCCCGAACTGCGGGAAATCCGAGCTCGTGATCGTCAGCAACGGGCCGAAGTTGAACGCGTACGTCAGCAGTCCGAGCACCGCGACCGCGGCGAACAGGTAGATCGGCAGCTTGGACGGACCCGCCGGATCGGCGGGCTTTCCGAACTGCTGGGTCGGAGCGGCGTACTGATTGCTCTGCTGGGCGGGCGGATATCCGGGACTACCGGGTGGGTAGGTCATGACTCTCCTGTGTCAGCGATCTCGACCACCCACGCTAGCGCACCCACTTGTGAGAGACGTCAAGCCGATACGAGCACCGGGGCGTCGACCGTGTGGTCTTCGGACGCTTCGATTTCGCGGACGAGGGGCAGGACGTGCTTGCCGAAGTACTCGATTTCTTCCTGGAAGTGGAGGAAGCCACCCAGGATCAGATCCACCCCACGTTTGCGGTACGCGGCGATCCGCTCGGCGATCTGCTCCGGGGTTCCGATCAGCTGGGTCCGGAATCCGTCGTTGTACTGAACCAGGTCCTCGAACGACGAATCGGCCCACATGCCCTTCTTGTCACCTGTCGAGTTACCGGCCTGCTGCACCGCCCCACGGAACCCCTCCACCGCCGGCTTGTTGGCCTTGGCGATGATCTCGCGCAGGGTGTCTCGGGCTTCTTTCTCGGTATCGCGGGCGATGATGAAACCGTTCAACCCCACCCGCACCTCACGGCCCACCTCCCGGGCATGATCACGCACCTCCACCACCTGCTCGGTGAGACCCGCGAAGTCCTTCCCGTTGGAGAAATACCAATCCGCGTACAACCCACCGTTGCGCCGCGCCGCCGTCGAGTTACCCCCTTGGAACAACTCCGGGTTGGGACGCTCGGGGGTGTTCAACGGCTTGGGCTTCAGCGTGAAATCGTGGATCCGGTAGAAATCGCCGCGGAAGTCGACATCGTCCTCGGTCCAGATCTTGCGCAGCACCTGCAGGAACTCCGCACTGCGCCGATAACGCTCGTCGTGCTCCAGCCACGGCTCACCCAGGTGGGTGAATTCGTCCTTGAACCACCCCGACACCACATTCACCGCGAACCGCCCACCCGAGAGGTGATCAGCGGTCGCGCCCAACTTGGCCAGCACCGCCGGCTGCCACAACCCCGGATGCACCGCCGCGATCACCTTCAACCGCTCCGTGGCCAACAGCAACGCCAAGCTGAAACTGGTCGACTCGTGCTGGAACTCCGCACCGTAGCTGGCTTCGTACCGCACCTGCGACAACGCATACTCGAACCCGTTGTTCTCCGCGGTCTGCGCCAACTTCTTGTTGTACTCGTAATTCCAGTCCGTGCGCTGCTCGATATCACTGGTCACCAGACCACCGCTGACATTGGGCACCCAATAGGCGAACTTGACGTGATCGGCAATCCGTTCAGTGCTCATGACGGCTGATTCCAGCCCGGTCGCACCGCGTCGTCACGGGTATAGATCGGACTGATCCTGAGAACTGTCGGCACCCCGGCGGGCATCGCCGCGTCCAATTCCGGCGCCGCCGGACAACCCTGCCGAACCCGTCGCACGCACCCTTCCTGCGGTCATACCGGCCGCAGGTGACACCCCGGCCTTGCTCTACGGACTAGAACACGTTCTAATTCTTGCCATGGACTATGGGCTCGTACTCTTCACCAGCGACCGTGGCATCGCCCCGGCCGCCGCCGGCAAGCTCGCCGATGATCACGGCTTCACGACTTTCTACGTGCCCGAGCACACGCATATCCCGATCAAGCGCCAGGCCGCCCACCCGACAACCGGCGACGAGACGCTGCCCGACGACCGCTACATGCGCACGCTGGATCCGTGGGTGTCCCTCGGTGGCGTGGCCGCGGTGACCGATCGGGTCCGGCTGTCGACGGCGGTGGCCCTACCCGTCGAGCACGACCCCATCACGCTGGCCAAGTCGATCGCCACGCTGGATCACCTGTCCGGCGGCCGGGTCAGCCTGGGTGTCGGATTCGGCTGGAACACAGACGAACTCGCCGACCACAAGGTGCCGCCGGGGCGGCGCCGGACCATGTTGCGCGAATACCTGGAGGCCATGCGCGCGCTCTGGACCCAGGAAGAAGCCGAGTACGACGGCGAGTTCGTCAACTTCGGCCCCAGCTGGGCGTGGCCGAAGCCGGTGCAGTCGCACATCCCCATCCTGGTCGGCGCCGCGGGCAACGAGAAGAACTTCAAGTGGATCGCAAAGTCCGCCGACGGCTGGATCACCACGCCGCGCGACTTCGACATCGACGCGCCGGTGAAGCTGCTGCAGGACACCTGGGCCGCGGCAGGCCGCGACGCGGCACCCCAGATCGTCGCGCTCGACTTCAAGCCCGACGCGGACAAGCTGGCGCACTGGCGCGAACTCGGCGTCACCGAAGTGCTGTTCGGCCTGCCGGACAAGTCCGAGGCGGAGGTCGGCGCCTACGTCGAGCGCTTGGCCGGCAAGCTCGCCGCCCTCGTCTGACACAACTCGTTGGCGCCAATTCCATTCGGGCCCAACCCGTGCGGTGCAGAATACGGGCCATGACCCAACGAGTGAATCTCGGGAAATCCGCGCCCGAGCTGTATCGCGCCGTCGCCGGACTCGACCGGCTCGCCTCCGAGGTGGTCGAGAAGGCGGGCATCGCCACCGGGTTCGCGCACCTGTTGCGCCTGCGGGCTTCGCAGCTCAACCAGTGCGCGTTCTGCGTCCGTATGCACGCGAAGGACGCCGCGGCCGACGGCGAGTCGGCCGATCGGATCGCGGTGCTCCCGGCCTGGCGGGAGACCGGCTACTTCGACGTCAAGGAACGGGCCGCGCTGGCGTTGGTGGAGGCCATCACTCTGATCGCGGACGGGCAACTACCCGATGCGATCTATGAAGACGCGGCCGCCCACCTGACGAACGACGAGATCTCCGCGGTCGAGTGGCTGGCCGTGGTCATCAACGCCTGGAACCGCATCGCGATCCCCAGCCGCTATCCCGTCGATCCGTAGGTTTGCTGGGCCGACGGAAAGGTAGCCTCCAGCCGTCTTTTTGGTGACCTCCGGGTGAACGTCGATCGACGAAGGCATGGCAGAACCCACAGGACATCCACCGGTTCAGACCCAACGATGCACCCATGTCAGTCGCCCCGATCTCGGACGAATACGAATACCGCATCCCCACCCGGCCGGTGCTCGTGGCCGCCAGGAGATCGCACCCCGGCACGGCCGACGCCGCGCAGGCCCGCCTTTTCGCGGCACTCCTGGAGGCCGAGATCGCCGAATTGAGCGCGTATGCCGTCGCCGCCGAGGAGAAGTGGAAGCGCAGCCACCCGGCCGACGCCAAACGTCCGGACGGATTGACCCGCCAGCACACCCGCGTCGACGAGGCACGCCGACTGCTCGCGGCACTACATGATCGATTCCTGCTCACCTGACCGAATTCGGATCAGCGAGAATGTAATTCGGCTTCGCTGTCCGGGTGCGCGACGGTGGCGCCGACACGGCCGCGGGGACGTGTTTGCTGGCCGTCAGGCCAGTGTCGCGCGGTTGCCGTTCTCGGTTGATTGTACCGAGATACTTGCGCCGAGCGGCTCGCCGTCGGACAGCAGAGCCACCAGCGTCTCGTCCGTGCTCGTCGCCATGAAGCGCGATCCGTCGGCATCCAGGCGGCCGATGATGATCCCGGTGGGCGGCGTCCAGTCGTAGCGCACCGAGTAGGTCTCGATGGTGCCGATTCCGTCGGGATGGCGGGTGACGGAGACCGTCGGCAGGGCGTCGATCTGGGCTTGCAGGTCGCGGCTGCGATCGGCCACCCATTCGGCCGGGTCGGCGGAGTAGACCCCGACCGAATACTTGCTCATCACACCGCCATTGGCGCCGACCAGACCGAATTGACCTGGCCTGTCCCTCATCTCGTGGACGGTCTCGACGATTCCGTGCAGTGAATAACTGTTGCCCGGGCCACCGAAGAACGGCAGACCACCGGTCAGCGTCAGCCCCCGCGGATCATCGGTGGCCAGCCCTGCCGTATCGCACACGGTGAACACCGGGAAGGGGAAGCAGCTGTACAGATCGAAGGTGGACACATCCGCCAGCCCGATGCCGGCGACCCGAAGCGCCTCGGCCACTGCCAGTTCCGCAGACGCGCTGGTGCTCAGATCCGCCCGGTCCAGCAGCGGCTGCTCGACCATATCGGCGTGCCCGCGCAGGTAGACCCACTTCTCCTCGGGCACCCCGAGTCGCTGGGCCGCCGCCACCGACATCACCAGGATCGCGGCGCCCTGGTTCACCTGATCGCGGGCCACCATCAGGCGCGGGTACGGATCGCAGATCATCCGGTTGGCGGCCGTGACGGTGGCCAACTCGTCGGCAGAACGTTCGGTCGGCGCCGACGAATACGGGTTCTTGGCAGCGACCTTGGAGAACGGCGCGAACAGTTCGGCCATCGCCTGCCGGTAGTCATCGACCGACACCCCCAGCCGGGCCCGCCGGGCGTTGTCCAGCAACCCGTACTGCACCGGCGCGCCGGTGAGTCCGTGCGTGGCGGTGTACTCGTTCATGTACTGGTCGAATCCGTACCCGCGGTCCTCCAGCTGACCACCGACCTGCTCGGAATGATCCGGCTTGTCGTCACGGTCGGCGAAATACCGCAGCGTGGAGCCGTTCTCGGACCCCAGTACCAGCACCACCTCGGCATGGCCGGCGGCGATGGCACCCGCGAACTCCGTCACCACCTTCTGCGAGCCGTGCCCGCCCAACGGTTCGAGCACGGCGCGGGCCGGGTCGGCACCAACACGTGCCGCGACCGAGCGCACGTAATTGTCCGAACAGCCCAGCGGCGCCTCCGAGAACGGCGTACAGATCTCGAACTGCCGGAGCCCGACGAACACGTCGATCGATCGCGCGACGGCCGTGGCGTCGGCGTCGGTGTTCTCCAGCGCGGCGCGGGTTGCGGCGGCGGCCAGGTCCACCGAGGACATCCCGCGGTAGCCGGCATCGCCGAGCCGCTCGGTGAACTGTCCGACCCCGACGATGACGGGGGTGCGTGGATCGACCATGGCAAATCTCCTGACGCGTGTTAATTCGCCAGGCTAATGGAAAACCGGAACACGTTCCAATTTCCCGGGCTATTACGCGTCATAATTGTTGTACGTCTATTCCGACGTACAACAACATGGACGTAGGATGACCGACATGTCCTGGCCCGTTCGTCCGATGTCCCTGGTGGTGGGTGGTGTGGTGCCACCGGAGAATGTCGTCGGCCGGGTTCGGGAGCAGCAGGAGATCCTGGCGAGCCTTCCGGACGGCGGCGCCGCGCTGGTCGGTGACCGCAGGCACGGCAAGACGTCGTTGTCCCGCCTGGTCGCCCACACCGCACGCCAGAGTGGGCTGACCGTCATCTCGGTCAGCGCAGAACGACAGTCCTATGCCGAGTTCATCTCCGCCCTCGCGGGTGAACTCGGCCGACTCGACACCACGCTGCGCCAAGAGGTCGACCGCTGGAAGATCGCCTTCGGAACCGGCCCGGTGCGGTTCGAACGAGCCCGCGCCGAAGCCGCGCTCGACGACCTGCTCCAACGGTCGGTGGCTCGCACCGCCGACGGGCCGCTGGTGTTGTTCATCGACGAGGTCACCGTGCTGGCCCGCAATCTCGAACGCGAGAAGGCGGGCGGCGGAGACGGCTTCCTGCATCTCCTCCGCAGGCTGCGCCAGGACCACGCCGGCCGGTTGGCCACGGTGCTGTCGGGATCGATCGGCTTCCACCACATTTCCGGCGAGGCCCTGAGTTCGGTCAACGACATCCGCAAGGTGACGGTCGGGCCGATCCGGCACGATCACGCCACCTACCTGGCCGAGTGCCTCCTGCTGGGTGCCCAGGTGAACACCACCGACGCTCATGCGGTAGCCGCGGCCATCGCCGGCGCGGCCGAGAACGTGCCCTATTACATCCAGCATCTGGTGGCCGCGGCCGCTCGGCTCGGCGAGCCGGTGAGCGCCGAACGCATCCCGCTGCTTCTCGATGCGGCCATCACCGACCCACATGATCCATGGGATCTCCGGCACTACCGGGACCGGTTGCGCCATTACTACGGCGAGGACGCACCGGCCATCGCCGGGTTGCTGGACATCTACGCCCACGCCCCGGAACCGTTGGGCGTCAACACAGTTCTGCAACTGCTCAGCAGCGAAGGGTCGCCCGTGCGGGAGCGCGACCGGCTGGTGTCGTTCATCGAGCGCCTGGAGCAGGATCACTATCTACGCCGCCATGGCGACGACGACTCGTTCGCATCCGGACTGGTGCAGCGCGCCTGGCGGGCACTGCGACGATGATGGCGCGACCATGAGCGCTCCCCTGTACAGCCCCGGCACCGCCGACGCCGCGGACCTCGACGCACGCACGGTCGGCCGGGAAGCCCTGTTGGCGCGACTCGTCGCTCGCCTCGGCACCGCCTCTGCCGACGGGTCGCGCCCACACACCCTGATCGTCGGGCCCCGCGGCAGCGGCAAGACCCACGCGGTGCGGGTCACGCTGCATCGCACACTGACAGAGCACGCCGAATCCATACTGCCCCTTGTCATTCCCGAGGACGCCCTGGCCATCGGCAGCTACGCGGACCTGCTGGTCGAACTCCTGCGCGCACACGAACCGGGCACCAAGCACGCCCGCGACGACGTCGTCGCGCTGGAACGCGTCATCCTCGATATCGCCGACGGCAGGATGGTGCTCGCCGTCATCGAGAATCTGGACCGGGTGTTCGACGCCATCGGCGAGGCGGGGCAGGGCAGCCTGCGCGCCTGGGTCGAAACATCCACCGCGGTGACGATTCTGGCGACATCACCGGCATTGTTTCCCGGGGTGTCGTCGCGCAGCCGGCCCTGGTACGGATCCTTCATCATCGAGGAGCTGACCGAGTTGGCCGCCGCAGACGCGGCCCGGATCGTCGCCGGGGCTGCCCGCGAGCGCGGGAACGACGCTCTGGCGAGTTACGTGGAATCAACCGACGGGCTGCGCCGCGTCGCCGAGATCGCATCGCTGGCCGGCGGGGCACCACGGGTATGGCGCATGGTCGCCGACATCGCCGACCGCGACGGACTGCACGCCGTGACACCGGTGGTGACGGCCCTGCTGGACCGGCTCACGCCCGCGTACCAGGAACGCCTGTGGCAGCTGCCGGTCGGCGAACAACGCCTCGTCGTCGAGATCGCACGCGGCGACGGTGCGCGAACCGTCTCTGATCTTGCCGCCGCAGTGGGTATTTCGAGCCAGACCGCGTCGGCCGCGCTGGGCCGGCTGGTCACCGCACGCTGGGTGGCGGCAGCGAAATCGGAGACCGGAGACAAGCGGGCCAGCTGGTATGACCTCACCGAACCGCTGGTGCGCCACGTCCTGCGTTACCGCGAAGGCCTGCCTACTCCTTGACGAACCTGTCACCAAGTGCCACAGTGGTGGTGTCACTAAGTGACAGGAAGGGTGTGGTCGAGATCAGCGACAAGCAGGCGCAGGCCCGGCTGGCCGTATCCAGACATGCGGCTGCCCTCTTCTGGGAAAACGGGGTGGCAGCGACCAGCGGTGACGATATCGCCGCTGCGGCAGGGCTTTCCACCAGAACCATCTGGCGCTACTTCCGTTCCAAGGAGAGCTGTGTAGAGCCGCTGCTGGCCAAGTCGTTGGAGCGATTCCTGGCCTCGGCGCATCGCTGGCCACACGAGTTGTCCCTCATCGAGCATCTCGCAGCCGAGGCCATCACGTACCCACTGTCACCGCAGGACATCGCGGATGAAGTCGCCGCCTTGCGGATCGCGACCATGTCCGCCAGTGACCCGGCGTTGCGGACGGCCTACCTGATGGTGCACGACGAGATGGAGCGCGGTCTGATCCCGGTGATCGCCGACAGACTGGACCTGGCGGCCGACGACCTCACGGTGCGGCTCTGCGCCGCCACCGTCACCGGAGCCTTCCGCGTCATCGACGAGGACGTCGGCCGCGCCGTGATCATCGAGGGAAAGAAAGTCAGCCAGGACGAGGCGTACGGGCTGATCGACCGCGGCATCCGGGAAGCGACCGACGGCCGCCTCGGTGGCCCGGTGGTGCGCTGATACCCACTCCCCCAACCGAATACACCCCGAGCCCGCGCACCAGCAGGCCCGTCGGACAAACACGCCCCGAGAAAGGACGACCATGCGACCCGAGAAGATCACCGTCGAGGAGTTCTTCAGCCCGCCCGAGCGCACAGCGGCGAACATCTCGCCGGATGGCACCCGGATTGCCTACCTCGCACCGTGGAAGAACCGGCTCAACGTGTGGGTACAGGACCTCGACTCCGAGGAATCCGCCCGCTGCGTCACAGCCGACGACACCCGCAGCGTGTACATCTATCGGTGGACCCATGATTCGCGGTGGCTGCTGTACATGCAGGACAACGGCGGCGACGAACATTGGCACGTCTATCGCGTCGACCTCGAGGACCCGGAAGCCCCGGCGGTCGATCTGACGCCGTTCCCCGGCACCAGGGCCGATTTCGACCTTCTCAAGGGCCGCCCGGGAAAGGCCGTCGTGCAACTCAACAAACGCAACCCCGAACTGTTCGACGCCTACGAACTCGATATCGCCACCGGAGAACTGACCCTGCTCGCGGAGAACCCGGGCAACGTCATCAGCTGGCTGTCCAGCGAGAACGGCGACCTGTTCACCTCCGTCCTCACCGCCGATGGCGACGTCGAGCTGTCACGCTGGGACAAGGGCGCAAAGTCGTTGCGCAGCATCAAGACCTACGACGGCACCGACTATCCGCTGGGCATCCACCCCATCGCCGTCACACCCGACGGCACCGGTCTGTGGCTGGGATCCAACGAAGGCACCGATCGCACCCGTCTGGTACGCGTCGACGTGGCCACCGGCGCGGAGACCGAGGTGGACAGCCACCCCACCCTCGACCTCGCCTCCCAGATGATGCTGCCCTCGCCGCTGATCCTCAGTTCCCGCAGCGGCGAACTGATCGGCGCCCGGTACTACGGGGAGCGTCAGGTGATCCACGCACTGGACCCGGAGTTCGCCGAGGTGTTGGAGAAACTGTCCGGGCTCTCCGACGGCGATCTGGCGGCGCTGTCCTGCGATGCCGAGGGCCGGCGCTGGGTGGTGAACTTCACCCACGATCGCGACCCTTGGGCCACTTATCTTTACGACCACGCCACCGGCGAGAGCCGACTTCTATTCCGCCCCTACCCGCACCTGGACCCCCGCGCCCTCGCCCCGATGACACCGGTGACCATCACCTCGCGTGACGGCCTGGCCCTGCATTCGTATCTCACCTTGCCGGTGGGGTCGGACGACGAGGGCACCGAACCCCTACCGCTGGTGCTGCTGGTCCACGGCGGTCCGTGGGCTCGCGACTGCTGGACTTTTCAGCCCGATGTACAACTGCTCGCCAATCGCGGATACGCCGTGCTGCAGGTCAACTTCCGCGGATCGACGGGTTACGGCAAGGCGTTCGTCAAGGCCGCCATCGGTGAATTCGCGGGCAAGATGCACGACGACCTGATCGACGCGGTGAATTGGGCTGTGCAACAAGGCATTGCCGACAAGGACCGGGTGGCGATCTTCGGCGGCTCCTACGGCGGCTATGCCAGCCTGGTCGGCGTGACGTTCACCCCGGATGTCTTCGCCGCGGCCATCGACTACGTCGGTATCTCCAGCCTGCCCAACTTCATGCGCACCCTGCCGACCGTCGCGCGGCCGTTCCTGGCGAGCAACTGGCATCTCTACGTCGGCGACCCGTCGGACCCGGCGCAGGAAGCCGATATGCTGGCGCGCTCGCCGATCACCAAGGTCGACCAGATCCGCACCCCACTGCTGGTGGTGCAGGGCGCCAACGATTCCCGGGTGGTGCAGGCCGAATCCGACAACATGGTGGCCGCCCTGCGCGACCGTGGCGTCGAGGTCGAATACATGGTCAAGGCGGACGAGGGACACGGATTCCTCAACCCGGACAACCAGATCGACATGTACCACGCCGTCGAGCGGTTCCTGGCCGAGCACCTGTAGCCGGCAGCAGAAAGGCCCCCGCCGATGTGGCGGGGGCCTTTCCGTCAGAACGACTTACAGGTTGGCGAGCAGTTCGCGTGCCTTGGCGGCGGTCTCCGAAGGGGTCTTGCCGACCTTCACGCCGGCGGCCTCCAGTGCCTCCTGCTTACCGGCCGCGGTGCCCGCACCGTCGGACACGATGGCACCGGCGTGGCCCATCGTCTTGCCTTCGGGAGCGGTGAAGCCCGCGACGTAGCCGACGACCGGCTTGGTGACGTTGGCCTTGATGTAGGCGGCGGCCTTCTCTTCGGCGTCGCCACCGATCTCGCCGATCATCACGATCAGCTTGGTCTCGGGATCCTTCTCGAACGCCTCGATGGCGTCGATGTGGGTGGTGCCGATGACCGGGTCGCCGCCGATGCCGATGGCGGTGGAGAAGCCGAGATCGCGCAGCTCGTACATCATCTGGTAGGTCAGGGTGCCGGACTTGGACACCAGTCCGATCGGGCCCTTGCCGGTGATGTTGTTCGGCGTGATGCCGACCAGCGACTCACCGGGGGTGATGATGCCGGGACAGTTCGGCCCGATGATGCGCGTCTTCTCGCCCTTTTCGACGTTATAAGCCCACGCATACGCGCTGTCCTGCACCGGGATGCCCTCGGTGATGACGACCAGCAGCGGGATCTCGGCGTCGATGGCCTCGATGATGGCGTCCTTGGAGAACGCCGGCGGGACGAAGGCGATCGACACGTCGGCGCCGGTCTCCTTGATGGCCTCGGCCACCGAAGCGAACACCGGCAACTCGATATCGTTGCCGTCTTTATCGACGTGGGCGACCGTGGTGCCGGCCTTGCGGGCGTTGACGCCGCCGACGACCTGGGTGCCGGCCTTGAGCATCAGCTTGGTGTGCTTGGTGCCCTCGCCGCCGGTGATGCCCTGGACGATGACCTTGCTGTCTTTGTTGAGGAAGATTGACATCTTTGTTCGGCTCCCTTACTTGTTGGCCAGCTCGGCGGCTTTGTCGGCCCCGGCGTCCATGGTCTCGGCCTGGATGACCAGGGGGTGGTTGGCCTCGTCGAGGATGCGGCGACCCTCTTCGACGTTGTTACCGTCCAAGCGCACGACGAGCGGCTTGTTGGCGCTGTCGCCGAGCTTCTTGAGCGCGCCGACGATGCCGTTGGCGACCGCGTCGCAGGCGGTGATGCCACCGAATACGTTCACGAAGACACTCTTGACCTGGCTGTCGCCCAGGATGACGTCCAGACCGTTGGCCATCACCTCGGCCGAGGCGCCGCCACCGATGTCGAGGAAGTTGGCCGGCTTCACGTTGCCGTGGCGCTCGCCCGCGTAGGCGACGACGTCGAGCGTCGACATGACCAGACCGGCGCCGTTACCGATGATGCCGACCTCGCCGTCGAGCTTGACGTAGTTGAGGTCGTTCTCCTTGGCCTTCAGCTCCAGCGGATCGGTCGCGTCCTTGTCCTCGAACTCGGCGTGGCCGGGCTGGCGGAAGTCCGCGTTGGCGTCGAGGGTGACCTTGCCGTCCAGCGCCAGGATCTGATCGTCGGGCGTACGCACCAACGGGTTGACCTCGACAAGGGTGGCATCCTCGCCGATGAAGACCTCCCAGAGCTTCTGGATGGTCACGGCCGCGGCGTCGAGCACCTCGGCGGGCAGGTGGCCCTGCTCGGCGATCGACCGCGCGAAGGCGAGGTCGACACCCTTGACGGCGTCGACGGGCACCTTGGCGAGACGCTCGGGCTTGGTCGCGGCGACCTCTTCGATCTCCATGCCGCCCTCGACCGAGCACATGGCCAGGTAGGTGCGGTTGGAGCGGTCGAGCAGGAAGGAGATGTAGTACTCCTCGGCGATGTCGCTGGCCTCGGCAACAAGGAGCTTCTTGACGACGTGGCCCTTGATGTCCAGGCCGAGGATGTTGGAGGCGTGCTCCAGCGCATCAGCGGGGGTGGCCGCGTACTTCACGCCGCCGGCCTTACCGCGGCCGCCGACCTTGACCTGAGCCTTCACCATGACCGGCTTGCCGATCTCTTCGGCGATCGCCTTGGCGTCGTCGGCTGAATCGGTGACGCGGCCGGGGGTAGTGGGAACGTTGTGCTTGGCGAACAGCTCTTTCGCCTGATATTCGAAGAGATCCATGAGCTCTGAGAAATCCCTGTCTGTCTGCGTTGACGTTTGACTTCAATTCAGCGTGTGGGCCTAGACCGGCTCGCTGGGCACTTTATCGACCCTCGGCGCGACCACCCGCATCGCCCACCTGAGTTGTGCTATATCTCACCGGGGCCCGCCAGTGATACAGCTCACAATCCCGGTTGGAATACCCACTTAGGTTGCCACCCTCATCCGGGTTTGGTTAACGTGCCTACTGGTCCAGATCACGGCAAGGTCACGAAAAGAAGGACATCGCAGGTTGCCTGAGCACAGTTCGCCCCGCCCCGACAAGGGGACCGCGACGAGCGCTCGCACCAAGAGCAGTCCCCTCTCTGCCGCTGAAGTCACCGACATCATCCCGTTCAACGAGTTCGGTGACCTGCATGAACTCGATTTCCGGGATAGTTCGGCCTTCGACAAGGAGCAGCGCGTCATCGCCGCCCCGGAGCTCGACGACATGCACGACACCGACGATCTGGTGCCGTTGCGGTTGGCGGTGCCCTCCGAGTTCGAAGCGGCAGTCGACTCCGATGAACCCAAGCGTTCGACCCGCGGCTACCGCGACAGCCACACCGATCTGAGCGACGGCCTGGCCAAGACCGACATCATCGACATCCGCGGCCAGCGTCTCGGTGGCGGCTCGCATCGCAAGCAGACCGTCGGCGCCGTGAAGAGCCGGCTGCTGATCGCCGCCATGGCCGCCGGCGCCACCGCCTCGGGCGCCTACACCCTGAGCACCGCTGACTCGACCACCACCGCATCGGACACCGTGCTGACGGCCGGCCAGTCCGGGATCAGCGGTGGCGTCATCACCGGTTCCTCGGACGGCATGCAGATCGTCACCGTCGAGCCGGCGGCCAGCTCCGCCGTGCACGCCGAGGAGATCACCAAGGCCGCCGCCTTCGCCCAGGAGCGCGCCGAGCGCGAGGCCCGGCTATCCCGGCCGCTGTTCGTCATGCCCACCAAGGGCGTGTGGACGTCGGGCTTCGGCTACCGCTGGGGTGTCCTGCACGCCGGCATCGACATCGCCGGACCGATCGGCACGCCCATCGTGGCGGTCTCGGACGGCACCGTCGTCGACGCGGGACCGACCGCGGGCTACGGCGCGTGGGTCAAGATCCGCCACAGCGACGGCACCGTCACCCTGTACGGGCACGTCAACACCTGGCTGGTGTCGGTGGGTCAGCGCGTGATGGCCGGCGATCAGATCGCGACCATCGGCAACCGCGGCAACTCCACCGGCCCGCACTGCCACTTCGAAGTCTTGCTCAACGGCAGCAACCGCATCGACCCGGTGCCGTGGCTCGCCCAGCGGGGGCTTAGCCCCGGCACCTACGTTGGATGACGTGAGTCCCGAAGCCATACCCGAGGATCCCCGCACCAGCATCATCCGCCGGAACCCCACCGGCTCGTTTCCGGCCGTCGCACCCGTACTCGGCGACGATCGCACCACGTTCGTCCGCACCCCCGCCGAGTCCGAGCAGACCAGCTACATCCCCAGGCCCACTCCGCGCGCGGTGCCGTCGCGTCGCGCCGCCGGGCCGGCCACGGCCATCGCCGCCGCGGTGTTGAGCATCCTGACGGGCTGGGCCACCGCCGTCATCGCCACCGACCTGATCGCGGGCTGGTGGCGGACCGACCGGTTGTTCTGCGTGGCCATCGGATTCCTGACCGCGATCTCCGCCGCCGCGGGGATCGGTGGCCTGATCGCGCTGCTGTTGCGCCACCGGATGGGTCGGTTGCTCATCGTCGTCGGGGCGGCCATCGGCCTGCTGATCTTCGGCTGCCTGTTCATCGCGGGCGCCCGGCTGCATCCCGTGGTGTACGCGATGCCGGTGCTGCCCGTCGCGGCGATCGTGCTGGCATTGGCGCCTGCGACGGCGCGGTGGGCGCGCCAGGAATGACCGTCCGGTACACAGCACTCTTCCAGTCAGCTTGAGCCAAACGGTCGCCTGCAGTTCGAACACCGACGTCTACTGAGATTGATTCGCGTGCGCACCCACGCCAGCCAAAACCGTCTCGGAGGCCGCCACTCCCATGTTCCGCCGCTTGTTTCACCTTCTCGTGGTCGCGGCCTTGGCCCTCACGGCCGTTGCCTGCAGCAGTACGGAGAACTCGTCGAAGGGTTTCACGCTGCGCATCGGCGCGACCTCGGTGACAGGCACACCCGCCGGGTCCCTGGGCTGGGGTGACCGGCAGGGCATCCTGACCGACAAGCTGAAAGCGGCCGGCGTCGACAAGATCGAGTACTCGTTCTTCCAGTCCGGCAGTGATGTCGTGTCCGCGCTGTTCGCCGGTGCCATCGACGTAGCCGCCGTCGGCGACAACCCCGCGCTGCGGGCCCGCAGCCGTGACCCGAAAGTGGTTCTGCTGTCGCTGGATTCGGTAAACGGCGATGCCTGGCTGGTAGGCGCCAAGGGTGGCCCTACCGAGATCGGCGGTTTGGTCGACAAGGCCGTCACGGCACCGCAGGGCACCATCCGGGACCGGGCCGCGCGTCAGCTCATCGACGCTGCCGGTCTGACCGGTAAAATCCAGGTGCGCGATGTGCCGACGCCCGAATCCATCGCCGGCCTCAGCTCCGGAAAGATCGACGCCACCATCCTGACCGGAGCCAGCGCAATCGAGCTCCAGGACAAGGGTTTCCCCGTCATCGACAGCCTGTCCAAGCACGCCCTCGGTAGCACCGGCGCCAACATCACGCTGGCCTCGTTCACCGATGCTCACCCCGGTTTCCGCGAGGTGTGGCAGCGGGCGGTCACCGCGGTCAACACCGACATCACCGCGCATTTCGACGATTATCTGGCCTGGGTCGCCAAGACCGATGACACGGATCTCGCCTACGTCAAGAAGTCCACCCGGGCAGAGGAATTCAATACCGAACCATTCCCGGCAGTCGGCCTCGATCAGTTGTCGGCGGCGTATGAGTTCCTCAATGCCGATGGCTCCTTCGACAACGAGTACTCCGTCCGGGAATGGGCCGGGGCAAAATCATGACGGCGACGGCCACGGTCGGCACCGGGGTGGCCGGGCCGGATCTGGTCGACGTGGTCGCGGGGCTTGGCCACCGAAAAGGATTGTGGGCGCGCATCCCCCGCCCGCTACGCCGACTGATCGGACCACTGGCAATCCTCGCGGCCTGGGCGACCGGCTCGGCCACGGAGTTGCTCGATCGCAACCTGTTCCCGCCGCCCACCGAGGTGGCAGCCACCGCGTGGCGTCTGCTCGGCGACGGCCAGTTGGCGTTGCACGTCGGCGCTTCGGCGACCAGGGTGGTGACCGGCACCGCGCTCGGCATTCTGATCGGACTGACGCTGGCGGTGCTGGCGGGGCTCACCCGCAGCGGCGAGGATCTGCTCGACTGGACCATGCAGATCCTCAAGGCCGTACCGAATTTCGCGCTCACCCCGCTGCTCATCATCTGGATGGGTATCGGCGAGGGCCCGAAGATCGTGTTGATCACCACCGGTGTAGCCATCGCGATCTACATCAACACCTACTCCGGCATCCGCGGGGTGGACCGGCAACTGGTGGAGATGGCCCAGACCGTCGAGGCGCCCCGGCACACCCTGATCACCCAGGTGATCCTGCCCGGCGCGATGCCGAATTTCCTTGTCGGCCTGAGACTCGGACTCTCCAGCGCATGGTTGAGCTTGATCTTCGCCGAGATGATCAACACCACGGAGGGCATCGGCTTCCTGATGTCGCGGGCCCAGACCAACCTCCAATTCGACGTGTCCTTGTTGGTGATCGTCATCTACGCGGTTGCCGGCCTGCTGTCCTACACCTTGGTGCGAATACTGGAGCGGCTGCTGCTGTCGTGGCGCAACGGATTCGACGGGGTCTCGTGACCGCAGTCGTCCAGATCACCGGGCTCCGGCGGTCTTTCGGCGCCCAGCAGGTGCTCGATGGTTTGGACCTGCAGATCGCGGGCGGGGAGTTCGTCGCCATGCTGGGCCGCTCGGGATCCGGCAAGAGCACTCTGCTGCGCGCGATGGCCGGCCTCGACGAGGCGGTCACCGGATCGGTCGTCGTGCCGCGCTCCCGTGCGGTGGTGTTCCAGAATCCCCGGCTGCTGCCCTGGCGCCGAGCCCTGCCCAACGTCACTTTCGCACTGCGCGGCTCGGGTCCCGACACCCCGAGCCGGGTTGCCCGCGGGCGGGCCGCCCTCGACGAGGTCGGCCTGGGCGACAAGGCCGCGGCATGGCCACTGTCGTTGTCCGGCGGTGAGGCACAACGTGTTGCCCTGGCGCGTGCCCTGGTCCGCGAACCCGACCTGCTGTTGCTCGACGAGCCGTTCGGCGCCTTGGACGCGCTGACCCGGCTCAAGATGTACCGCCTGTTGCACGAACTCTGGTCTCGCCGGAACATGGCGGTCCTGCACGTCACCCACGATGTCGACGAGGCGATCCTGCTCGCGGACCGCGTCGTCGTGCTGTCCGGCGGCCAGGTGTCGCTGGACCGCCGCGTCGAGCTGCCATTCCCGCGTACCCGCGGGTCCGACGGTTTCGCCGACCTACGCCGTGACCTGCTCGACGAACTCGGCGTCAAGGAGGAGGTGGGCCATGACCGAACCCGATGAACGGTCCACCGATGTACTGGTGATCGGCGGAGGCCCCGCGGCCACCTGGGCCGCCATCACGGCGGCGGACCGCGGCGCCCGAGTCATTTTGGTGGACAAGGGGTACTGCGGGACCAGCGGTGCCACCGCCTCCGGCGGCAACAACCTGTGGCTCGTCGGCCCGGGATCACGCCGGGAGGAGTCGATCCGGGAGCGCGAACGCGCGGCAGGCGGACTCACCGACTCCGACTGGATGTACCGGGTGGTGGAGACCGCCTGGGATCAGATCGGACAGCTTGCCGACTGGGGTTATCCCTTCCCCACCGGCGCGGACGGACGTCCACAGCGCAGCAGCCTGCAGGGCCCGGAATACATGCGCCGCATGCGCCGCAGGGCCCACCGGCGCGGCGTGCACCTTCTCGATCACCACCCCGCGACGGAACTGGTCGCCGACGCCGACGGGGCCATCAGCGGCGCAACGGGGATCGCCCGCCAGGACGGCGGGCGGCCCTGGCGCATCACCGCGGGTGCCGTGGTGCTGGCCACCGGCGGAACCGCCTTCCTGTCCGGTGCTTTCGGGACGAACGTGAACACCGGCGACGGTCTTTTGATGGCCGCCGAGCACGGCGCGCAGCTCTCGGGTATGGAATTCTGCACCGCCTATGCGCTTGCGCCGGAGTGGGGCACCCACACCAAAGGCCGGATGCTGCAGTGGGCCAGCTTCTACGACGAGCGCGGACGTCCCCTGCAGGCCGCGCCCGGACTGATCGGACGGCAGGACGCCCAGCGTGAGCTGGCCAAAGGCAACCGCGTGTTCGCGCGCCTGGATCGCGCCCCCGCGCATGCCCGGCAGGCGATGCGCGATGCCCAGCCCAACTATTTCCTGCCGCTGGACAAGGCCGGCATCGACCCGTTCACCACCGCCTATCCGCTGCGGATGGTGTACGAGGGTTCGGTACGCGGCACCGGAGGCCTGCGCCTGACCGGAATTGATTGTGCAACAACGGTTCCTGGCCTGTATGCGGCCGGCGACACGGCGACGCGGGAACTCATCACCGGGTCGGTCAGTGGTGGCGGCAGCCACAACGGGGCGTGGGCCATCGCGTCGGGCACCTTCGCCGGACAGGCGGCGGCCAACTTCGGGCGCCGCCGCAGGCCCGCACCTATCTGGGGCACCCGCACCGCGACGGGCAGTGCCGCCGCCCCGTCCGTCGACGACGTGGTGCGCGCCGCGCAGGAACACGTGCTTCCCCCCACCCGCAGCTACCGCAAATCACACTCGCGACTGACGGAATCCGCTGCCGCACTGGAAGTGATGTGGCAGCAACTGTCCGGCGGCTGCACCCCCGTCGCACCGCGCGACGCCTACAAACCACGCCAGGCACTCGCACTGGTGGCCGCGGCCCGGTGGATCACGGCAGCGTCGCTGGCCCGCGCCGAGACCAGGGGCCTACACCGCCGCGAGGATCTGCCGGGCTCGGATCAGGGCTCCCCACATCGGATCCTGGTCGGCGGGCTGGACACCGTGTGGACCGCACCGGATCCGCGCGCGCCGCGCCTGCTCTCCTCGGATGCCGTGGCGTGATCGAGATCGTCTCTGCCGGTGCATGTATCACCTGCGATGTCTGCGTGAAGGTATGCCCCACCGATGTCTTCGACCGCGGCGCGGACGGCATTCCGGTGATCGCTCGGCAGTCGGATTGTCAGACCTGCTTCATGTGCGAGGCCTACTGTCCCACCGATGCCCTGTATGTCTCACCCGTCTCGGCACCGGTGCCGCCGGGCAGCCCCCATGCCGATGAAGCCGTTGTCTCCGCGGCGGGCCTGCTGGGTGGATACCGCGAACTCGTCGGCTGGGGTCAGGGTCGGGTCGCGGGCGCGCGACTGGACCAGAACGCGGCACTGGGATCGGTACCGCCGCTTCCGGAGTCGCGGCTACCCGTCCCCGCGGAGGTAGCCGACCAGCCGTGGAACCATCCGGGTTAGAGCTTGCTCACCGGCGCGTGGTTGTGCATCAACTTGACCCGGCCCGCGCTGCCGAAATCGATGAGCGACATCGCCGATTCGCCCATGCCGGATACCTCTTCCACCCGGCCCAGTCCATACTTGTCGTGTGTCACCCGATCGCCGGGTTCCAACGTGATGATCTGCCTGTTGCGTGCCTTCGCCGGTGCTGGACGCGCCGAGTCGGCGAACCGGCCGACGCTTCGTGGCGCGCTCAACACCGAGGCCGGCGTCTCGACCCGACGCCAGTTGATCAGGTCCTCCGGAATCTCGCGCAGGAAGCGGGATTCCGGGTTGAGCATCGGCTGCCCCCATGAGGACCGCACCTTGGCTCGGCTGAGGTACAGCCGTTGCCGGGCCCGAGTGATACCGACGTAGGCCAGCCGGCGCTCCTCGGACAGTTCGGTCGGGTCACCGAGGGCGCGCATGTGCGGGAACATGCCGTCCTCCCAGCCGGTGACGAAAACCACGGGGAATTCGAGGCCTTTGGCGGTGTGCAGGGTCATCATGGTGACCACTCCCGACCCCTCCTCGGGAATGCCGTCGGCGTCGGCCACCAGCGACACGCGTTCCAGGAACTGGGCCAGCACCCCGGTGTCGGGGATGTCCTCGTCGACCAGGTCCTCTTCTTCGCGCAACGCCTGCGCGTTGGCCAGGTCGATGCTGAATTCGTGTGCGACGCTGACCAATTCGTTCAGGTTGTCCAGCCGGGCCAAATCCTGTGGGTCGCTGGACGATTCGAGTTCTCGACGGTACCCGGTGCGGTCGAGCACCGACTCGACCAGATCGCCGAGTTCACCGTCGAGCCGGCCCCGCAGCGAGTCCAGCAGCTCGACGAAGGAGGCGATCGCCTTCTCCGATCGGGTGTTGAGCATCGGGACCTTGCCCTCGGCGGCTGCCTGCAGCGCGTCGTTGAAGCTGGCGCCGGTGTTCTCCGCGTACACCGCCACGCATGCCTCGGCGCGATCGCCGATGCCGCGGCGCGGGGTGTTCAGAATCCGTCGCATGCTCACCGAGTCGCCGGGGTTGTCCAGCACCCGAAGGTAGGCCACGATGTCGCGGATTTCCTTGCGCTCGTAGAAGCGCACACCGCCGACGACCTTGTACGGGATGCCGGACCGGATGAACACCTCCTCCAGTGCACGGGACGAGTTGTTGGTGCGGTAGAAGACCGCCACATCGTTGTAGTTGATCTGATCCTGGTCGGCCAGCGCATCGATCTCGCCCGCCACGAACCGTGCCTCGTCGTGCTCGTTGTCGGCGACGTAGCCGACGATCAGCTCACCCTCGCCGGAATCGGTCCACAACCTCTTCTCGCGCCGCCCGGCATTGCGGGAGATGACCGCGTTGGCGGCGTTCAGGATGGTCTGGGTGGAGCGGTAATTCTGTTCCAGCAGAATGGTTGTCGCGTTCGGGTAGTCGCGCTCGAAGTCTTCGATGTTGCGGATGGTGGCGCCGCGGAACGCGTAGATGGACTGGTCTGCGTCACCGACCACGCACAGCTCGCCGGGGGGCACCTGGTCATCTGGATCATGTCCCACCAACTCACGCACCAACATGTACTGGGCGTGGTTGGTGTCCTGGTACTCGTCGACCAGGATGTGCCGGAACCGTCTGCGGTAGTACTGCGCAACCTGTGGAAATGCCTGCAGCACATAGACCGTCTCGCCGATCAGGTCGTCGAAGTCCAAGGCGTTGGCCGCCCGAAGGCGCCGCTGGTACTCGCCGAACACCGAGGCCACCGTGCGCGACATGTCGTCGGAGGAATCGGTCAGCTCGGCGACGGCGCGGTCGGGGTCGATCAGTTCGTTCTTCAGGTTGGAGATGGCGTTGGACAGCACCCGCGGCGAGTACCGCTTGGTGTCCAGGCCCATGTCCTTGGCGATCATCATCAGCAGCCGCCGTGAGTCGTCGGCGTCGTAGATGGAGAAGTTCGAGTTCAGCCCGGGCATCAGTGAGGCCTGGTTGCGCAGGATGCGCACGCACGTCGAGTGGAACGTCGACACCCACATGTTGCGGGCGCGGGGACCCACCAGCGCCACTACGCGCTCGCGCATCTCCGCGGCGGCCTTGTTGGTGAAGGTGATGGCCAGGATCTGGCCGACGCCGGCGTCGCGGGCGGCCAGCAGGTAGGCGACCCGGCGGGTGAGCACCGCCGTCTTCCCCGAGCCCGCCCCGGCGACGATCAGCAGCGGCGAACCCTCGTGCAGCACTGCCTGGCGCTGTTGCGGGTTGAGGCCGTCCAGCAGGTTGTCGGTGTCAGGAGCAAGAGTCATATCGAGGACAAACTTACCGCCGGACAGTGACACTTTGCGCTGGCCTGGCCGTTGGTGGCACACTCGAATCGTGCTCCATCAGCATGGACGATTTTTTTACGGGTACCGATCCGCGGTGCCCGTGGTCTAGCTGCTTCCCCAGAGCCCCGCGGTCCGCATCCGGATCCGGGGCTCGTCTGTTGTGTGAGGCCCGGAACCGGATGAAATCAGAACCCACCAACAGCGAGGAAAACATGAGTACCGAAACCGAAGCGCCGAATATCGACGAGCTGCGCCTGGAGATCGACCGGCTCGATGCCGAGATCCTGGCCGCCATCGCGCGCCGCAAAGAGGTCTCCCAGACCATCGGCAAGATCCGGATGGCCTCGGGCGGCACCCGGCTGGTGCACAGCCGGGAGATGAAGGTCATCGAGCGCTACAGCGCGCTCGGCCCCGAAGGCAAAGATCTCGCGATGCTGCTGCTGCGGATGGGCCGCGGCCGTCTCGGCACCAGCTGATTTCGGCGCACCTACCCGAGCTGAGCACGGGTAAGCGCGCCGAAACCTCCCCTCAAGGCTTGCCGAAGCCAGCCTGGTCCAGCACCTTCTGACCGGCCTCGCCGGTCACCAGGTCGATGAATTTGTGCGCCAGGGCCGAGTCGGCCGCGGTCTTCAGCGTCACGATCGGATAGGTGTTCACCGCGCCGGAGGACTCCGGGAACGCCACACCCTCGACCTTGCCGCCCGAGCCCGCGACGTCGGTGACGTACACCAGCCCGGCATCGGCTTGACCCGTCGAAACCTTGCCCAGCACGTCGGTCACCGAGGTCTCCTCGCTGACCGGCGCCAACATCACCTTGGTGGCGTCCTCGACCTTCTTGGTGGCCGACCCGCACGGCACCTGCGGCGCGCACACCACCACGTTCAGGCCGGGCTTGGTCAGGTCTTGAAAAGTCTTGATGCCCTTGGGGTTACCGGGCGCCACCGCGATGGTCAGCACGTTGGTCGCGAAGTTCACCGGATCGCCGGCCAGCAGCCCGGCCTGGGAAGCCTTGTCCATGTTCTTGGTGTCCGCGGAGGCGAACACGTCCGCCTTGGCGCCCTGGATCAGCTGCGTCACCAGGTCGGAAGAACCGGCGAACGAGAACTCCACCGTCGCACCCGGATTGTCGGTCTTGAACTGCTCGCCGATGTCGGTGAAAGTCTTCTTCAGCGAGGCCGCCGCGAACACCACGAGATGCTGGGCGGGCGCCGCACCGCTCGACGTGGTGCCGCTCGTCGACGTATCCGAGCCGCATCCGCTGACCAGTGCCGCGGCGGCCAGGCCTGCGGCGGCGATCGAGAGAATCCGCTTCATTTAATCGAGAGAATCCGCTTCATTTACTTGTCTCCTGGGGTCTCGACGATGACGGTGGTGGCCTTGACGACGGCGACCGCGACGCTGCCCGGCTCGAGGTGGAGTTCGCGCACGGCGTCGGTGCTCATCAGCGAGACGACGGTGAACGGGCCGCACTGCAACTCGACCTGCGACATCACCGTGTCCGAGACGATCTTGGTGACCAGACCGGCGAACCGGTTGCGCGCCGAACTGCCGATCGCGACGGGATCCTGCGGCACCCGCCCGGCGTGGTCGCGGACGAACGCGGCCAATTGCGCGCCGTCGAGCACCTTGCGGCCAGATTCGTCGACGCCCGCGGTGACGGTGCCGTCGTCGATCCAGCGCCGAACGGTGTCATCGCTGACACCCAGCAGTTCGGCAGCCTCGCGGACCCGGATTGTCGGCACCGCAGGATCGTATCCGCATTCACGGATGATTCACATATTTGACTCCGCGGATGCGGAATCAAACGGTCAGGGGGTGAAGGCGATGTATTTGGTCTCCAGGTACTCCTCGATGCCTTCGGTGCCGCCCTCACGACCGAAGCCGGACTCCTTCACCCCACCGAACGGCGCGGCCGGATCCGAGATCACCCCGCGGTTCACGCCGACCATGCCGGACTCGATGGCCTCGGCCACCCGCAACGCGCGGTCCAGCGACTGGGTGTAGATGTAGGAGGCCAGACCGTATTCGGTGTCGTTGGCCGCGGCGATGCCCTCTTCCTCGGTGTCGAAGCCGGCGATCGGCGCGACGGGCCCGAACACCTCTTCCTTGAGGATGCGGGCGTCGGCGGGCACGTCGGCCAGCACGGTGGCCGGGAAGAAATTGCCCGGCCCGGCCGGCGCCTCACCGCCGACGGCGACCTCGGCGCCACGCTCCACGGCGTCGGACACCAAGGTGTTGACGATGCCGAGTTGCTTGGACGAGATCAGCGGCCCCAGCGTCGAGGACTCGTCCAGGCCGTTGCCCAGCTGGTATTCACCCATCCGCTTCACCAGCTTCTCGGTGAACTCCACGCGCACCGCGTTCGCGACGTGGAACCGGTTGGCCGCGGTGCACGCCTCGCCACCGTTGCGCATCTTGGCCAGCAGCGCACCTTCGACGGCGGCGTCCACATCGGCATCGTCGAACACCACGAAGGGCGCGTTGCCGCCGAGCTCCATCGAGGTGCGCAGCAGCTTGTCCGACGACTGCTTCACCAGCGCCTTGCCGACGCCGGTGGAGCCGGTGAAGGTCAGCTTGCGCAGCCGGCCGTCGTCGATCAGCGCGGTGGTCAGCGCACCCGGGTTCGAGGTGGGCAGCACCGACAGCACACCCTTGGGCAGTCCGGCCTGGTCGATCAGCTTGGCCAGCAGCAGCATGGTCAGCGGGGTTTCCTGGGCGGGCTTGACCAGCATGGTGCAGCCCGCGGCCAGCGCCGGGCCGATCTTGCGGGTGCCCATCGCCAGCGGGAAATTCCACGGGGTGATGGCGTAACAGGGGCCCACCGGCATCTTGGTGACGACGATGCGGCCGGTGCCGGCCGGGCTGTGGGTATAGCGGCCGCCGATGCGCACCGCCTCCTCGGAGAACCAGCGGAAGAACTCGGAGCCGTACTTGACCTCGCCGCGGCTTTCGGCGATCACCTTACCCATCTCGAGTGTCATCAGCGTCGCGACGTCTTCGGCTCGCGCAGTGAGGGTTTCGAAGACGGAGCGCAGGATCTCGCCGCGCTCACGGGGCGGGGTGGCCGCCCAGTCGGCCTGCACCGCCACCGCGGCGTCCAAGGCGGCGATCCCGTCCGCGGCGGTTGCGTCGGCGACGGAGGTGATGACCTCGTCGGTCGCGGGATTGTGGACCTCGAACGTGGACGTGCCGGCGCGCTCTTCACCGCCGATCCACAGGCCGGTGGGCACGGATGCAATGAGCTCTGCCAAGTGTTCGGTGCGCATACATCCATCATGTACACCCTCGACACGCATACCGCACTAAGGTCTGAAGAATGAGTGCTGACATCACCGCAACGGCCGCATGGCATTCGCTGGCGCGCCACCATGAGGCCATCGCACCGAAGAATCTTCGGGAGATCTTCGCCGAGGATCCGGCCCGCGGCACCGAGCTGACCTTGACCGTCGGCGACCTCTACATCGACTACAGCAAGCACCGCGTCACCCGCGAAACCCTGGATTTGCTGGTCGATCTCGCGAAAGCCGCTGACCTGGAAGGCCGCCGGAACGCCATGTTCTCCGGCGAGCACATCAACACCTCCGAGGACCGCGCGGTCCTGCACACCGCGCTGCGCCTGCCCCGCGGTGCCGCACTCACCGTCGACGGCCAGAACATCACGGCCGACGTGCACGAGGTGCTCGACGCGATGGGTGACTTCACCGACCGGCTGCGCTCCGGCGAGTGGACCGGAGCCACCGGCCAGCGCATCACCACCGTCGTCAACATCGGCATCGGCGGCTCGGACCTCGGGCCCGTCATGGTGTACGACGCCCTGCGTCACTACGCCGACGCCGGCGTCTCGGCCCGCTTCGTGTCCAACGTCGACCCTGCCGATCTGGTGGCAAAACTCGACGGACTCGACCCCGCTACAACGCTTTTCATCATCGCCAGCAAGACGTTCTCCACCTTGGAGACGTTGACGAACGCCACTGCCGCACGCCGCTGGCTGACCGATGTCCTCGGCGACGCGGCCGTCTCCAAGCATTTCGTGGCGGTTTCCACCAACAAGCGCCTGGTCGACGATTTCGGTATCGACACGGCGAACATGTTCGGCTTCTGGGATTGGGTGGGCGGCCGGTATTCGGTGGACTCGGCCATCGGCCTGTCGGTGATGGCGGCCATCGGCAAGGAGCGCTTCGCCGAGTTCCTGGCGGGCTTCCACCTGGTCGACGAACATTTCCGCACCGCGCCGCTGGCCGAGAACGCGCCGGTCTTGCTGGGTCTGATCGGGCTCTGGTACAACAACTTCTTCGGCGCACAGTCGCGTGCGGTGTTGCCGTATTCCAACGACCTGTCCCGGTTCGCGGCATACCTGCAGCAGCTGACCATGGAGTCCAACGGCAAATCCGTCCAGGCCGACGGCTCACCGGTGACGACCAGTACCGGTGAAATCTATTGGGGCGAACCAGGAACCAACGGCCAGCACGCCTTCTACCAGCTGCTGCACCAGGGCACCCGGCTGATTCCGGCCGACTTCATCGGGTTCAGCCAACCCACAGACGACCTCCCGACAGCCGATGGCACCGGCAGCATGCACGACCTGCTGATGAGCAATTTCTTCGCGCAGACCCAGGTGCTCGGCTTCGGCAAGACCGCCGAGGAGATCGCCGCCGAGGGCACGCCTGCGGACGTGGTGGCGCACAAGGTGATGCCCGGTAACCGGCCCACGACGTCGATCCTGGCCACCAAGCTGACGCCGTCGGTGGTCGGCCAGCTGATCGCGCTCTACGAGCACCAGGTGTTCACCGAGGGTGTCATCTGGGGCATCGACTCGTTCGACCAGTGGGGCGTCGAACTGGGCAAGACACAAGCCAAAGCACTGCTGCGCTCACCCGTGGTCATCGCGGGTGAGCGCGCCGAAATCACTCAGGGACGGATCAGCCCGGGAGCTGAATGGTCCGGCACGGGCCGCCGGGGATGCAGGCCACGCCGCCACCGGGACCGGCTTCGGCCCACGGGCCGCCGGGAACCTGTGCCGACACATGACCGTCGGGGCTGGCCTGAGCACCCGGACCACCCGGGACCTCAGCACCGGCGCCCTGCGGGCCGGCGGACGGCGTGCACGGCGTGCCGTCCGGGTTGTAGCAGCCTGGGGCAGGCTCAGCGGTAGCAGCCGGGGCAAGCGCGATGGCTCCAGCAGCGGCAGCGCCTGCGAACAGGAGGGGCGTCATCTTCATCAGTTTCACCATCATGCTTCATTGACTACCCAGCCTCCGGAGGGCGTTAAACCACGCGTCCGAAAAAGATTCACGCAAAACGCTTGGTGTACTTGGGCGGGAGCAGCCGCAGGATCTGCGTCAACGGCGCCCACGGCCAGCCGGGAACCACGGCGCGGCCCTTCTCTTTCTCGATGGCGTTTACCATCGCGCGCACACCGGTCTCGTTGTCCACCATCAGCAGCGTCGACGCCGACTTGGCCGTCATCTCGGACTCGATGTAGCCGGGTTCGATGACGGTGATGCTGATGGGGCCCTTGTCGTACTCGGCGCGCAGCGATTCGCCCAACGAGGTCATCCCGGCCTTGCTGGCGCAGTAGGCGGCTTTGGTGCCAGGAACACCGGTGTTTCCCAGTACCGAGGAGATGAGCACCAGGTGCCCGCCGCCGGTTTTCTTGAACATCTCCAGCGCGGTCTCGATCTGCACCAGACCGGCGACCAGGTTGGTCTCGATGGTGGCCTTGTTGGCCCACGGCTTGCCCTCGCCCAGCGGCCAGCCCTTGCCGATGCCTGCGTTGACGATGACCCGGTCGATGCCACCCAACGCGTCGGAAAGCTCACCGAACACCCGGGGCACGGCCTCGTGGTCGTTGACGTCCAGTGCGGCGACGGCCACCTTGACGTGCGGGTGCTTGGCGGCGATCTCCGCCTTGAGCTCATCCAGGCGCTCGGTCCTTCGCGCGCAAAGGGCCAGGTCACGGCCTTGGGCGGCGAAGGCGCGCGCCATGCCGGCGCCCAATCCGGAGCTGGCGCCGGTGATCAGGATCTTCTGGCGAGTCATGGCAGCAGAATAACCCAGTTAGATAACTGACCGGAACCCGTCGCTACTTGAGCAGCCGGGACATCCGCCGGTCGGCCAGCTTCTTTCCACCGGTCTGGCACGTCGGGCAGTACTGGAAAGACTTGTCGACGAACGACACCTCGGCCACGGTGTCCCCGCACACCGGACAGGGCAACCCGGTACGCGCGTGCACCCGCAGCCCGGACCGCTTCTCACCCTTCAGGGTGGCGGCGCCTTGGCCCACCGACCGGGTCACGGCATCGGTGAGCACCGACACCATCGCGTCGTGCAGTGCGCCCAGTTGATCGGCCGTCAGCTTCGACGCGCCGGCGAACGGGGAAAGCTTTGCCACATGCAGGATTTCGTCGCTGTACGCGTTGCCGATACCCGCGATGACCTTCTGATCGGTGATGACCGTCTTGATCCGGCCGGTCTGGGTGGCCAGCACCTCGGCAAGCTCCGTGGGTCCCAGCGACAGCGCGTCCGGACCCAGCGCGGCGATCTGCGGAATGGACATGGGATCGGTGACCACCCACACCGCGAGGCGCTTCTGGGTGCCGGCCTCGGTCAGGTCGAACCCCTCCCCGTCGAGATGCACGCGCAGACCGATGGGCCCTTTGCCCGGCTTCAACGGAGTCGGGGCGAGCTTGTCCGACCAGCGCAGCCAGCCCGCCCGGGACAGGTGGGTGATCAGGTACAGCTCGCCGACCTGCAGACCCAGGTACTTGCCCCAGCGCGCGGCCCCGGTCACGGCCTGCCCGATCAGGGCGGTGACGGGCGGGTCGAAGGTTTTGAGCACCGACAGGGCCGCCACGTCCACCCGCGTGACCTGTCGTCCGACGGCGTGCCGGCGCAGATGATCCGCGAGTGCCTCGACCTCGGGCAATTCGGGCATGTCTCCAGTGTGTCATTCCGGGCGAGCGCAGCGACGGGGAAATGTTCCAGGGCGGAGGCACGGATATCGTCGGCATGTGCTGCCGTACCTGCGCCGCCTGTTGGTGCTCAATCCCGCCCCGACGCGCTGGCCGTTCGCGTTGCGGGCCGGCATCTGCATGGCGGTACCCGTACTGACGGGCTGGCTGGCCGGCGATACCGCGGCCGGCCTCGTCGCCACCATCGGTGGCTTCACCGCGCTGTACGGCAGCGGCCGCCCGTATCTCAACCGCGCCGGTTACCTGGCAGTCGTCGCCCTGAGTTTCGCGGCGGCGGTGGCCCTGGGCGACTGGGCCGCCCGGATACCGGCGCTCGGACTGGCGACCATCACGGTGATCGCGACGGTGGCCGCCCTGGTATGCCATGCGCTGAGCGTCGGCCCGCCGGGGGCCTACATGTTCGTGTTGGGCTGTGCGGCCGGAACCGCGACGGCGGCCACTCACCTGACCCCGTGGCATATCGGCGCATTGGTGTTGTCCGGCGGGGCTTTCGCGTGGATGGCACACATGGTCGCGGCGCTGTGGCGACCCCGTCGCCCGGAGTATGCGGCGGTGGACGCGGCGCGTGTCGCCGTCGCCCGCTACCTCGACACCGCCGAAAGCACTGACCGGCATCTGGCGGCGCGGGCGCTGCATCAGGCCTGGGTGACGCTGGTCAATTTCGAACCGGCCACGCCGCGGCCAGACGGCACCCTGCAACGCCTCCGGGCCGAGAATCACCGGCTGCACCGGGTTTTCGCGGCGGCGATGGGTGCCGTCGACCGCGGTGAGTCGCTGCCCCATATAGATGACTCTGCGTACGCCGACGCCACCCCGGAGCTGCCGCTGGGCCGTCCGGGCAACCTCACCCTGCTGCGGCGGGCCGTGACACCGGGTTCGGAGTCCTTCCGGCTCGCACTACGGGTCGGCATCGCGGTCGCCGTGGCGGGCACCGTGGCATCGGTGTTGTCGATCGATCACGCCTACTGGGCGATGGCGGCCGCGGTGCTGATGCTGGCCCAGGGTTTCGACTGGTTGCGCACTGTGCAGCGCGGCGTCGAGCGACTGGTGGGCACATGGATCGGACTCGCGCTGGCCGGCCTGATCCTCGCCTGGCATCCGCAGGGCCTGTGGCTGGTCGCGGTGATCGCGTTGCTGCAGTTCACCATTGAGATGTTCGTGGTGCGCAACTACGCGATCGCGGTGGTGTTCATCACCCCGATCGCCCTGACCATCGCGTCCGGCGGGCGCCCGGTGGACGATGTGGGCCACCTGTTACTGGCCCGTGGGCTGGACACCGTGATCGGATGCGCGGCAGCGCTTCTGGTGTACCGGATCGCGATCCGCCACCGCGGTCACGCCCCCGTGACCGAAGCCATCGACGCCACCGCTGCCGCGATCGCGGCCACCACCTCACACCTGGAGTCCGGCGCGGTCACCACTGCCGCGGCCCGGGCAGACCGTCGCGATCTGCAACTGCGCGCGATGGCGATGCTCGACGCCTATCAGGGCGCCGTCGGCGGTTCGGCCGCCCAACGGGACGCCGCGGAGCGGTTGTGGCCGACGGTGGCGGCCGCCGAGCATGACGCCTATCGCACGCTGGCTGCCTGCTGGCAGGCCGAGCACGGCTGAGGCGCAAGGCCTTTCAGGTACGTACCACCAGGGACAGCACCCAGCTGACGATCGAGAGCACGATGGCGGCCCAGATCGCGGTCCACCAGAAGTCGTCGATGACCAGACCCCAGTGCGTGGTGTGTTCGGTGATCCTCGAGGTGATCCACAACATCAGCGCGTTGATGACCACATGGAACAGGCCCAGGGTGACGATGTAGAGCGGTATCGAGATGATCTGCACGATCGGCTTGATGACGGCGTTGACGAGGCCGAAGATGACAGCGACGACGAAGATGATGCCGGCCCGCTGGACGGTGCTGTCACCGCCGACGAAGGTCATGCCCGGCACGAACAGCGTCACCACCCACAGCGCGAGTCCGGTCAGCGCGGCCCGCAGCAGAAAAGATCCCATTCTTCGATCCTGCCAGGGTCAGGCGCGCAGCAGATAGATGTCCATGATCCAGCCGTGCCGCTCCCTTGCCTCGGCGCGGCGCGCCACGATCTGCTCACCGACCTCGCCGACGGTGCCGGACTCCAGCAGCTCGTCGGGCGTCCCGAGGTAGGCGCCCCACCAGATCCGGGTCTGCGGCGGGCAGCTCAGGAATGAACACTCGCCGTCGAGCATCACCACCGCGTCGGTGGTCAGCCCGTTCTCGCGCAGTTGACGGCCGGTGGTGATCAGCACCGGTGCACCGATGTCGTTGAGCGCGATGCGATGTCGCGCGGTCAGCGCCTGGATCGCGGTGACGCCCGGGATGACGTCGAAGTCGAACTCGACGTGCTCGGACACCCGCTCCAGAATGCGCAGCGTGCTGTCGTACAGCGACGGGTCGCCCCAGGCCAGGAAGGCGCCGACGCCGTCGGGTCCCAGTTCGGTCTGCAGGGCCTGTGCCCACAGCCGAGCACGGGCGGCGTGCCACTCGGAGACGTTGTCGCGATAGTCGCCTTCGGTCGCCCGCTTGGGGTCGGGCAGTTCGACGAAGCGGTACCCGGGTTCGGCGATGAACCGGTCGCAGATCAGCCGGCGCAGCGCGACGAGATCGTCCTTCGTCTCGCCCTTGTCCATGGCGAAGAACACCTGGGTGTCATTGAGTGCCGAGATGGCCTGCGTCGTCACGTAGTCGGGGTCGCCCGCGCCGATACCGATGACATGGATGGTGCGCACCCGCAGAAGGCTAGCGGAAACGATTTATCCGGTACCGCGGGTATTGACTAAATGCGTCGCGCGGACGTAGCTTCGAATTCTGACCCGAAAGGACGTCGACGATGACGGCTTCGCTCAAATCGCAAACCACGCGTGCGGAATTCGCAGAGCGGCTGCTGAAGGGATCGGTGCGTAAGTCCTACGCTCCGATCGTCGACATCGACTGGGACGCCCCGCTCGATGCGGACAAGTTCTTCCTGCCGCCCAAGGTGGTGTCGTTGTACGGCACCCCGATGTGGGACGCGATGAGCCGGGCCGAGCAGATCGAGCTGTCCCGCCAGGAACTGGTGAACACGCTCTCGGCCGGCATCTGGTTCGAGAACATCCTGAACCAGGCACTGCTGCGCAAGATGATGCATCAGGATCCGACGGCCGCCACCACCCACTACGAGCTGACCGAACTCGGCGACGAGACCCGGCACATGGTGATGTTCGGCAAGGCCATCGCGAAGGTCGGCGCGGATCCGGTGCGGCCCAGGCTGTATCAGCGCGTCATCATCAACGGGCTGCCGTTCATCTTCCGCGGCTCGGTGCTGTGGCTGGCCGCCCTGATCGGCGAGGAGATCTTCGACTCGCTGCAGCGGCAGATGATGGATGATCCCGAGTTGCAGCCAATGGTGCAGCGCCTCATGCGGATTCACGTCACCGAGGAAGCCCGCCACATCCAGTTCGCGCGCGACGGCCTGCGCAAGCGCGCCCCGTCCATGTCACGGTGGAAGCGCTTCTGGATCGGCAACCTCAACGGCGCCGGCGGCCTGTTCTTCCGTTTCCTGTTCACCAACAAGGTGCAGTACGCACGGGTCGGTCTGGATGCACGGGCCGCGCGCCGGATGGCCCGCGCCTCGGCGCACCGGCACGAAACCCAGATCGCCGGGTTCGCCCCGCTGGCCGCGTTCCTGGATGAGGTCGGCCTGATGGGCCCCATCGCCCGCCGAATCTGGCGGCGCAGCGGATTTCTGGCCAAGACGGGCCCGGCCGCGGCCCTCACCGAAGAGGCCGAGGGAGAGTTCGTCGAAGACGTCTACGACGGTCCCGCGACCGTCGACGGCCAGACCGTCCGCGTCCGGCTCACCGGGCACCTCGAGCCGATCGACGGCCGGTACCACTGGCAGGGCACCGTGTTCGACGCCCCGGCGCAGACGCCGCGCGGCGCCGTCACCGTCGTCATCGACGGCAACACTGTGACGGGCCGGTGCATGGAACGCACCCAGCAGGGCGGCTATCAGATCGCCGGCGCGGGCGCCCCACCCTTCCGGTTGGTGTAGCCGAACGTCAGCAGCGCGATGGCGAACACGGCGCCGAGCCCACCGGAGATCAACAACGGCAGCGTGCCGTCCGCACCCCACGCCAGCCCGGCCCACACACCGGCGATCAGGATCGCGAACCCGCCGGCACCCTGGAACACGCCTTGCGCGCTGGCTTGCAGGTCGGGGCCGACCAATGACGAGATCCAAGCCTTGCTCACGCCGTCGGTGCAGCCGGTGAACAGTCCGTACGCCCCGATCAGCAGCCAGGCGGCCACCGGGTCGGTGGTCAGCCCCAGTCCGGCGTAACCGATGGCAAAGAACACCAGCCCGATGCCGAACACCGGGATCCGGCCGATCCGGTCGGCCAGGACGCCGGCCGGATAGCTGCTCAGTGCGTAGACCGCGTTGTAGCCGACGTAGGCCAAGATCACCTCGACGACCGAGAATCCGATCTCATTGAGCCGCAGCAGCAGTAGTGCGTCGGGGAAGTTGATGATTCCGAACGCAACGAGCACACCGGTCGTGCGCCAGTACCGCCGCGGCAGATCTTTCACGCGCGCGAAGATGGGCGGCCGCTGGGCGGACACGGGGCGTCTGCGTTCCTTGGCCAGGAAGACCAGCGCGACACTCAGCACGGCGGGCACCGCCGCCACCCAGAGCAGCGGCGCGATCTGGTGGTCCAGCAGTTCGTAACCGGCCAGCCCGATGAGCGGGCCGACGACGGCCCCGAAGGTGTCCATGGCGCGGTGGAAGCCGAACACCCGACCGCGGTGCGCGTCGTCGATATCGACCACCAGCAGAGCGTCCCGCGGCGCGCCGCGCAGCCCCTTGCCCAGCCGGTCGACCACCCGACCTGCGAGAACGCCCTGCCAGGACGCGAAGGCCGCCACCATGATCTTGCCGAGGGCGGCCATGCCGTACCCGGTGGCGATCAGCGGGCGGCGCGCGAAGCGGTCACCCAGCGGACCGGACGCGAGTTTGGTCAGCGCTGCCGCGCCCTCGGCGGCCCCTTCGATCGCCCCGACGACGGCGGGCGGCGCGCCCAGCACGGTGGTCAGGTAGATGGGCAGCAGCGGGTAGAGCAGTTCGCTGGCGGTGTCCTGGAGGAACGACACGGCGGAGAGCACGCGGACGTTGCGATTGAGCCAAGCGGGCACGTGGCTGATCATGCCCGACCGTTCCGCTTCGGAGAACTAGAACGTGTTCTAGTATCGGCTCCATGCGGTTCACCTATGCGGAAGCCATGACCGATCCCACGTACTACATCCCGTTGGCGAAGGCCGCTGACGAGGCCGGATATCACGCGATGACCATCCCGGACAGCATCGCCTACCCGGAGGTGTCCGACTCCAAGTATCTGTACACCGCGGACGGCAACCGCGAATTTCTCGACGGCAAGTCGTTCATCGAGTCGTTCTCCTTGATCGGCGCGCTGTCGGCCGTCACCACCAAGCTGCACTTCAACATCTTCGTGCTGAAGCTGCCCATCCGGCCGCCGGCGCTGGTCGCCAAACAGGCCGGGTCGTTGGCGGCGTTGTTCGGCAATCGTCTCGGTCTCGGCGTCGGCACCAGTCCGTGGCCCGAGGACTACGAGATCATGGGTGTGCCGTTCGCCAAGCGCGGCAAGCGGATGGATGAATGCATCGACGTCATCCGCGGCCTCACCTCCGGCGAGTACTTCGAGTACCACGGCGAGTTCTACGACATCCCCAGCATCAAGATGACGCCGGCGCCCACCAAGCCGGTGCCGATCCTCATCGGTGGTCATGCCGACGCCGCGCTCAAACGCGCCGCGCGCAATGACGGCTGGATGCACGGCGGCGGCGATCCCGAGGAACTCGACCCGCTACTGAAGAAGCTTGCGCAGTACCGCGAGACCGAGGAGCGCATCGGGCTTGCCGACGAGTTCCAGATCCACGTCATCTCGATCGACGGGTTCTCACTGGACGGGGTGAAACGCCTGGAGGACAAGGGCGTCACCGATGTGATCGTCGGCTTCCGGGTGCCCTACATCATGGGCGACGACACCGAACCGCTGGACGCCAAGATCCGCAATCTGGAGTGGTTCGCCGAGAACGTCATCGCGAAGGCCTAAGCGAGCAGCGCATCCACTGCGCGCGCGCTGAGCACCTCGTCCAGGGCCATCGCGGCGCTGCCGACGGGCGCCGCCTCACCGCCGTGCGCCGAGGCCACCACCTCAAGCTCGCGGGTCGCCATCGCGGTGGCGTTGCCGTACAACGCTTCTCGCAATCCGGCGACGAAGATGTCGTACGCGCCGGCCATGTCGCCGGTGATGACGAGCACCTTGGGGTTGAGCAGGTTCACCGCGGGCGCGATGCCCTCGCCGACATGGCGTCCGCTGTCGCGGATCATCCGGCGGGTCTCCGGGTCCCCGCCGTTGGCCAGTTCGACGACGTCGCGCAGGTGCCGGACGGTGTAACCCTGCTGCTGCAGTTCATGCACGATCGCCCAACCGGCGGCGACGGTCTCCAGGCAGCCGGTGTCCCCGCACCGGCAGGGCCGGCCCGCCGCGGCGGCGATCTTGTTGTGGCCGAATTCCCCTGCCGCACCCGAGACCCCGCGCTGCAGTGCACCGCCGGCGATGATGCCCGCGCCCAGGCCGGTCGATGCCTTGAGCACCAGCAGGTCGCTGTGGCCTTCGAGTTCTCCGCCTCGCTCGGCGAGGGCGATCGCGTTCGCGTCGTTGTCCAGGATGACGGGGGCATCGAGCAGTCTGGACGCCCCGGCGAAATACTGGCGCAATTCCACCCCGTCCCAGCCCCGCAGAATCGGCGAGTCCCGGCTGCAGCCACGTTCGCGGTCCACCGGGCCGGGCAGGCTCAACCCGATACCGAACACCTGGGCTCCCGGGTGCTCGTCGAGCAGCACGTCGAGACCTTTGACCACATCGGGCATCAGGTCGTCGGGGCCCAGGGCGACCTCCTGATCGATATCCGACAACCGCAAGATGGCTCCGGCCAGGTCGCAGACGGCAAGCCGGGTGCGGCTGATGCCGACGGACACCGAGAGCACGACGCCGGCCGCCGCGTTGAAACTCACCGGAGTGGCTGGCCGCCCACCGGTCGAGGGCGCCTGCTCACATTCCAGAACGAGTCCGGCGTCGGTGAGCGCCGCGATGCGCGCGGAGACAGCAGTCCGGGACAGGCCGGTCACGGCGGCGATATCGGCACGCGTGGTGTCGCCGCGTTCCCTGATCAGGGTGAATATGTCGCCGGCGGTGGCCATCACCCGATTGAACACCGAAAACGTAAGTTCCGCCACTTTGGCATGATTGATACAAAAGTAAGTTGCCCGTAAGTCGTAAGTGGTTCTACGCTGATCGGGTGTCCCGAACCGCCGCCCGGCCCCACCGGCCCAACTCCGTCGTCGCACCCGACCCGACGGTGCGTTCCTTGGCTGTGTTCGCACTGGCCCTGGGCGGTTTCGGGATCGGCACCACCGAGTTCGTCGCGATGGGTCTGCTCCCTGACATCGCCGCCAGCCTGCACATCTCCGAGCCGACCGCCGGCCACGTCATCTCCGCGTATGCCCTCGGAGTCGTGATCGGCGCCCCGCTGATCGCCGCGCTGACCGCACGGATGAATCGCAAGACCCTGGTGCTCGGCCTGATGACGATGTTCGTCATCGGCAACCTCGCCAGCGTGTTCGCGCCCACGTACGGCACCCTGATGGCGGCCCGTTTCGTCGCGGGCATTCCGCACGGCGCCTTCTTCGGCATCGCCGCGCTGATCGCCGCGCACCTGATGGGACCGCGCAACCGCGCCAAGGCCGTCGCCTACGTCCTGACCGGGCTGACCGTGGCCACCGTCCTCGGCGTTCCCGTCGCGTCGGCCCTGGGCCAACATTTCGGCTGGCGCAGCGCCTTCGGACTCGTCGTGGCCATCGGGTTGGTGACTCTGGTCGCGCTGTGGTTCTGGGTGCCGCCGCTGCGCAATATGCACGTCACCAGCCCGCTCACCGAACTCGGCGCGCTGCGCCGGGTGCAGGTGTGGCTGGCGCTCCTGGTCGGCATGGTCGGCTTCGGAGGCATGTTCGCCGTGTACACCTACGTGTCCACCACCATGACCGATGTCGCCGGCCTGCCGCGCGCCCTGGTACCCCTGGCGCTCATGGCGTTCGGCCTCGGGATGGTGATCGGCAACCTGGCCGGCGGCAAGATGGCCGACATCTCGGTTATCCGCGGGCTGTACGTGTCGATGATCGCGCTCGGCGTGGTGCTCGCGCTCTTCGTCTTCGCCGCGCACAATCCGTGGACAGCGTTGCTCGGCCTGTTCCTCATCGCGACGGCCGGCTCCGCGATCGGGCCTGCCCTGCAGACCCGGCTGATGGACGTCGCCCACGACGCGCAGACGCTGGCCGCGGCGCTGAACCACTCCGCGCTGAACATCGCCAACGCCACCGGCGCCTGGGTCGGCGGCGTGGTGATCGCCGCCGGATACGGCTACACCGCACCCGCGGCGGCGGGCGCCCTGCTGTCCGTGGCGGGCCTGGTTGTGCTGACGTTCTCCGTGCTGCTGCAGCGCCGCACCTCGACCACCACTACCCCGTGAGCGTGCGCGTCTGCACAGTGGCGCGCCGCAATCACTGGCATTGTGCGCACGCTCGTGCCGCGTGATTAGTCGTCGATGACGTGCACGGCAGCCTCCTCCGCGGAGGCCGCGCCACCGTCGATGCCCACGTCGCTGCCAATCAGTTCCGAGTCCTCGTCCGCGCCCGATCCCTCGTTGGAGGCGACGAGCCGGCCTGAGCGCCGGCCACCCACCTCGTCATCGCCGGCCTGCTCGTCCGGCACAAAGGTCTCATCCAGTTGCATCGACGGATCCGGCACTTCGGCATCGAGGAACTCGTCGAGGGTGTCGTGCTCACGCGGCTCACGCCACTTCTCCGGCGGCGAGTAGCCCTCGTCCAGGAGATCGTCGACACCGCGGTCGAGCAAGGTGTCCTCCTGCGTCAGCTGATCGTCGTCGTCGACGCTGTACTGGCCGGCGGTCTCTTCCGGGGTCTCTGGGCTACTCATGGGAACCACAGTGGCACCGACCGGGCTACGGTGCCACCCTGCGATCCCCCGGGGTGTCTCCTGCCAGCGCAATCACCAGTTGTTCGACGACGTCGGGATCCGTCAGCGAGTCGCCGTAGAGTTCGCGCAACTGCCCGAGGCGATACCGAACCGTCTGCGGGTGGACGAACAGCGCGGCGGCGACGTCGTCGCGGCGACCCTGGTGCAGCAGCCAGGCCCGTAGCGTCTCGGCCAGCTTGTCGCGCACCGCGGGTCGTTGCGAGTCCAGTGGCGTGAGCACGGCGGCCCGCAAGTCGGCCAGCGCGTCCGTATCGGAGCGCAGCACAAGTGCGGTCAGATGCTTCTCGGTGTCGAACGGTTCGGCGTCCGCCGCGCACAGGTCGACGGCGCGCAGCACCCGCGCCACGGATTGGGCGGCCCGCGCCCACGGGCGGTCGGGTCCGATGACCACGCCGGGGATGTCCAACTGCCGGCGCACCATCGATCCGTCCGCGAGCAAGACCACCGTGACGGGCCGCGTGAGCGCGGGCAGTGCGTCCTCGGGGACTTCGAGCCCGGAGGTGTTCAGCACACCGGCGACCCGGCGTTCCGATCCGCGCGGCACGGCGACGGCCGTCAACGTCTGCGGTGGCCGCCACTCGGCGCGGTCGGCCGCAGCCAGCAGATCCTCCAGTGGCGCTCCCCGAAGTAGTTGGCGAGCAAGGTTTTCCCGGTGCCGCTGCCGGGCGAGCCCGGACTTGGCGAGTTCGCCGGCGTGGCCGGCGACGCTGGCCGCCGACAGTCGGTCGATGTAGGCGAACACCCGCTCGGCGAAGACGGCGAGCTGGTCACCCGGCACGGCGTGAGCGACGGCGACGGCGCTCCATTCGCGCCACGCGGTGCGGGCTCCGATGCGGAATGCGGCGAGAAGCACATCGGTGGACCGGTTCTGTCGCGCTTCGCCCTGGCCCAGAGCGAAGGCGCCGTCGAGCGCGGGTTGCACCGACGGCGAGGTGTCCGGGTCGTCACCTCGGGAAACCAGCTGCAGGAAGGCGGCCAGGGACTGCTGGACGGCGCGTTCGATGTTCTGTCCGGTTCGCCCACTGAACGCGTCGGCGTAGCTCGGCACGTCGCTGACCACGGCTGCGACGGTCCGCTCGGCGACGGCGGGCAGCACCGCAGCCATGGCCGCCGAGACGGCTTCCGGCAGCGGCGCCCACACGACTCGGTCGTCGGTACCCATCAGCTCACCATTCTATTTGTTCTTTCCGAATAAAAACCACATCCAGTTTCACACAATGATGTCGAGAACTCGCGCTCAAAGACAATCAAGATGGATGGCATGACTTCAGCCATCGCCAACGTTCGACGGGGACCGCTGCGCGCCGTCGCCCACATGGTGGCCACACCCCTGGTGCCGCGGGACTTCCTCGACCTCATCGACCCGCTCGGCAGCACACGTGACCTGCGTGGCCGCATCGACGCCGTCACGCCCGAAACCGCCGACGCGGTGACCGTGCGCATCCGGGTCGGGCGCGGCTGGCGGGGACACCTCGCCGGCCAGTATGTCCGGCTCGGCATCGACATCGACGGTGTCCGGCAGTGGCGCACGTACTCGCTCACCTCACCGGTGTCGGACACCCGCCACCTCACCATCACGGTCAAGACGATCGACGGCGGCATCGTGTCGAATCACCTTGCCACCCAAGCCGGACCGGGCACCGTCGTACATCTCGATCAGGCCGCCGGCGACTTCATCGTGGCGCGGCCACACGTGGGAAAGGCGCTGTTCGTCACCGCAGGCAGCGGCATCACCCCGGTGATGGGCATGCTGCGCAGCCAGTTGACCGCGCTGTCCGACGCCGTCGTCGTGCACAGCGCGCGGACACCGGGCGACGTGATCTTCGGCGCAGAACTGCGCCGCCTCGCCGAATCCGGAGCAATCCGCCTGATCGAACACCACACCGCGACGGCGGCGCGACTGACCGCAGCCGATCTCGACGTGCTGGTGCCGGACTGGGCGCAGCGGCAGACCTGGGCCTGCGGGCCGGCGGCACTACTCGACGACCTCGAAAACCATTGGGCCCAGCGCGATCTTGCCGATCAGCTGCGCACCGAGCGCTTCACCCTGCCGGCCGTCGGCGGCGGCGAGGGCGGCCCGGTCACCTTCACCAAGAGCGGGACCACCACCGATACCGCAGCCGCGACAACACTTTTGGAAGCCGGCGAGAACGCCGGCGTGCTGATGCCGTCGGGCTGCCGGATGGGCGTCTGCTTCGGTTGCGTCGTTCCGCTGCGCAACGGCGCCGTCCGCGATGTGCGCAACGGCGACGTCACCATCGGCTCCCCCGACGCCGGGGTGCTGGTGCAGACCTGCGTCTCCACCGCCGCCGGCTCCTGCGAACTCGACATCTGACCAACCCTCATCCATCGGAGGACACCATGACCGCCATTCAGAACCAATCCACCAGCCCCGTCGCGCATTTGAGCGCCGACGACATCGAGGACCTGGGCCGCGAACTGGACGCGATCCGCCAGGGTGTCCTGAACACCCGCGGTGCAGACGACGCCCACTACATCCGCACCGTCATCAAGGCCCAACGCGGACTGGAAGCGGGAAGCCGGGCGGTGCTGCTCTTCTCGCTGTTCCCGCCCGCCTGGTGGCTGGGTACCGCCGGGTTGTCGGCCGCCAAGATCCTGGAGAACATGGAGATCGGCCACAATGTCATGCACGGCCAGTGGGATTGGATGCGCGACCCGAAGATCCACTCCACCACGTGGGAATGGGACAACGCCTCACCGGCCGAGCAGTGGAAGCACGCCCACAACGAGGAACACCACACCTACACCAACGTCCTCGGCAAGGACGGTGACCTCGGCTACGGCATCATGCGGGTCGACGAGGACCAGCGCTGGAGTCCCTTCCACCTGGGCCAGCCGCTGTGGAACGCGATCAACGCGGTGATGTTCCAGTACGGAATCGCCGCCTACGACCTCAAGCTCGGCAAGAACCTGAAAACCGCCGAACGCCGCAGCAACCCCGCCTTCCGGTCCCGGGTGAAGGCCACCCTGCGCAAGATCGGCACGCAGGGCCTACGCGACTACGTCGTGCACCCGCTGCTGTCGGGGCCCAGCGCCGTCACCACGCTGACGGCCAACCTCACCGCCAACGTCGTGCGCAATGTGTGGACACACTCGGTCATCATGTGCGGCCACTTCCCCGAGGGCGTACAGACTTTCACCTACGACAGCATCGACGGCGAGACCCGCGGCCAGTGGTATCTGCGCCAGATGCTCGGCTCGGCGAACATCAGCGGCAGCCGGTTCATGCACCTGATGAGCGGCAACCTGTCCTTCCAGATCGAGCACCACCTCTTCCCGGACCTGCCGAGTAATCGGTACGGCGAGATCGCCCCGCAGGTGCGCGACATCTTCGAGCGGTACGGGCTGACCTACACCAGCGGCCCGCTGGTCAAGCAGGTCGCGTCCGCCTGGGGCAAGGTCATTCGGCTGTCATTGCCCAACGACATGCTGGGTTCTCGGTCCTCCGAGCGAGATCAGCGCGTCCCCGTGGCAGCCTGACCGATCTAGTGGTGCCCGCCTTCGGAATGGGTGCCGACGTTCGGGCCCTCGATGGCGGTGATCTCGTCCAGGCCGTTCTGAGAAGGCGCTGTCATGTTGGGGCTGTTGAAGTCCGGGCCGGTGGATCCCTGTACGTCGTTCTCGGCGGGCAGCGGCGCCAGCTCGGACGTCGATCCGGGGTCCACCGGGGACACCATGTCCGGTGCCCCGTCCACCCGGACCCAGCCCAGCAGATCGTGGTCCCCGTTGTTGTAGACGACGCTGTTGGGCGGCGGCCCCACCACATCGAAATACAGCTTGCCCCTGGAACTGTCGCCGGGTAGGACGGTTCCACCGCTGAGGCCCTGTGGCGTGAAGATGTTGGACAGCACGCGGTAGGTGGCGCCGTCTTCGGCGCGCGCGTTGAAGAACGGGATGACGGGGCTGACCGCACCCCGCACCGCGTCGACCGTCACCGTGGCCTCATACAACTGCCCGGCCACCGGGTAGGGAATCGCGTCCGAGCTCGGTTTCAGACCGGCGACGGTGTAGCCGATCGCGGAGCCACCGCTGTCGATGGTCTCCTGCTGGCCGAACGGTTTGATGTTGTCGATCGCGGAGGCCGGCGCGACGGCCACAGCACCGAATAGGGTCGCGACCGCGACCGCAGCGAGCGTGCGCTTCGTCAGGTTCATTACTCTTCCTCGAGGTCACAGGGTGTTTCGCGGGGAGTTGCACTCCGATTGAACCGCATTACCGCTGCGCCCGGAGGCCGTTCGGCAGACTGCTATGGCTTGGCGGGGACGCCGAAGGCCAGCACCGCGGAATCGTCCTGCACCCCGGAGCCCAGGCTGTCGAGCAGCGTGTGAATCCTGTTGACGACTTGCTGCGCGCTCACCGGCGACCATCCCTTCGCACTCGCCAGCAGCGCACCGTCGTCATCGAACCGCTCCCGCCCGACTCCGGTGAGCGCCTCGGTGAGCCCATCGGTGTAGAGCACCAACGTGTCTCCTGGTCCCAGGTGCAGTGTGTGGGCGACGAACCGCGGCTGTTCGGTCATGCCCACCGCGTGACCGCCGATGGTGTCGGCGTAGTACGCGGAACCGTCGGCGGCGAACAGCAGCGGCGGCAGATGCCCGCCGCTGGCCAATTCGACGTCGACGCCGTCGCCGGCTTGGCGGATGTTGCCGTAGATCACGGTGCACAAGGTGCGTTGGGGGGCGATGCCGAGCCGCTGGCCCAGCACGGAATTCAGGTTCTGGAGTACTTCCACCGGGTCGTCGTTGGAGACTGCCGCCGAACGCAATACGTAGCGGGTCAGTCCGGTCACCACTGCGGCTTCGACACCCTTTCCGATGACGTCGCCGATGAAGAAGCCCCACGTCGTGTGACTCAGCGGGAAGAGGTCGTAGAAGTCCCCACCGACGTCGTCGACGGATGCGGTGTAGTAGTAGTCGGCGGCCTCCAGCCCCGGCGGTGGCGACAACACCGGCGGCAGAAGTGACTTGCGCAGCGTCTCGGCGAACTCCCGGGCGCGCCGGGATTCCATTTCCGCCCTGGCCCGTTCGCCCAACAACTCGAGTTCGTATGCGCGCCGGTCGGAGGCGTCCACCGCGGTGATGCGAAGGATCTCTGGCTTCCCCTCGCCATCGGCCTTCACGTTGGCGGTCAGGAACATCGGCAGCCGCTGCCCGGCCGCGTCGACCAGATCGAGGGTGACGCCTTGCAGGCGGCCGGTCATCGTCAGTAGCGGAGCAAAGTGGGTTTCGTAGTGCACGCGTCCGGCGACGGTCAGTAGATCGGTGATGAGGGCGCCGTGCAGCGCGTGCTTGTCCGGGTATCCGAGCCAGTCACGAATGGTGTTGTTGGCGCGCAGGATTCGACCCGTGGTATCGGTGACGAAGTGACCGCTGGGCGCGTTCTCCCAGAGATCGTGGTCGCCCACCTCAGCGGGACTCATGCCCGCCTGCGAACGTCGCGATGGCGGCGGCCGTCGCATCGGGTGCGCTGACGTGCGGGCAGTGGCCCGTCGCATCCAGGGTGATCAGTTCACTGTCGGCGATCCGGTCATGGACGTAGGCGCCCACCCCACGCGGCGCGATGGCGTCGTGCGCACATTCGATGATCAGCGTCGGCACCGGAATGGCGCCGAGGTCGTCTCGGTTATCGGACAGAAAGGTGGTCCTGGCGAAGACCCGTGCATACGCCGGATCGGTGCGGCAGAACGTGGCCTCGAGTTGCTCGCTGAGTTCGGGACGGTCGGGGTTGCCCATGATGTGCGGCGCCATGGCGTGCGACCAGCCGAGGTAATTCAGATCCAGGGACTCCAGCAGTTCGTCGACGTCGGCCCTGGACATGCCGCCCCGGTAGTCCCCGTCGTTCAGATAATGCGGCGACGGGGTCACCATGACCAGTTTGGCGAACCGCTCGGGTTCGGCGATGACGGCCAGCGCACCGATCATCGCCGCGACGGAATGGCCCACCAGCACCACGTCGCTCAGATCGAGGGCGTGGACCACGTCGAGGAGGTCCTCGGCGTACCCGCCCAACGCCGAGTACTTCGCCTCGTCCCAGGCGCGCGGGTCCGACGCCCCGGAGCCGACGTGGTCGAGCAGCACGATCCGATACGCGGATCGCAGGCGCTGTACGACGGGGTGCCACAGCTGCTGATCGCAGCCGAAGCCGTGCGCCAACAGCAGCACCGGTCCGCGTTCGGCACCGACGATGGTGACGTTGTTCCGTTTGAGAACGTCCACCGGCTCACTGTAGAAGCGGACGGGGTCCGACCGCGAAGTACTCTCGCGTTCATGGGCGCGCGAGTCAGTGTCGACGAGATCGAGGTCGCCGACCCCGCCGAGGTCTGGGCTGATGCCGGTTTCACGGTGTCCGGCCAGGTGAGCCTGGTCGGCGACGTCTCCTTTCGGCTGGTCGGACGCGACCGTGGCACCGGCATCCTCGGGTGGTCGTTGCGCGGAATGTCCTCCGAGGGTGCGCTCGATGGCATTCCGACCACAGCGTCGGACGCACCCGTCCCGCACGCCGACACGCACGTCAACGGCGTCACCGCGATCGATCACGTCGTGCTGCTGTCCCCCGATCTGGCGCGCACGGTGGCGGCGCTGACCGCCATCGGGGTGCAGCCACGCCGCGAACGGGACGGCGAACTCGGCGGACGAGCGATCCGGCAGATCTTCTTCCGGTTCGGGACCGTCATCATCGAGGTCGTCGGGTCACCGGCCGGCACCGGCAAGGGACCGTCGTCGCTATGGGGAATCACCTACACCGTCGCCGACATCGACGCGAGCGCCGCGTACTTCGGTGACCGCACCACCCCGATCAAGGATGCGGTGCAGCCCGGCCGGCGGATCACGACGCTCGACCACCGGGCGCTCGGAATGTCGGTGCGCACGGCGCTCATTTCGGCACCTGTTGTTTCGGCACCTATTGTCTAGGCGTGACCGACCCCGTGATCATCCACACCGACGGCGGGTGCCGGCCCAATCCGGGACCCGGCGGCTGGGGTGCGGTGTTGCGCCACCGCGAGCACGTGCGTGAAATGTGCGGCGGCGAGCCGGGTGAGACGAGCAACAACCGGATGGAACTGACCGCGCCGATCATGGCGCTGGAAGCGCTGACCCGGCCCGTGTTGGTCCACCTCTACACCGACAGCACCTACGTCCGCAACGGCATCACCAAGTGGGTGCTGGGCTGGGAGCGCAACGGCTGGATGACCGCAGCCAAGCAGCCGGTGAAGAACGTCGACCTCTGGCAGCGGCTGCAGGCCGCCTGCGCCCGGCACGAGGTCGAGTGGTTCTGGGTGAAGGGGCACTCGGGCGTCGGGGACAACGAGCTGGCCGACGAGCTGGCCACCCGCGGCATGCAGGAAGCGATCTCCGCACGCTGACCGACGGCGAGTGCTGAACGCCCCCGGTAACCGGGGCATGGGGCAGAATCAGTTCCCGTGGCTGACCAGGCTGGATCTGCGTCGTTGTCCGCACTGATCCGGCGAGCGGGTGTCACCAGCTGGTCGGTGCTGGGCATCATCGCGCTGACCACGGTGGCCGCCGCCGGCCTGAGTGCGGTGAGTGGAATTCTGGTCCCCCTGGTGGTTGCCGTCATTCTGGGGATCGTGCTCGAACCGGTTTCGGAAGCGCTTCAGCGGCTTCGCCTTTCGCCCGTGGGCCGAGCGCAGCGCTCATCCTCGGGGCGTCGTTCGTGGTCTCCAATGGCACCGTGCAGAGCGCGGTCAGTTCCTGGGCGCTGGGTTCGTCCTTGCGTCTGCACCCCGTCGGCGTGCTCCTCGCGACGATGATCGGGGGCACCATCGCCGGTCTGCTCGGCATGATCATGGGCGCGCCCGTGGTGGCTGCGGTCAGCAGATCGGTGGCCGAGGTCCGTCGGCTGCGACGCGCCTGAGCGACTCCGAAGCCGAGCCGCCGCGACCGTCGGTCTGTGAACTTTCCATTAACTGACGCAAAGGCCTGTTTCAACAGGACGTCTCCGGGCCATTCCGGGACAACGCCCCGAAAAAGGATTGGTACGCCATGAAGTCGATGCGATCTGCCCGTTGCGCTTCCACCGTCGCCGCGCTGTCGGCGGCCGTAGCAGTGGGTCTGCTGACCGCCGCCTGCGGTGGCAGCGACAAGGGCGGCGAGTCGAGCAGTTCCACGACGCCGTCATCGAGTGCGGTCACCACGACGCCATCGGCGACTCCCCCGCCGGCCTCGTCGGCCGCGCCGTCGACTCCGGTGACAGAATCGCCCACCGGGGCAACGGAACCCGGCGTGACGGGTTCGCCGGCGGCTCCCGGCGGCGACAGCACACCGGAGACCTCGCGCAACGACGTACCGACCACTCCCGCGACGACCAAGGCCTCGCCCGAGGTGACCGCTACGCCCGCTCCGACGGCAGAACCGGGCTGACCACTTTCAGTTTCCGGTGGGAATCGTCTCCACGTCATCAGCGGGGATCTCGTAGCCGAGATCGTCGATGAAGGCGACGTGCACCGGCCGCTCGGTACGTCGCGCCTTGCGCACCATCGTTGGGCCCTCCGGACGGGGCAGGTGCTTGTCTCCCCATTGCTGGAGCACGCCGATCAGCACATGTAGTTCCCTGCCCGCGGGCGTGAGGTGGTAGGCGGGGCGTCTGCGTTGACCGGGTTCTTGGTAGGAGTCCTTGGTCATCACGCCGTACTCCACCAACGTGGCGAGTCGATCGGTGAGACGGTCCGGAGGCAGTCCCAGATTCTTCTCGAAGTCGGCGAAACGAGTCGTCCCCAGGAGGGCCTCACGCAGGATCATGATTGTCCATCGTTCGCCGAGCACCGTCATGCTTCGTCCGACGGAGCACTTCCAGTCCTCGAGCTTCTTCGGTGCCACCCAGGTGAGAGTACCTATCTGACTTGGCTGATTCAAGCCAGATAAACGGTGCGCTAGTGCCGAATCGGTTCGAATCGTGATGCCGTCACGTCATTAGGAGTCCTTCCCCTCTTGCTTTCTCGCCGACCTGACTATGCAAATCAAAGTAAGAGCGCTACAGTTCTGGCCATGCCCTTCGTGGACGACTTCGCACCCACCCACCTTCGACTGACCGAGGAATCCCCCACGCTGTGGCGGGTCACCTTCGACAATCCACCCGTCAACGTCATCGGCACCGAGATGATCCGCGACCTCAAGGAACTGATCACCGAACTGGAGAGCAACGACACCGTCAACGTCGTCCTGTTCGACAGCGAGGATCCCGACTTCTTCCTGGCCCACTACGATCTGGCGGCGGATCATGCTGCGACAGAGGCACTCCCGAGCCCCACCGGCTACGCCGCCTGGGTCGACGTCACCGTCCGGATCAGCAAACTCGCCGCAGTCACCATCAGTGCGGTGCGCGGCATCGCCCGCGGCGCGGGAAGCGAGTTCGCACTCGCCACCGACATCCGGTTCGCCAGCCGCGAACGGACCATCCTGGGGCAGATGGAGATCGGGTTCGGCGCAGTGCCCGGCGGCGGCGCCGCAGGGCGCCTCCCTGCTCTGGTCGGCCGCGGCCGCGCCTTCGAAATCCTGCTCGGCGGAGCCGATTTCGACGGCGCCACGGCCGAACTGTACGGCTATGTCAATCGCGCCCTGCCCGACGAGCAGTTCGAAGAATTCGTCACCTCTTATGCCCGCCGGGTGTCCCGTTGGGACCACCGCGCACTCGGCGAAATCAAGGCGTTCGTCAACGAGTACACCCGGCTGCCCGACAGCGAATATCCGCGGCACTCCGATGCCTTCTGGTCGGCGGTGAGCACCCCAGGATTCCAATCGGTCACCACATCCCTATTCGGCGCCGGGCTCCAGGAACGGACGGCCATCGAATACCGGCTCGGCAGTGACATCGCCGAGGTGACGCGATGACGGTCGTCGCCGGCAGCTCCCAGTGGGCCGGCTCGTTCTTCGACGGGAACGGCACGCTGTCCACCGATACGAGCGACACCGTCCACGAAGCGCCGTACACCTATGGCAGCCGGTTCGAAGGCGCGACTGGAGCCATCCCGGAAGAGTTGTTGGTCACCGGCCACGCCGGCTGCTACAACCATGCGCTGGCGAACATCGCCCGCAAGAACGGCGTGGCGGTCGAGACCATCAGCACCACCGCACAACTGACCATGGGTACCGACACCCAAGGATCCGACGGGCACGGCTACTCCGTGGAGGGCATTCACCTCATCGTCCGCGCCGACCTGCCCGGCATCACCGACGACGTGTTCCAGAGCCTCGCGGACGAAGCCCGCCGGCTTTGCGCCATCTCCAAGATCCTGCACGTGCCGATCACGTTGGACGCCACTCTCGACGGCCCAACCTGAGCCTATTCCCACACAACTTCACTCGGCGTCTTGTCCGGCCGCAGCCCCCGCCAACTGGGCTGGCGCAGCCGGCCATCCGACGTCCGCTCGCTGTAGCGCACCTCCCCGACCAATTCCGGGCGAACGTAGGTAACGCCCTTCGCATCGGGACCGGAAAGCCTTGCGGTAAAGGGGGACTCGTCGGTCTCCAGTGGCTTCAGCGTGGCCCGTAGCTCCTTGAGCATCTTCTCGGTGAAGCCCGTTCCGACCCGGCCTGCGAACTGCAGCCCCTCGTCAGAGGGCACCCCGACCAGCAGCGCGCCGATCCCGCTGGTGCGGCCGCCCTCTCCCGCGCGCCAGCCGCCGATCACCACTTCCTGTGTATTCCAGAACTTGTCCTTGATCCACGACGCGGACCGCCGGCCCGGTTGATAGGTGGAATCACGCTTCTTGGCGACCACCCCCTCCCAACCGTGGGCCTTGGCGTACTCCAGTGCCTCGGCCCCGTCACCGGCAATGGGGTCGGGCACAATCAGGCCGCCCGCGTCGGCAAGCGTCTCCAGGATGCGTCGGCGATCGGAGTATTTGGCGCGCAACAACGATCGTCCGTCGAGTGCCAGGATGTCGAAGGCCCAGAACTCCACCCGTGTCGAGCGCGCCCGGTTCTGCATCTCACCGAAGCTCGGTACGCCCTTGCCGTCGAGGGCGACCACCTCACCGTCGAGAACGACGTGGTAGTCGGCAAGGTCCGCGGCCAGCGCCTGCAGCTGCGGATACTCGTCGGTCACATCCCGGCCGCTGCGCGAACGTAGTTGCAGTGCACCGTGATCGGCGTCGACGAGCAGCCGGTAGCCGTCCCACTTTCCCTCGAACGCCCACACGACCGAGTTCATCTTCTCGACCGATCCGTGGGTCGCGAGCATCGGCGCGAGATCGGCCGGTGTCGGCTGGGCCTGCTCCTTCATCCGGTGCGCCAGCCAGTTCTTTCCGCCGGTCTGGATCAGCGCGTAGCGGCCCTGGATCTTCGTCCCGTGCAGAGTGACGATCACTTCGCCGCCTTTGTCGGGGCCGTCGGGCGAGTTGTCCCGGAACTTCTCGGTCTCATACGTCCCGGAATCCCAGATGAACACTTCGCCACCGCCGTACTCGCCCTTGGGAATCGCCCCCTCGAACGTCCCGTACTCCAGCGGGTGGTCTTCGGTGTGCACCGCGAGGTGGTTCACCGATGTCGTCTCCGGCAGGTTCTTGGGCACCGCCCAGGACACCAGCACCCCGTTGCGTTCCAGCCGGAAGTCGTAGTGCAACCGTCGGGCGTGGTGTTCCTGGATGACGAACGTGTTGTCGTTCCCCACGGCCGGGGGCGCCTGCGGCACCGGTTCGGGCGTCTTGCCCGCATCGCGCATGCTGCGGTACGTCGTCAGCTTGTCGGCGCCCGGCAGCGCCGCATCGAGTCCGGCGAGCAGGTCTCCGTCACGCTCGAGCCGTTCGAGCACCTCGCCGAATCGCAGGTGCCGCAGATCGGGGTCCCCGATTTCGTCCCAGGTCCGCGGAGCCGCCACCGTCGGCTCGTCGCGACCCCGCATCGAGTACGGCGCGATGGTGGTTTTCGCGGCACTGTTCTGGCTCCAGTCCAGGAACACCTTTCCGGTGCGCAGGCTCTTGGTCATGGTGGCGGTGACCTGTTTGGGCATGCTCTTCTCAAGCTCCACCGCGATGCGCTTGGCCAGCACCGACGCGCCCTGCGAGCTGATCGGTTCGGCCAGCGGCACGTACAGGTGCAGGCCCTTGCTCCCACTCGTCAGCGGATATGCCGTCAGCCCGATGTCCTCGACGAACCCCTTCACCTCGTGTGCGACATCGCACAGCTGCCGGAATGTCACGTCCTCGCCGGGATCGAGATCGAAGACGATGCGGGTCGCCGGTCCGGGCTTCGAATTCTCGAATCGCCACTGCGGCACATGCACCTCGAGCGAGGCCTGTTGGGCTATCCAGGCCAGCCCCTCTCGGGTGTCGATGACCGGATAAGTCGTGGTGCCCGACTTGTGGGTCACCGAGCCGCGGCCCAACCAGTCCGGCGCCGACGACGCGAGTTGCTTCTCGAAGAACTCGGGTTGCCCGACCCCATTGGGCCACCGTTTGCGCGTGACCGGGCGGCCCGCGATGTGCGGCAGCATGGCGTCGGCAACGGCCAGGTAGTACTCGAAAACCTCGGCTTTGCTGGTGCCGGTGGCCGGATAGAGCACCTTGTCGGGGTTGGTCAGTCGCACCCGCCCGAAGCGCTCCATCCCTATACGGTATTCCTGCTGTTACCGTGGAGTTGTGAGGCGACTTTGCGTGGCGGGCCTACTGGCCGTGATCGCGATCGCCGGGGCCTCGGCCGCCGGCGCGGACCCTGCCGACCTGGTGCCCTACTGCTCAGGCGACCAGACGCCGATGGACAACAACTGCCGGTCGGCGCCTTCGCAGGTGTTCACCCACTCCGATTCCTCGCCCGGCGCGAACCCGGACACCCCCGTCGGCTTGAACCCTGGCCAGATTCCGGCGGTGTAGCCGATGCGGTCGATCTGGAAAGGTTCGGTCGCGTTCGGTCTGGTGAACGTCCCGGTGAAGGTGTACAGCGCCACCGAGGACCATGACATCAAGTTCCACCAGGTGCACGGCAAGGACAACGGCCGCATCCGCTACAAGCGCACCTGCGAGGTATGCGGCGAGGTGGTCGAATACCGCGATATCGCGCGTGCCTACGAGTCCGACGACGGTCAGACCGTGGTGATCACCGATGAGGACATCGCCACCATGCCCGAGGAACGCAGCCGCGAGATCGAGGTGGTCGAATTCGTCCCTGCCGACCAACTGGATCCGCTGATGTACGACAAGAGCTACTACCTCGAACCGGACTCCAAGTCGTCGAAATCCTATGTGCTGCTGGCACAGACATTGGCCTCCACCGATCGCGTCGCCATCGTCCACTTCGCGCTGCGCAACAAGACACGGCTGGCGGCGTTGCGGGTCAAGGACTTCAGCAAGCGCCAGGTGATGGTGGTGCACACGCTGCTGTGGCCCGACGAGATCCGCGACCCGGACTTTCCCGTGCTCGACAAGGAAGTCGAGATCAAGCCCGCCGAGCTGAAGATGGCCAGCCAGGTCGTCGAATCGATGACCGACGATTTCCAGCCCGAACAGTTCCACGACACCTATCAGGACGAGCTCCGCGAGTTGGTGGCGGCCAAGCTCGAAGGCGGCGAGGCGTTCACCACCGAGGAGCAGCCGGCCAACCTCGACGAGTCAGAAGATGTGTCGGATCTGCTCGCCAAACTGGAGGCCAGCGTGAAGGCCCGCCAGGGTGACGGCGAGAAGCCGCCTGCGAAGAAGGCCCCGGCCAAAAAAGCCGCCGCGAAAAAAGCTCCGGCCAAGAAGGCCGCCGCCAAGAAATAGCGGCGGCCTCCCCGTCCTCAGCCCGCACTGGACAATTCGCGCCAGATTCGGCGCTGCACTGCCAGATGCGCCGAGTGGACGACGGCACCGGACTCGTGCGCCTGGTGGATTCTCGCCTTGTCCCGGACCACCAGCACCACCGCGTTCTCCCAGGCCACCAGATCGAGGGCCTCGTAGGACGCATTCAGCACCAGCACAGCCGGAAACTTCATCAACACGATCACCCTCCTTCTCTCTCTCTGATTTCCCATGCGGACAACGCTTTTGCCGCGATCGGCACCGCCGGAGGGATTCGAACCCCCAACCCCCTGAGCCGAAATCAGGCGCTCTGGATCCGTTGAGCTACGGCGGTGTGACTTTCGATGCGCCGCATCTTCGTCGGAACACGTTCTGTCCCAGCGTGATTGATGCAACCCATCGACTGACAGGCACCAAGTAAACCCGCGAAGGACGTCGCCGTCAACCCCAAAAAATGGCCCTGAACTGGGAGAACGGGTTCATCGCGGCATGCCGAAAGCTAGGCGTGTCGGATGACGCGCCCAGCTGTGGAGATCTCGGGCCTCGCGGTGCGGCGATAGCGATCGCGCCGGAGTTTCCTGTCGTCCGTTGCCCACGCCGAAGGGACCGAGCCGACAGCACTCGACTCGGCCACGACTGGTGACAGCACCGGAACGGACATGAGGAAAGGGTAGCGGCCGCGGCCAACGATTTACCGATCTGGCAGCCAACGACATAATTAGAACGTGTTACAGAAAGTCGCCCCGGTCGCGCACACGCCTTGCTACCGTGGCGCCGGAGAAGAAACGAGGCAAGCCATGATTCTGGACAAATTCCGGCTCGACGATCAAGTCGCGGTGGTCACCGGCGCCGGACGCGGACTCGGTGCCGCCATCGCGGTCGCCTACGCGGAAGCCGGTGCGGACGTGGTGATCGCGGCACGGACGCAGGCCCAGCTCGAAGAGGTCGCGGCTCAGATCGCCGCCGTCGGCCGCAAGGCGCACATCGTCGTGGCCGACCTCGCGCATCCCGAGGCCACCGCGGAGCTCGCGGGCCAGGCGGTCAGTGTGTTCGGGAAACTAGACATCGTCGTGAACAACGTCGGTGGCACCATGCCGGGACCGCTGCTGAACACCTCCACCAAGGACCTCAAGGACGCGTTCACGTTCAACGTGGGCACCGCGCACGCGCTCACACAGGCCGCGGTGCCGCTCATGTTGGAGCACTCCGGCGGCGGCTCGATCATCAACATCACCTCGACGATGGGGCGGCTCGCCGGCCGCGCCTTCGTCGCCTACGGCACCGCCAAGGCGGCGTTGGCGCACTACACCCGTCTGGCTGCGCTCGACCTGTGCCCGCGAATCAGGGTCAACGCCATCGCGCCCGGGTCCATCCTCACCTCCGCGCTGGATATCGTCGCCTCCAACGACGCCCTGCGCGATCCGATGGAGAAGGCCACCCCGATGCGCAGACTGGGCGATCCCAGCGATATCGCCGCCGCCGCAGTCTATTTGGCTTCGCCGGCCGGATCCTATCTGACCGGCAAGACTCTCGAGGTCGACGGCGGCCTCACCTTCCCCAATCTCGACCTCCCCATCCCGGATCTTTAAGGAGCACGAAGAGATGGCCATCAAAGTCGCCGCGATCGGCACCGGAAATGTCGGCAGGCACGCGCTGAGCCAGCTGATCACCGACCCGGCCTATGAGCTCACCGGCGTGTGGGTGTCCTCGGCTGCCAAGGCCGGTCAGGACGCCGGAACGCTTGCCGGTCTGGATGCCTCGACCGGAATCATCGCCACCACCGACCTCGGCGAGGTGTTGGCCACCGAACCCGAATGTGCCGTCTACACCGCGATGGCCGACAACCGGCTGCCCGAGGCGCTGGAGGACTACCGCCGGATCCTGGCCGCCGGCGTGAACGTGGTGGGTAGCGCGGCGGTGTTCCTGCAATACCCGTGGCAGGTGCTGCCCGCCGAACTGATCCAGCCCATCGAGGACGCGGCGAAAGCGGGCGACTCGAGCATTTTCATCAATGGCATCGACCCTGGATTTGCGAATGATCTTCTGCCACTTGCCCTTGCGGGCACCTGCCAGAGCATCGAACAGATCCGGTGCATGGAGATCGTCGACTACGCCACCTACGACAGCGCCACGGTCATGTTCGACGTGATGGGCTTCGGCAAGTCACTCGACGACCTGCCGATGCTGCTGCAGCCCGGGGTGCTGAGCCTGGCCTGGGGTTCGGTGGTGCGTCAGCTCGCCGCCGGCCTGGGCGTCGAACTCGACGAGGTCACCGAGACCCACGTGCGGATCCCCGCCCCGGAGGACTTCGACATCGCCTCCGGCCACATCCCGAAGGGCAGCACCGCGGCCATGCGGTTCGAGGTGCGCGGCATGGTGAAAGGCCACCCGGCCGTTGTCCTCGAGCACGTCACCCGGTTGCGGGCCGATCTGTGCCCGGAATGGCCGCAGCCCGCACAGGAGGGTGGCTCGTACCGGATCGAGGTGACCGGTGAACCGTCCTACGCGCTAGACCTCTGTCTGAGCAGCCGCAAGGGCGACCACAACCACGCCGGGCTGGTGGCCACCGCGGCCCGCGTCGTCAACGCCGTCCCCGCCGTCGTGGCCGCACCGTCGGGCATCGTCACCACTCTGGACTTGCCGCTGATCACCGGGAAAGGGTTGTACGCTGGGATTTAACGCCCGAGTTCGATGAGAGGGGCCTGCCTATGCGGTCAATGTTCGTCCTGGCTTCACTCCTGGCTGCCGGCGCCGTGGTGCTCGCACCCTCCGCCGCAGCCGACCCGGACTCCAGCTCCAATTCCAACCTGCCGTCGTGCACCAGTGTCGGCGGCAACGAGATGGGCGGCGGCGCAACCGAATGCGCGACGCCCGGCAACGTTCAGCTCAACGCCTCCCCGCCCGAGCCCACCTACCCGTACCCCTGGGACGACGAGTTCTACGGACCCGCCCTGATCATCGGCGGCAACGAGGGTGGCTTCCACGGTGGCGGTGGCGGCCGCCGCTAGGAGGCCCCATGTGGTTCCTACTCATACCGGCTCTACTCGCCGTCGCGTTCATTTCCGCCCCGAACGCGGCGGCGGCACCGAAGTGCGTCCAGACCGGCCCGACGACGACGCAGTGCGCGTCATCCGGCCACACCCAGATCGTCACGTCCCCGCCCAACACCTTCAACGGCCCGTTCTACGGCTGGCCCTACGGGGGCGGCGGAATCGTCATCGGACTCGGCTGACATGGCCCGAGTGGTGACCACGCGGAGGTTTCGGCTACCCTAACTTTTCTATTCGAACCGCCGGATAGAAGAGAGGGTGAGTTGGCGCAGGACACGCAGACACGGGTGCGGCCGGGTTGGTACCTGCTCGGACCCGCTTTCGTCGCCGCCATCGCCTACGTCGACCCCGGGAACGTCGCTGCCAACGTCAGCGCCGGTGCCCAGTTCGGCTTCCTGCTGGTCTGGGTCATTCTGGTGGCCAACATCATGGCCGGGCTGGTGCAATATCTGTCGGCCAAGCTCGGGCTGGTCACCGGGCGCTCGCTGCCGGAATCGGTGGGCGACCACACCCGCACCCCCACTCGGATCGCCTATTGGCTGCAGGCAGAGGCGGTGGCCATGGCCACCGACCTCGCCGAGGTCGTCGGCGGCGCCATCGCCCTGCATCTACTGTTCGATCTGCCGCTGCTGGTCGGCGGGATCATCACGGGCGTGGTGTCGATGCTGCTGCTGGCCCTGCAGAACCGGCGCGGTCAGCAGGTGTTCGAGCGGGTGATCACCGGACTGCTGCTGATCATCGCCATCGGCTTCCTCACCAGCCTGTTCGTCGAGCCCCCCGGCCCCAGCGCCGTCGTCGGGGGTTTCCTCCCCCAGTTCGCCGGGCCGGAGAGCGTCCTGCTGGCAGCCGCCATGCTCGGCGCCACCGTCATGCCGCACGCGGTGTACCTGCATTCGGGGCTGGCCCGCGATCGGCACGGCCGGCCTGAGGCCGGGGCGCCGCGGCGGCGGATGCTGCGGATCACCCGCATCGACGTCGGGATCGCGATGCTGGTCGCCGGCGCCGTGAACCTCGCGATGCTGCTGGTCGCGGCCACCAACCTGCAGGGCATGGACAACACCGACTCGATCGAAGGCGCGCACGCCGCGGTGGCCGAGACCCTGGGCCCGGTGGTCGCCCTGTTCTTCGCGATCGGGCTGCTGGCCTCCGGCCTGGCCTCGACATCGGTCGGCGCCTACGCCGGGGCGATGATCATGTCCGGACTGTTGCGCCGCAACTATCCGCTGCTGCTGCGCCGCGTGGTCACCCTGATCCCGGCGCTGCTCATTCTGGGTATCGGCGTCGACCCGAGCCGCGTACTGGTGATCTCCCAGGTGGTGCTCTCGTTCGGCATCCCGTTCGCCCTCATCCCGCTGGTCCGCCTCACCAGTAACCGGACCTTGATGGGCGACGACGTGAACCACCGCGTCACCACCGCGCTGGGCTGGCTGGTGGCCGGCATCATCATCGTGCTCAACATCGTCCTGATCTATCTGACGGTTCGGGGCTGAATGAGTTTGTCGCACATCTATTTTGCGTACGGGTCCAACCTTTGCGTGGACCAGATGGCGCGGCGCTGCCCCGACGCGACCGACCCGCAGCCGGCGACACTGACCGATCACGACTGGCTGATCAACGAACGCGGGGTGGCCACGGTCGAGCCGCTGGACGGCGCCCTGGTCCACGGCGTGCTGTGGCGGGTCAGCGGCAGCGACCTGACAACGCTGGACAGCGCCGAGGGCGTGCCCGTGCGTTATCGGCGCGACCGCCTGGTGATCCACACCGCCGACGGCCCTCGCGACGCCTGGGTATACATCGACCCCCGCGTCGAACCCGGACCGCCGCGGCCCGGCTATCTGGAGCGGGTCATCACCGGCGCCCTGCATCACGGGTTGCCGCACGCCTGGATCGACTTCCTGCACCGCTGGGATCCGGCCGGCTGGCCCACCCGCGACCGGACCACCCAAGCATCGGCACCGCAGTCACTCACGGCGCTGCTGGCCGACCCGGCGGTCACCGAATCCCTCACGCTGCGATCGCGTTTCGGCTTCCTGGCGATCCACGGCGGCGGGCTGGAGCGGATGACCGACGTCATCGCCGAGCGCGCCGCCCAGGCCGGCGGCGCATCTTCGTACGTGGTGCGCCACCCGGCCGGGTATCCACACCACTTGGCCTCAGCGCGGTACCTGCCGGCGCAGTCCGAGCACCTTGCGGCGTTCCTGCACCACGTCGACGTCGTGGTATCCCTCCACGGCTACGGCCGCATCGGACGGAGCAATCAGCTGCTCGCCGGGGGCGGGAACCGTACGCTGGCCGCCCACCTGTCCCGGCACCTGTCGATACCCGGCCATCAGGTGGTGACCGACCTCGACGCCATCCCCCGCGAACTGCGCGGCCTACACCCGGACAACCCGGTGAACCGGGCCCGCGACGGGGGCGCCCAACTCGAATTACCACCCCGGGTGCGCGGCATCAGCCCACGCAGCGGAATGGCCGGACCGGACGGACTCACCCCAGCGACCTCGGCGCTGGTCCGCGGGCTGGCCGCGGCGGCGCGGTCCTGGCCCCAAACCGCTTGACGCGCTTGTCCTGCCAGCCGCTACGCATAGCATCGCGTCATGCCACATGACTTCAGATTCGGCTTCAGCATGCGTGACGCAACCTCGGCGGCGTTCGTCCGGGACGAAGCGCGGCGCGCCGAGGACCTCGGCTACGACGTGCTCCTGGTCCCCGACCATCTGGGCGTCGCCGCGCCGTTCCCCGCGCTGACCGCCGTGGCGGCGGCCACCGAGCGGCTACGCGTCGGGACGTTCGTACTGAACGCCTGCTTCTACAAGCCGGCGCTGCTGGCCCGGGATGTGCAGACCCTGCACGACATCTCCGGTGGCCGGTTCGAGGTCGGCCTGGGCGCGGGCTATGTGAAGGAGGAGTTCGACGCCGCCGAGTTGCCCTTCCCCAGCGCGGGTAAACGCATCGAGTACCTGGAACACGTCACCGCCTATCTTGCCGAACACGTCCCCGCCGCGCCGATCGTGATCGCCGGCGGCGGCGACCGGCTGCTCACCGTCGCCGCCAGGTGGGCCACCACCGTCGGTGTCACCGGTGCTCTGGCCGACCGCGTCGCGTTCCTGCGCGCAGCGGCCGGCGACCGCTTCGACGACCTCGAGCTCAACGTGGCGATCACCGCGGTACCGACAGACGGTTCCGGGGTTCCGAATCTGAAGATGACGCGGCGGTTCGCCCCGGACGCCACCGACGAGGAACTTCTGGCCAGCCCTGGGGTGCTGTCCGGGACCGTCGCCGACCAGGCCGACAAACTGCGCCGGTTGCGCGACGAACACGGGGTCAGCTACTTCGTGGTGCAGTCCGCGCAGGCCGAAGCGTTCGGCGAGGTGATATCCGCGCTGCGCTGATACCGGCCCCATCCACGAAGCGGGCGGCGCCGAATAAACGGATGTGCAACACATCCATCCGGGCGGCCGGTCCATCGCGGTGATCGGCAGCGGTGTCGCCGGTCTGACTGCCGCCTATGTGCTGTCGGCACGTGACAACGTCACGCTGTTCGAGGCCGATGACCGCTTCGGCGGCCACGCCCACACGCAGTACGTCGACGACGGTGCGGGAGGCACCGTCGCCCTCGACACCGCGTTCCTGGTGCATAACGACCGCACCTATCCGACGTTGTGCCGAATGTTCGGCGAACTCGGAATCGCGGTGCAGGACACCGACATGTCGATGTCGGTGCGCGATGACACGAGCGGATTGGAGTATGCCGGAGCGAGGGGTTTCGGCGGACTCTTTCCCTCATGGAACAGCCTGACCCGGCCACGCTATCTGCGGATGCTGGCCGAGGTCAGGCGGTTTCACCGGCTGGCCACCGAACTGTTGGACGGCAACGACACCGGGGAGACCGTGGGCGCGTTCCTCGAGCGGCACCGCTTCTCACGCTATTTCGCCGAGCACTTCATGAAGCCACTCGTCGCTGCCGTCTGGTCTTGCCCGCCCGGCGACGCGCCGCAGTACCCCGCCCGCTACCTGTTCGTCTTCCTGCAGCACCACGGCATGCTCTCGGTTTTCGGGTCCCCCACGTGGCGGACCGTCACCGGCGGCTCGGCCACCTACGTATCGGCGATCGTCGACCGCATCTACGAACCATTGACCAATGCGCCGGTGCTCTCGGTGCTGCGCCATGACGGCGGAGTGACCATCGCCGCCGCAGACGGACCGGCCCGACAGTTCGACGCTGTCGTCATCGCCACCCATCCCGATCAGGCACTGCTCATGCTGGCCGAACCCACCGTCGCCGAACGATCGGTGCTGGGCGCCATCCCCTATAGCCTCAATTACGCACAGCTGCACACTGATTCGTCGATCCTGCCCATGCACCCGCGAGCACGGGCTTCCTGGAATTACCTGACCGGTCCCGACAGCGATGCCGTCACCGTGACCTATGACATCACCCGGCTGATGCGCCTGACTGGCGAAAAGCGTTATCTGGTCACCCTCGGGGGGCGCGACCGCGTCGACCCGGCGTGCGTGCTGGCCGAGATGATGTACAGCCATCCCGCCTATACCACGGAATCTGTTGCCGCCCAGGCACTTCTACCCGCGCTGGATGACGACCGGGTGGTGTTCGCCGGCGCCTACCACGGTTGGGGATTTCACGAGGACGGCGCGGCGGCCGGCTTCCGCGCCGCTCAGCGACTCGGCGCGGCCTGGCCGTCAGGCGTTGCCGAAAAGGCACTCTCATCGTGACGTCCGCGCTGTATCGCACCCGGATCACCCATGTGCGCCGCGCACCGGTGGGGCATTCCTTCGAGCACCGCGGCTACAGCTGGTACATCGACATCGACCAGCCGCCGCGGCTGCCGCGCTGGCTGCAGGCCTTCGCCCGGTTCGACCCGCGCGACCACCTGGACGGTGACCCGAAAGATTCACTGCGGCAACGGGTCGACGCCTACCTGCACACTCAGGACATCGATCTGGGTGGCGGCAAAGTCACCGCCCTGTTCCAGGCCAGGGTGCTGGGTTACGTGTTCAATCCGTTGAGCCTGTTCTGGTGCCACGACCAGCGCGGTAGGTTGCGGTGCGTCATCGCCGAGGTACACAACACCTACGGTGATCGGCACGCCTATCTGCTGGACCCGGACGCCTCGACGCACGTGACCAAGCGCATGTACGTGTCCCCGTTCAACGGGACGGACGGTCACTACCGGGTCCGGGCTCCGCTGCCGGGATCTGAACTGGACGTGGCGATTTCACTGCACCGCGACGACCACCCGACTTTCGTGGCCACGGTGCACGGCAGCCGGCGCAGGGTCACCGTCGCCGAAGTGCTGCGCCTGCAGTTCATCGCCCCCCTGGCCCCGCTGAGCGGAGCAGTGGCCATCCGCATGCACGGCATCTATCTGTGGCTGCGCCGGGTTCCCCTGACCCCCCGGCCTCGCGCGAAGAGTGAAGGAGCACCCGCCGGTGAGCATTGATATCAGTGGTTTCGAGGCTTCTCACACCGTCGACTCCGGCCGTTGGCCCGACGTCGCAGCGCGGCCGTCCGGTCCGCTGAACACCGTCTCGGCGGTCATCGCCGATCGGCTGTTCCGTCGCGCCGCCGCACGCCTGCCGGTCCGGCTGAGCTATCCCGACGGCACGGTGGTCGGCGCCGCCGATCCCACCCTGCCCACCATGGTCATCCATCGTCCGGACGCCCTCGCCCGCCGGATCGGACGGTACGGCCTGATCGGGTTCGGTGAGTCGTATATGGCCGGTGAGTGGACATCGGCGGATGTCGCCGGGGTGCTGACCGCCTTCGCCAAATCCATGGCCGAGTTGGTTCCCCCTGCCCTGCAACGGTTCCGCCACCTGGCTGTGGTCCGCGCACCGCGTTCGCAGCGCAACCACCCGAACCAGGCCCGGGCGAACGTATCCGCGCATTACGACCTGTCCAACGACTTGTTCGCCGAGTTCCTCGACGACACCATGACCTATTCGAGCGCCCTGTTCGGCCAACAGCCCGCCACATGGGCGGATCTGCCTGCCGCACAGCACAACAAGATCGACCAACTACTCGACGCAGCCGCGGTTCGGGCCGGTAGCGAAGTCCTCGAGATCGGGACCGGTTGGGGCGAACTGTGCATCCGGGCCGCCGGCCGCGGCGCGCACGTCCGTTCGGTCACACTCTCCGTCGAGCAGCAGCGCCTCGCCCAGCGCCGGGTCGCAGCCGCAGGCCTGTCCGACCGCGTCACCATCGAATTGCTGGACTACCGCGCCGTGCAGGGACAGTACGACGCGGTGGTCTCTGTCGAGATGATCGAGGCGGTCGGCTACCAGTTCTGGCCCACCTACTTCCAGGCGCTGAACCGACTGGTGCGACCGGGGGGTCGCGTCAGTATCCAAGCCATCACCATGCCGCACGACCGCATGCTGGCCAGCCGGCACACCTACACCTGGATCCAGAAGTACATCTTCCCCGGCGGCCTGCTGCCCTCGGAGCAGGCCATCGCCGACATCACCGCGCAGCACACCGATTTGCGCACTGTCGACGTGTCCTGGATGGGACTGCACTACGCCGAGACGCTGCGGTTGTGGCGGGAACGATTCCTGGACCGCCGGGAGGCCGTGCGCGGCTTGGGGTTCGACGACGTGTTCGTGCGAATGTGGGAGCTGTACCTGGCGTATTCCGAGGCGGGATTCCGGGCCGGCTATCTCGACGTCGTCCAGTGGACGTTTGTGCCGGCGGGCAGGGAGAACCTCCCGCTTGCGGGCTGCCGCGAAACGACCGGGGAATTCGTGCCCACATGACAATTATGGTCCTGCCTGCCGCTAGGCTACGGCTCGTGACCACCGACCTCGACGTTCTGCTGCGCGGGGTCGCCCGTCGCGACGCCGAGGCGTTCGCCGCGTTCTACGATCACACCAAATCCAGGGTGTTCGGCCTGGTCACCCGGGTATTACGGGATCCCGGGTACAGCGAGGAAACCACCCAGGAGATCTACCTGCAGGTGTGGCACAACGCCGGAGGTTACGACCCGACGGCGGGCTCACCCATGGCCTGGCTGATGACGCTGGCGCACCGCCGCGCGGTGGACCGGGTGCGGGCCGAGCAGTCGGCCACCCAGCGCGAGTCCCGCTACGGCGCCGCCAACGTCGACACCCCCACCGACCACGTCGCCGATTCGGTGATCACCCTCGATGAACATCGCCGGGTGTCCGACTGCCTCGGTTCACTGACCGAAGTGCAGCGCGAGTGCATCGACCTGGCCTACTACAACGGCCTCACGTATCGGCAGGTCTCAGAACGACTTTCGGCCAACCTGGCCACCGTCAAATCGCGCATGCGAGACGGCCTGCGCGCACTGCGTAATTGCCTGGGGGCGGCATGACCGGGCCCGTAGAGCACGAAGTGATGACGCTGGCGACGCCGTACGCGCTGCACGCCGTCGACGACGGCGAAGTCGAACGCCACTTGGCTGACGCTCCGCCTGAAGTGGCGCGTCAGTTCGCCGACGAGGTCGCCGCGGTTCGTGAATCGATGGCCCGGGTGTCGGCCACAACAGCGCTGGAGCCACCGGCGTACCTGCGGGACCGGGTCCTGGCCGCGGTCAGTCCGGGAGTGGTGCGCGAGCTTCGGCCGCGCCGCTGGCGTAACGCCGCGCTGGCCGCCGCGGCCGCCGTCGTCGTGGCCGCCGGTGGCATCGGGATCGGCGTGGCACTGAGGCCGCCGGCGCCCACACCGACGACCGCCCAGCAGGTGTTCGCCGCGCCCGACGTGCGCACCGTGTCCGGGCCCATCCCCACCGGCGGTACCGCCACCGTGGTGTTCTCCAAGGAACGCAACGCCGGCGTGCTGGTGATGAACAACGTCGCACCGCCCGAATCAGGCAGCGTCTACCAGATGTGGCTGCTGCGCGGGGCCGGCCCGGAGTCCGCCGGAACCATGGATTCGGCGTCGGTGGCACCCTCCACCACCGCGGTGCTGCCCGATCTGGGTGACGCGACGGCGCTGGCGTTCACCGTCGAACCGGGCAAGGGTTCGACGGCGCCGACCACGCCGATCTTCGCCCAGCTGCCATTGACTTAGGCCTGTTGGCCCGGCTTCGGTAAGCTTCCACCGTCCCGGGCCCCCGTAGCTCAGGGGATAGAGCACGGCTCTCCTAAAGCCGGTGTCGCATGTTCGAATCATGCCGGGGGCACTTTCCGATGGAGCCGGTGCAGCATTCCGCCGGAGCCAGCCGGTTGCCCGAGGTGTGCCCCGTTCGTGACCGCGTTGCGACCGCAGCCGGGAAAGCTGTCGGCATGACGTTCCTCGGGATGGCCGCCGCCTTGGCGGCTGCCTCGCTGCTCGGATTCGTCGTCGGTCGGCGCTCCGTGTCGAAGGCGCCGTCCTGGAATCACCGCACCTCTCGATCGGCGTTGGCCAAACAAGCATTGAGTCTGGTCACGCTCTTAGCCGCCGGTGAACTCCAGCGCGCGGTGGGGTCCCGCGTCACGGGCCCGCCACGCCGGGTCCGGACTCGGCGCTGAACTGAGGCGACAACGCCGATTCCCTCCCGGATCTCCGCCGACTCAGCGATGGTGAACGTAGGTTCATCGCACCGCAGCTGAAAGCACAGGGAGACAAGCCTTGAGCGTCGAGACACCCACCGCCGACGACCGCAAGCGGAACAGCTACCACTTCGATCGCCATACGCCGGAGTACCGGTTGAAGTTCGATTCGATCACCGAGGACATGCAGGCCAGGTGTCCGATGGCGTGGACGGAGACGCACGGCGGGCATTGGGGTCGCGGCCGGCAGCAGAGAAGTCTTCGAGATGGCCCGGTGCCCGGTCGTGTCAAACCATCACGACCTGACCGGGCAGACGCCCTACCAGGGCATCACCATCCCGAAGGCGCAGCGGGCCACAGTCACCCGGGGCGGCATCCTGGAAATGGACGAGCCCGAGCACAGCCAGTACCGCAGCGTGTTGAACCCGTACCTGTCCCCCGCCGCGGTGAAGCGGTGGCGGCCGTTCATCGACGAGATCGTGCGCGCCGCACTCGACGAGCAGATCGCGTCGGGCCGGATCGACTTCGTGGATGACCTCGCCAACATCGTGCCGGCCGTGCTGACGCTGGCGATGATGGGTATCGAGCTGAAGAAGTGGCCGGTCTACAGCGAACCCAGCCACCTGTCGGTGTCCACTCCCGAGCACTCGCCGGACGCGCCCCGCGTCGCCGAGATGACCCGGAAGATGGGGATGGATCTGATCACCACCATGATGGAGGTGCGGGCGAACCCGCGGCCCGGGATGATCAACGCGCTGCTGGCACTGCGGATCGACGGCGAACCCGCACCGGATCTGGAGATCGCGGGCAACCTCGGCCTGATCATCGGGGGCGGCTTCGACACCACCACCGCGCTGACCGCGCACGCCTTGGAGTGGTTATCCGAGCATCCGGCCCAGCGTGAGCTGCTCAGCGACGACCGCGACACCCTGCTCGACCCCGCCACCGAGGAGTTCCTACGCTTCTACACCCCCGCGCCCGGCGACGGCCGGACCTTCTCCGGTGACACGGAGTTCGAGGGCACCCGGTTCAAAGAGGGTGAGCGCCTGTGGATTTCCTGGGCCATGGCCAACCGCGACCCCGCGGTGTTCGACAAGCCCAACGACATCGTCCTCGACCGTAAGGGCAACCGGCACTTCAGCTTCGGCATCGGTGTGCACCGCTGCGTCGGTTCGAACGTCGCACGCACGGTGTTCAAGTCGATGCTCACGGCGGTGCTCGACCGGATGCCAGACTACGTGTGCGACCCCGGCGGGACCGAGCACTACGAGACCATCGGGGTCATCCAGGGCATGAAGCACCTCCCGGCGACATTCACCCCCGGAAAGCCGCTGGGGCCCGGCCTCGACGAGACGCTGGAGGAGTTGCAGCGGATCTGCAACGAACAGGAACTCGCGCGTCCCATCACCGAACGCAAGGACTCCGCCGTCATCGACTACTGACAGTCGCCACTGCCGGACATATCGTCCGAATGAGTCTGCGGCCGTGGCATATTACCATTGCGACGGCGCTGCTTGCCCGCGTACATCCGCTCGTCGGCGATCTTCAACAGGTGCGACAACGCCGCTTCGGCACCTTGCTCGGCGACCGAGCCGTCGCCCCGCGCGGCGCCGATGCTCACGTCGATGCCTTCCGTGGCCAGGAGTTCACAGAGGGCGCGTGCGAGCTGATCTTCGGTGCGGTGCGGATCGGCGGCCACGGCGACGGCGAACTCGTCACCGCCGAGCCGCGCCGAAACAGCGGACAGCCCAAAGGTATTGGTGATCCCGGCCGCGACCCGGCGCAGAACCTCGTCGCCGTGGGCGTGTCCGTGACTGTCGTTGAGTTTTTTGAGGTGGTCGACGTCGACGATCAAGACGTCCACCCCGAGCGGGGTGTTGTCGATCAGCCGCGTCGCACGCGCCTGAAATGCCCGCCGGTTGCCCAGCATCGTCAGCGGGTCGGTGGTAGCGGCGATGTGGTTGCGCGCGATCGCGAGCCGGATGTCGCTGGTGTAGAGGCTGTGCAGGAACACCGTGCCGTGCACCGCCAGCAGCAACACAGCCGTCCTGACGATGCCGCCGGCCAGGTCGACATCACCCCTGGTGATGGCCTGCACGCCGAAGCAGACGATCACCACGCTGGTGAACGCAACGTGCAGCAGGCGCGGCAGCGAGGTCAGAAAATGCGCGGCGTACGCGCTGACCACCGCGAACAGCGCCGTCATGAGTAGGGCGGTGCCGGCGTCGTGGAATGCGGCGAGCACCGCGGTGACCCCGAGGTCGGCGTACACGACGAACATGGTCGGCGCCGGCTGCCACTGGGCGCGGTTGGGCCACCAGATGGAACCCAGGTGCAGGCGGGTCACCGCGAACGAGACGGGGATGGTGGTGAGGCACACCGCCACGACCACGATGCGCGCCGCGGGCGACCGCGGACCGTCCGCGGATGCCAGGGCGAGCAAACCGATGGCGCCGAACAACAGCACGAAACCGGCGATCGCGTACCGGAAAATATTCTCCCGCAGCCGCAACCCGTCCAGGATTTCACGTTGCTGCTGATGTGAGCGCAACGGCATCAAAATCCCCCACCATCACCGGGCCGCCCCGGTATCCACCTGCGTGACATCGACTGACCTGGTGGATCCGCCGCGCGCGACGGGCACTCAATGACAGTCGGCCACGCTCGGTCAGCAAGCTCAGGTGGCATTGCGCGACGAACATGGCTGCGACGATTGTAGCGACAAGGGGAACGGGTCCCGGTGCAGCTAATTTCGGTGCGGCCACCACTCAGCCGACGCCGGCCAGCGTCGCGCGGGCCGCGTCGTCGATGACATCGGACACGTCGCCGCGGCGCTGCCACGCGGCCAGTTGCCGGGTGGCACCATTGCCCTCGGCCAGCACGCGCCGCACCTCTGCGGTCACCGTGTCGTGATCGCCGACAGCCTCCAACGCCGGCGTCACCCGCTCGACCATCGTTCTCAGCATGTGCGGTGCAGGCACCAGCGCGTGGCTGTCGATCAGATCAACGGCGAAGCCGCCCAAGCCATCTCGCGACGCTCGCCAATACGCGGCGGCCAGGGCGTGGGACGACAGCGGCTTCTCCGGCCGGCCCTGTTGGATGTCGTCGAGCGCCGTCATCACCAGGGCGCGCACCAGTGCCGCCAGCAGGACGGTGTCGGCGACCGTCGCGGGCACATCCGCGACGCGGACCTCGACGGTCGGGAACTTCGCCGACGGGCGCACGTCCCAATAGACCATGCCGTCATCGAGCGCGGCGCCGGATGCGAGCATGATCTCGACCAGCGCGTCGTACTCCGCGGCGGACTCGAAATGCGGCGGCGGCCCGGCACTGGGCCAGCGCGCCCACAACACGCTGCGCCAGCTCGCGTACCCGGTGTCGGCGCTGCGGTACACCGCGGAATTGGCCGACAGCGCCAGCAGCGTGGGCAACCACGGCCGCAGCCGGTTGCTCACCGCGATGCCGGTCGCCTTGTCGGGGACGGCGACGTGCACATGGCAGCCGCAGATGCCCTGTTCATGGGCGATCATGCCGAACCGCTCGCCGATCTCCCGGTACCGCGGCTTGTCGGTGAGCGGAAACTCCCGCGGCACAGTTGGCGGTAGCCCCACCGCGAGCAGGCGCGCACCGGATTCGTCTGCCGCCCTCGCCGCGCCACCGCGCAAGGCGGACAGCGCGCTGCGCAACTCCTCGGCCCTGTGCGCCACCGGGGAGGTCGTCTCGACCTGGCAGCTGGTCAGCTCCAGCTGCAAGTCGATGCCGCGGCGTTCGGCGTGCGCCGCCACCTCGCGGTTGCGGGGCACGGGTTCACCGGTGCCGGGGTCGACGAGGAGGAATTCCTCTTCCACGCCGACCGTCGGATGTTCAGCCATGTCCGGGGATTCCCCCAGGTGGCGTGCCCGCAAACCGGACCGGTCAGCACACCCGCCGTGGGATGGGGCGCGCGACCGCCGGATAGACCTGCGGATCTGCGGCGCCGTGCAGGACATCCGAGGAACAGGCGGGCACCGGCTGGGCACCTGAGTGATAGGACGCGGCGCCGCCGGGCGCGGAACCCGCGGCGGGGTGCCGGGTGAGCAGCGCCCCGCCGCCGAACAGCAGAACCACCGTCGCGACGGTGGCCAGAAGCGCCCCCGACGCAGCAGGAACGGGCAGGTGGTGGTGCCCGAATGACGCGGTGCTCATGTATCCGAGGCTATGAAGTCATCCCGCCGGCGATGCGAGTAGTCGGGTACGCGAAAAACGCGTCAGCGGGAACCGGCTTCCCATTGCTGACGCATCCGCTCGATAGCCTGCTCGCCGGACCGATTGATGCTGACGAACAGCTTGATCATCGCAACGCCGCTGGTCATGCCAGCGGCGAAGATCGCCATTTCCATCATCTGATCTCTCCCCCTACCGATTTGCTGGGTGGGTTCCCCGAATCGCCCGCGCCCAATCCTGTCGTCTTCACAACGGTATGAGTTGCGGCGACCTCGGAAGTCGACACTTTTCGCCGAAGAATCTTCCCGAATAACTCTGTTAGTTGTAGTAGCGTCGCGGTCATGGGCGGCGTCTGGATCTTGGGCGGCTATCAGAGCGACTTCGCGCGCAACCTGCATCGTGAGGGCGCCGACGTCGCTGCCCTGACGGCCGAGGTCGTCCGTGAAACGCTGGCCGCCGCGAAAACCCGACCAGTCGACATCGGCGTCGTGCACGTCGCCAACGCCTTCGGCGAGATGTTCGCCGGACAGGGGCACCTCGGCGCCATGCCGGCCTCCGTCGACGATGGGCTCTGGGACATCCCCGCGTCCCGGCATGAAGCGGCCTGCGCGTCGGGCAGCATCGCCGTGCTCGCCGCGATCGCCGACCTGCGGGCCGGGAACTACGACAGCGCCTTGGTGCTCGGCGTCGAACTGGAGAAAACGGTGCCCGGCGACACCGCCGCGCGGTATCTCGGCGCGGCCGCGTGGACCGGACGCGAAGGCGCGGACGCCACCTTCATGTGGCCGTACATGTTCTCCCGGATCGCCGACGAGTACGACAGCCGATACGGCCTGGACGACATCCACCTCGACGCCCTCTCCACGCTGAACTACGCCAACGCGAAGGCCAATCCGAACGCGCAGACGCGGGACTGGGCACCCGATGCGGACAACCCGGTGGTCGAGGGCCGCATCCGGCGGATGGACTGCAGCCAGATGACCGACGGCGGCGCCGGCGTCGTACTGGTGACCGACGGCTATCTGCGGGAGCACCCCGACGCGCGTCCGCTCGGGCGTATCGACGGCTGGGGGCATCGCACCGTCGGACTCGGACTGCAGCAGAAGCTGGACCGCGCCGCCGCGGATCCCTATGTGCTGCCGCATGTCCGGAGTGCCGTCTTGGACGCATTCACCCGCGCTCGGGTCACCCTGGACGATGTCGACGGGTTCGAGGTGCACGACTGCTTCACTCCCAGTGAATACCTCGCGATCGACCACATCGGACTGACGGGCCCGGGCGAATCGTGGAAGGCCATCGAGAACGGGGAGATCGAGATCGGTGGCCGGCTGCCGATCAACCCCAGCGGCGGACTGATCGGTGGCGGCCACCCCGTCGGCGCCACCGGGGTAAGGATGGTGCTCGATGCCGCCAGGCAGGTGAGCGGAACCGCCGGGGACTATCAGGTCGACGGCGCAACGACGTTCGGCACGTTGAACTTCGGTGGCAGCACCGCCACCACTGTCAGTTTTGTGGTCTCCCAGGGGGTCTGATGAACGTAGAAGTCGTCGCCAAGTATCTGTCCACCCTGCCCGAGGACGACACCCACCCATACCGCACCGGTGCTTGGCGCCCGCAGACCACCGAATGGGATGCCGAGGACCTCCGCGCCGTCGAGGGTGAGATCCCCACCGATCTGGACGGGATATACCTGCGCAACACCGAGAATCCGCTGCATCCCGCCTTCAAGACCTATCACCCGTTCGACGGTGACGGCATGCTGCACATCGTCGGCTTCCGAGACGGAAAGGCGTTCTACCGCAACCGCTTCATCCAGACCGACGGCCTGCTGGCCGAGAACGTGGCGGGCGGCCCGCTGTGGCCGGGCATCGCCGAGCCCGTCGAGCTGGCGCAGCGTGAGTACGGTTGGGGCGCAAGGACCTTGATGAAGGACGCGTCGTCGACCGATGTCATCGTGCGCCGCGGGGTGGCGCTGACCAGCTTCTACCAGTGCGGTGACCTGTACCGGGTGGATCCCTACACCGGGGCGGCGCTGGGCAAGGAGGACTTCTCCGGCGGCTTCCCTGCCGATATGGGCGTCTCCGCGCATCCCAAGGTCGATGGTGACGAACTGCTGTTCTTCAACTACGGCAAGCAGTCCCCGTACATGCACTACGGCGTGGTCGACGCGACCAACACTCTGGTGCATTACGTCGATGTCGAGCTGCCCGGCCCACGGCTGCCACACGACATGGCGTTCACCGAGAACTATGTGATCCTCAACGATTTCCCGTTGTTCTGGGATGCCGAGATGCTCAAGCACAACGCGCACATCCCCCGTCTGCACCGGGATCTGCCGTCGCGGTTCGCTGTGTTGCCCAGGCGTGGTGGGCCTGTCCGGTGGTTCGAGGCCGACACCACCTATGTCCTGCACTTCACCAATGCCTTCGAGGACGGCGACGAGATCGTGCTGGACGGGTTCTTCCAGGGATCACCGGAACCCACCGTCGACGACGCCGACTTCGGCATGGACCGCAAGTGGCAACGGTTCTTCCGGTACCTGTCGCTGGACGGGATGCAGACCCGGCTGCACCGCTGGCGGTTCAACCTGGTCACCGGGCAGACGCGCGAAGAGCAATTGTCCGACAGCCTCACCGAATTCGGCATGATCAATCCGTCCTATGCGGCCAGGGACTACCGCTACACCTACGCCGCGACGGGCAAGCCGGGCTGGTTCCTGTTCGACGGGTTGGTACGACATGACCTGCACACCGGATCCGAGCAGCGCTACACCTTCGCCGACGGCGTGTACGGCAGCGAGACGGCGATGGCGCCCCGAATCGGTAGCAGCGCCGAGGACGACGGTTACCTCGTCACCATCACCACCGACATGACGGCCGACGCGTCCTATTGCCTGGTGTTCGACGCCGCCCGCCTGTCAGACGGTCCGGTGTGCAAACTTGAACTACCGGAACGGGTTTCGAGCGGAACCCATTCGACCTGGGCACCCGGCTCGGAGCTGCGGCGTTGGCGGGACTGATGGAGCCCGGCCCGGATGTCAATGCCGTTGGCAGGATGCTGGGGCTGCTCGGCGACGAGTGGACGTTGTTGATCACCCAGCAGGCGTTGTTGGGCGCGTCCCGGTTCAGTGAATTCGCCGCGCGACTGCCGATATCCAGCGCGGTGCTGACGGCGCGGCTGCGAAGCATGACGTCCGACGCGCTGCTGGAACGCTCTGGGCGTCAGTATCTGCTGACCCCGCGCGGCCGGGCGCTATGGCCGGTGCTGGTGTCCATCTGGGCGTGGGAGCGTCGCTGGGTACCCGAACACACCTTGCCGGCCATGCGGCACAACGGATGTGGCGCCGCCTTCGCCCCCGTCCTGACCTGCGACGGGTGCGGCGAAACCACCTCCGAGAAGACATTGGAGGCCCGCTGGGGCCCGAGCGGATCGTGGGCGCGTTCCATGCCGGTGGCCACCACCCGGCGGCGGTCACACGGCCACCGGGCGGCCCTGTTCCCCCAGACCATGATGATTCTCGGCAACCGGTGGTCCTTCGCCGTCATCGTCGCGGCCTTCGTCGGCACCAACCGATTCACCGATTTCGCGGAACAGCTCGGCGCCCCACCCGGTTCGCTGTCCGATCGGCTGCAGATTTTGGTGACCAACGAAGTCCTCGACGCCCGCTACCGGCTGACCGAGAAGGGGCGCGCGGTGCTGCCCGTCCTGGTCACGGCGCTGGATTGGGCGCTGCGCTGGCTCGCCGAATCCGAGGGCCCGGCAGTCGACATCACGCATACCGTGTGCGGCAGCGAATTTCACGCCGCGCTGGCCTGTGATCAGTGCGGGGAGCCGTTGCGCGGCAGGGATATCGGCGTGCTCACCTGACGTTGCAGCCGCTGCTCATGTTGTGGCAGTGCCCGCTGCCGCTACACGTCCCGCAATGGCAACCGCAGGCAACGCGGGCCTGTGGCGCCGGCCGCGCGGCGGGCTGGTCGAAATCGACTTCGAGGTGGGGATCACGGTCTCGACCGTGATGGTCGCGTCCTGGCATGGTCGCCTCCTTGAGCGCGCTGATCGTTCCACGGTAGGCCGGTGCGGACACCCGCACACCGGATTCACCATGTCCGCTGCTAGCGGTCCAGCCGGGATCGCAGGTTGTTGCGCACCGCGGGCCATTCGATGTCCAGGATCGAGTAGACGACAGTGTCCCGCCGAGACCCGTCGGGCAGTACTTGGTGGCTGCGCAGGATGCCGTCGAGCTTGGCGCCGAGCCGCTCGATAGCGGCTCGGCTGGTGGCGTTGAAGAAGTGCGTGCGGAATTCGACTGCCATACAGTTCAACTCGTCGAAGGCGTGGCCGAGCAGCAGCAGTTTGGCTTCGGTGTTCACCCCGGTGCGCCGCACCGAGGCGCGGTACCAGGTGTGCCCAATCTCCAAGCGGCGGTTCGGCCCGTCGATGTGCAGATAGCTCGACGACCCGGCCAGCGTGCCATCCAACGAGCGCACCACGAACGCCAACAGGTCGCGATCGGACAGGCGGGCCCGCACCCAGTCTGCCGCCGTCGCGGGTGTCGGGGCGCTGGTGAACCACAGCTCACCACCGTCGGCGCAGGCATCGGCAATCTCGTCGATGTGCTCGGTGGTGAGCGGTTCCAGCGTCACCCAGCGCTGCCCGGTGAGCACCACCGGCTTCACGAACTCACTCACCCCACGCCGCCACCATGGTCAGCACCGACAACACGGCAGCGACGGCCACCGCGCCGGCAGCGACGAAGAGCCCGTACCCCGCGGCGATGGGTGCGTGCACATACAGCCGGAAGTACCAGCCGATCAGCGCGGCGATGATCAGCGAAAGCGACAGGGCGGCAGACGAAGCCAGCCGCGGCGACAGGCGCTGTGCGGCCATCGCGGCGGCCACGATGAGCGTCGAGGCCAGCAGCACCGTCAACTGCCCGACACCGAAACCGGGCGGGGGCACCTCGATGACACCCGCTTTGCCGCCGATGGCAGTCGCTCGGCCGCCGTGCGTGGTGAGCCAGGGCAGCCAGGCACTCACGATCAGCACGAGCGCGCAGAAAGCCACGAGCCAGCCGGGGCGCAGACGTGCCATACGGCCCAGGTTATCGGGTCGGTCACCGTAGTCTGGGTTGCCATGACCGATCTGCCCGATTGGGCCCGGCAACTGGACTTGTCCCCGCATCCGGAGGGCGGCTGGTACGCCGAGACGTGGCGCAGCGCGCTGACCACGCCGCAGTCGGCGCTACCCCCGGAGTACACCGGCCCGCGCAGTGCGGGGACAGCCATCCTGTTCCTGCTGATGCCCGGTCAGCAGTCGGCCTGGCACACCGTCCGCAGCGCCGAGTTGTGGATGTACCACCGGGGCAGCCCGCTGCTCCTGGAGGTCGGGCCCACCCAGGACACCGCGGCCGAGTTGCTGTTGGGTGCCGATATCGCAGCGGGCGAGCAGCCGCAGGTGCTGGTCCCGCCCGGGCAGTGGCAGCGCGCCAAGCCCCGAGACGGGGAGCCGACCCTGGTCAGCTGCGTGGTGGTACCGGGATTCGACTTCGCAGACTTCGCGCTGTCCGCTCCGAGCCCTTAATCTGTGCGGCATGCAGGGCCACATCATCGTGTGCGGCACGGATGCGCTGGCCGAGCGCATCGCCGGTGAGCTGCGCGGTGCTGGCGCATCCGTGGTCCCCCTGCAGGATCCGCGCACCCTGGCCGACGCCGATGTCCCGGCGGCCACCGCGGTGGTGTGCGTCGGCGACGACGATGCCGTCAACCTCGAAATAGCCCTGCTGGCACGGCAGCTGAGCCCTGACGTGCGGGTGGTGGCCCGCCTGGCCAATGGCGTGCTGCGCGAGGCCGTCGCGTTCGGCAACGGACCCGGCGCCATCCTGGACGTCGCCGACCTCGCCGCCCCGTCGGTGGTCGAGGCCTGCCTGGATCGCACCACCCACACCATCTCGGTGGCCGGCATCGACTTCGTCGTCTCCGGGGCCGATGTCCCCCGCGATGCCACCCTGCGCGACATCTACGGCGACCTGGCCCCGGTCGCGGTGATCCACCGCGACTCGACGATCACCGCGTGCCCCGGCCGCGACGTCACCGTCCGCGAAGGCGACTGGACTGCGATGATCGGCACCGCCGACGAGCTGGCGGCCCAACATATTGCCGTGTCGAAACCACTGGGCCACAACAAGGTACGCAGGCCATGGCGACGGGTGACCGACGGGGTGCGGGTGCTGCGCGACGACATCAACCCGATGTTCTACCGTGCGTTCGCGGCGTCGATGACGCTGCTGATCGGCTCGACGATCCTGCTGCGGTTCACCTATCAGCGCCCGCCGGGGATGAGCTGGATCGACGCCCTGTACTTCAGCACCGAGACCATCGCGACGGTCGGCTACGGCGATTTCAGCTTCATCGATCAACCGTCCTGGCTGCGCATCTGGGGTATCGGGCTGATGTTCGCCGGTGTCACCACCACCGCGATCCTGGTGGCGTTCATCGCCGACCTGCTGCTGTCCCGGCGCCTCGCCCAGTCGGCAGGGCTGCGCCGGGCTCGGCACCTGCGCGACCACATCATCGTGGTGGGCCTGGGGTCCTTCGGCATCCGGGTGGTCAGCGACCTCGTGGACGCCGGCTACGACGTCGCCGTCATCGAAAGCGATGAGGACAACCGCTTTCTGGCCACCGCCCGCAGCCTCGACGTCCCGGTGATCTTCGGTGACGCCACCCTGCCCGGGACGCTGGAGTCGGCGCGCATCGGGCAGGCCCGCGCGGTGGCCGTGCTGACCGCCAACGACATGGTCAACATCGAGACCGGCATCGTGCTGCGCGAGCACGCCATGAACAAGCCGGTGGTGCTACGCGTCTACGACAGGTCGCTCGGCGCCGCCGTGGCGCAACGGTTCGGGTTCGAGAATGTGCGCTCGACGGTGGAACTGGCCGCGCCGTGGTTCATCGGCGCCGCCCTGGGCCTGCAGGTGTTCGGCACGTTCTCCGTCGGGCAGCATTCGTTCATGCTGGGCGGAGTGCGCGTGGAGCCGGGCAGTGAACTCGACGGCGTACGGATGGCCGATCTGTCCACCCAGACCCGCGTCATCGCGATCACCCGGCCAGGTGTCGCGACGCGGCTGCATCCACGTCGCGACACCCAGCTGACCGCGGGCGACACCGCCTATCTGGTGGGGCCGTACCGCGAACTGCTGGCCACCTTGGGCAAGGGCACTAGAGCGACGACAGGTTGAAGCCGGCGCCGGTCGGGTCGGTGACCGAGGCCAGCCGGCCGTACGGGGTGTCCTCGGCCGCGCGCACGATGGCCCCGCCGTGGTCGACGATCAGCTGCTGGGTCTTGTCGACATCGTCGGCGCCCAGGAAGAAGAACCAGTTCGACGGTTCGCCGGCCGCCATGAACGCGGTGCCGTCCATCACGCCGAGCAGCTGCTCACCCCCGAATAGTGCCGTGCTGTAGCGGAATTCGTCACTGTCGCTCTCGGTTTGCACCTGCCAGCCGAACACGTCGGTGTAGAAGGCGAGCACCGCGGCGAAGTCGAGGGTGGTCAGCTGGTGCCACACCGGTGTCCCGGCCACCCCGGTGATCTCGGTGCCGGTGTGACCGGTGGGCTGCCACAGCCCGACCATGCCACCGCTGGGATCGGACACCACGGCCATCCGGCCTTTGGCGGGAACGTCCATGGACCCGCCGCAGCTGGCCCCGCCGGCCGCGGTCACCTTCGCCAGGGTGGCGTCCACGTCGGCGGTGTGCAGGTAGGTGCTCCACCGGTCCGGCATGCCCCATTGCGGGTCGTTGGGCATCAGGCCGGCGACGGGCTTTCCGTCGACGTAGGCATTGATGTAGCCGCCGTAGTCAGGGCCGGGTGATTCGAAGGTCCAGCCGAAGATGTCGCCGTAGAAGCGTTGCGCGCCCTCGATGTCCGAGGTCGCCAGGTCGATCCAGCAGGGTGCGCCGAGTGGAGTAGTCATGCCCGTACCGACCGGTGGCGCGGGCGAAACTCATCGCGGCATGGTTTGTGCGGTTTCAGGAGTAGAGCGCCTTGAACTTGTTCAGCGACTGCTGGATGTCGTTCTTCAACGCGGCGGCCACCACCATGCCGATCGGCCCGAACAGCGCTGGCCCACCGAGGTGGATGTCCAGCTGCACGGTCGAGCCGTCCGCCACCGGTTTCACCTTGGCGATCAGCTTGACCTTCACGCCACCCTTGCCGTCACCGTTCAGCGTCATCGACTCCGGCGGCTTGTAACTGACGATGGTCCAGTTGACCCGGTTGGCCATTCCCTTGACCTCGACGATGGAGTCGATCTTGGTGCCCTTTTCCAACGTCTCGGGCAGGGTCGAGCGCCACACCCGGTGGATGCTGAGCCACTCCTTGAACCGGGACAGATCTGAGGCGGCGTCCCACGCCTTCTCCGGCGGCAACGGCACGTCGACGGAGACCGACAGCTTGGCCATCTACGACTGGTTGGGGTTGATGTTGCGCGCCGCGTTCTTGGCCGCTTCCTGCGCCTTGTCGACGACGCCCTGGTACTTCTCGCCGGTCTTCTCGTCGACGACGTCGCCGACCTTGTCGATCGCGGCCTCAACCTTGTCAGCGTTCTCGGCGATCAGGTTCTTCGCCTTATCCAGAAAACTCATGGGGTCACCTTATCGCCACAGTTTGCGGGGCTCGCCGGACCGTCGGCCCTCGATCCACCACAACACCTCGACGACGGCGGCCGCGGCCAACCCGATGCCCAGCGCCATCGACGTCAGCGCGACATTGCTGGGGTCGAGCATGAACTTCTCCTGTGCCAGCGGGATCGAGAAGATCACCACATAGGCCAGTGCGGAGAACGCCACCAGCGCCACCCGCCACCACTGATACGGGCGGGCCACCACGGCCAGCACCCACACCGCACCCACCAACAGAGTGATGAGCGCGGCCGTGGACGCCTGGGTCTGCTCGACCTTGCTCGCGTGCGAACCCTGATAGGCCAGCAGGTAGGAGATCAGCGTTGCCGCGCCGACCACCACGCCGTTCGGCACCGCCGAGGTCATCACCCGGCGCACGAAGCCCGGATGGGCGCGCTCGTTGTTGGGTGCCAGCGACAGGATGAACGCCGGGATGCCGATGGTGAACCAGGCAGCGATGGTGACGTGGATCGGCTGGAACGGGTAGAGCAACGCGTCGGAGCCGAACAGCTTGGACGCCAAACCACCGATGCCGACCAGCGCGGCCAGCAGCACCGAGTAGACGGTCTTGGTGAGGAACAGGTTGGAGACCCGTTCGATGTTGCCGATCACCCGGCGGCCCTCACCCACGACATAGGGCAGCGTCGCGAACTTGTTGTCCAGCAACACGATCTGAGCCACCGCGCGGGACGCCGAACTACCCGATCCCATGGCCACGCCGATATCGGCGTCCTTGAGCGCCAGCACGTCGTTGACGCCGTCGCCGGTCATCGCGACGGTGTGCCCGCGGGATTGCAAGGCGTGCACCATGGCCCGCTTCTGGTCGGGGCGCACACGACCGAACGTCGTGTACTCGTCCAGCGTCGACGCGAGCTCGTCGGGCTCGTGTGGCAGTTGGCGGGCGTCCAGGGTTTCACCGTGCAGGCCGAGGGTGCCTGCCACCGCGCCGACGGACACCGCGTTGTCGCCGGAGATGACTTTGACCGTGACCTTTTGCGAGGCAAAGTATTCCAGTGTGTCGCGGGCATCCGGGCGGACCCGCTGTTCCAGCACGACGAGCGCGACGGGGGTGACGGTCCCGGGCGCGTCCGCGGCGTCGACGGAGTGGTCGGAGGAGCCGAGCAGGAGCACCCGCAGCCCCTGCGCGCCGATCTGCTCGGCCTGTTCGGCTTCCGGTGAGGCCGGGTCCAGCAGTACGTCCGGCGCACCGATCACCCAGTTGCCGTGTTCACCGTAGGAGGCGCCGCTCCACTTGGTGGCCGATTTGAACGGGGCCGACGCGGTCTGCGTCCAGCCGGGCGGCATTTTGTAGGCTTCCGCAATAGCGGCGATGCTGGCGTTGGGACGGGGATCGTCGGCGGCCAGCTGGGCCAGCACGCCGGTGACGTCATGTTGCGTCAGGGACTTGAGATCGCTGACCCGCATGCCGTTTTCGGTGAGGGTGCCGGTCTTGTCGGCGCACACCACGTCGACCCGCGCCAGGCCCTCGATGGCGGGCAGCTCCTGCACCAGGCATTGCCTGCGGCCCAGCCGCACCACACCGACGGCGAAGGCCAGCGAGGTCATCAGCACCAGACCTTCGGGCACCATCGGCACCAGCGCGCCGACGGTCCGTAGTACCGCCTCCCGCCAGCCGAGGTCGGTGGTGAACATCTGGGTGTAGATGATCAACGCGCCCGCAGGCCACAGCAGGTAGGTGATGAACTGCAAGATCTTGTTGATACCGCTGCGCAGTTCGGATTTCACCAACGTGAACTTGCTGGCCTCTTCGGCCAGCTTTGCCGCGTATGCTTCGCGCCCAACCTTGGTGGCGCGGTAGGCGCCGCTGCCGGCCACCACGAAGCTGCCCGACATGATCGGGTCGCCCGGATCTTTCTGGATCGGATCGGCCTCGCCGGTCAGCAGCGATTCGTCGACCTCAAGGTTGGTCTCCTCGAGCACTTCGCCGTCGACGATGATCTGGTCACCGGGGCCGAGTTCGATGATGTCGTCGAGCACCACCTCGTTCGGTGACAGCGCCTGGGTACCGGATTGCCTGCGCACCAACGGTTTCGCCTGCCCGACGATCGCCAGGCGATCCAGCGTCTGCTTGGCACGCAGCTCCTGAATGATGCCGATGGCCGAGTTGGCCACGATCAGCAGGCCGAACAGCCCGTTGATCACCGACCCGGTGGCCAGCACGATCGCGAACAGCACCCCGAGGATCGCGTTGATGCGGGTGAACACGTTGGCCCGCACGATCTCCGACACGCTGCGCGCCGCGCGACTGGGCACATCGTTGGTCTTGCCTTGCGAAACCCGCTGCGCAACCTCGGCATCGGACAGTCCGCTGATCATTGCCGTCACTTGGTGAACACCCCGTCGTCGTAGTACTCGAGTGTCAGCTTGGCCCCGTCGAAGGTGGCTTGGGAAATGCTTCCCGGCGGGGAGTTCTCGGTGATCTGAGTGAAGGTGAACACGTTGCCGTCCCAATGGTTCAGCTCGACGGTGTTGCCGCGCGGCCCCAGCGTGAGGGTGAGTTTGCCGTCCTTCTCCGCGACGACGGCCGGGCCCCAATACTCGTTGCGGTAGCTGCCGGTGTAGGCCGACAACGGTTGCGCGGGTGCGGGTTGCGCGGGCGGCTGCCTGCCGACCAGCGAGCCCACCGGGTCCGACAGCGCGGACAGTGCGGGGTGATACAGGCCGTACCAGTCCTCACGCACCTCGCCGAATTGCACCAGGTCGGCGAATTCGGCGGTGAGTGCCTCGGGGACACCGCTGGGGGTGGCGTTGGTCAGCGCGACGATCGCTACGTCCGCCGACGGCAGGAACAGCACATTGGTGCCGGCGCCGAGCTGGAACGCCCCGGAGTGACTGAACTGCACCCGGGCGGCCGAGGTGGTCCCGACGTTGAACCCGAAACCGTAGGAGCCGGTGCGCATCGCGGGCTCCGACGGTGGACCGGACACCACCTGCGGGGTGAGCGCGGGCAGCAGTGCCTGCGGGTCGACGAGCTGCCGGCCCTGGTAGCTGCCGTTGGCCAGCACCAGTTGAAGCCAGTGCGTCATGTCATCGACCGACGAGCTGGCCCCACCGGCCGGGGCCTGCTGGTCGGCGTCGCGCACGAATGTCGGCTGATAGCCCCCGTCGATGCGAATGTGGCCCACCGCGCGATCCTTGCGGGCTTCGTAGTCGGCGAAACGGTAACTGGTCGAAGACATTCCGAGCGGGCCGAACAATGTGTCCTGACCCAGTTGCTCCCAGGGCTTGCCCGCTCCCGTGGCCACCGCCTCGGCCGCGGCCGTCAGCCCGTAATTGGTGTAGGCGTAGGTGACCCGGAACGGATCCAACGGCAGTTGCCGCAGCCGCTCGAGCACCGCCCGGCGGTCATAGCCGATGTCCTCGAGCAGATCCCCGGCGTGGTCGGGCAGACCGGAGCGATGCGAGAACAGGTCACCGACGGTGACCATTCGGGTGACGGCGGGATCCGACAGTGCGAACCAGGGCAGTTTACCGACGACCGGGGTGTCCCAGCCGACCGCGTTCTGGCTGACCTGATGGGCGACCACGGTGGCGCTCAGCGGTTTGGACACCGAGGCCAATTGGAACACCGTGTCGGGGCCGACCTTGTTGGCGTCCCCGTCCCCCGCGCGGTTGTCCTTGACCCCGAACCCTTTGGCATACAACGTCTTTCCACCGTGCACCACGGCGACGGCCAGGCCTGGAATGCCGGATTTACGCATCAGCTCGTCGGCGATGCCGTCGAGTTTGCCGACGGCGTTCTCGACAGCCTTGTCGGGCAACGGCATTGCGGGCACCAGCGGGGGCGGTACATCGGACAGGGTCTGCGGTGCCTGCCTGGGCTGCGAGGTCCCGCAGCCGGCCAGCAACGCAACCGCAGCCATGCACAGAATCCGTCTCACAGGCAGCACGCTAGCCGGTCAAAGCCGCCACCATGCGTCTATCGGGCGCCCCGTGACGGCGGCGTCGACCCGCTGACCCGGTTTGGGTGCCGCGATCGTCACCCCTTCGGCCGAGGCCGCCGTCAGTAGCCGCTCGACCGGTTCGGACCACGGGTGCGGCGCCAGCCGGAAGGTGGCCCAGTGGATGGGCACCAGCAGGCCGGTGTCGGTGACGTCGCGGTGGGCGCGGACGGCGTCCTCGGGATTCATGTGGATGTCGGGCCAGCCCGGGTGGTAGGCGCCGATCGGCATCAGGGTCAGGTCGAAGGGTCCGTACTCGGAGCCGATACCGGTGAAGCCCTCGGTGTACCCGGTGTCCCCGCCGAAGAAGGCCCGGTGCCGGGGGCCGATCACCGCCCACGACGACCACAGCGTGGTGTTGCGGGTGAGGAACCGCCCGGAGAAATGCCGCGCCGGGGTGCAGACCAGGGTGAGCTCGCCGAGGGTGGCGCTCTCATCCCAGTCGAGTTCGACGATGCGATCCGGTGGGATACCCCAGAGGCGCAGGTGGGACCCGATGCCCAGCGGGACGTAGAACTTGGCCCGCTGCGACCGGGCGAGGCCCTTGATGGTGTCGATGTCGAGGTGGTCGTAGTGGTCGTGGCTGATGATCACCGCGTCGATGGCGGGCAGGGCTTCCAGTTCCGCGGGCACGGGATGCAGCCGTTGCGGTCCGACCGCACGCGACGGGGAGCAGCGCTCGCTCCACACCGGATCGGCCAGGACGCGGTAGCCGTCGACTTCGATGACGGCCGAGGAGTGCCCGTACCAGGTGACGGCCAGCTCACCGGCCGGCGCGGTCGACGTCGGGCGGACCAGCGGGATCTCACCGCCCGGCCGCTGCTGATCACCGATGAACAGCTCGCGGATCAGCGACCACTGCTGCTGACGGGTCAGCTGCACCTCGGAGGCCGGTTCACGGTTGACGAACACCCCGTCGCGATAGTTCGTGGAGGCCTTCGCCGCGGCACCGATGTCGGCGGCGCCCAGGGACTCGGGGGCGCCGTGCAGGGCGCGCAGCACCCAGCCGCCGGCCACCAGCGCTGCGGTTCCACCGACCACCCGGGCCGCTTCGCCGATCATCGCTGCTCAGGCCCCGGTGAAGTTGGGCGGCCGCTTTTCGATGCGCGCCACCTGAGCCTCGATGACGTCCGGACTGGCCCACGCCTTCTGGAACATCCGGGTGTGATCACCACGTACGTCGTCGTAGGCGCCGTCGTCGTTGAGCACCCGCTTGGAGTGCGCAACCGACAGGGGCGCGTAGCCGGAGATCTCGGTGGCCCACGCCTGGGCGTCGGCGAGGGTGCCGGTGCGGTTGACCATCCCGGTCTGCACGGCGGTGTCCAGGTCGAGACGCTCGGCGGCGATCAGCATGCCCCGCGCTCGGCCGTGACCGACCAACGACGTCAACCGGCGGATGCTCCAGTTGTCCAGTGCCAGGCCGTATTTGGCGATAGGGAACTGAAAGTAGGCGCCGGGGGCGGCGACCCGCAGATCGCAGATCATCGCCAGGATGACACCCGCGCCGATCGCCGGGCCGTTGAGCGCGGCGATGATGGGCACCGGGCTGGCATCGATGGCCAGGTTCAGCGCCAGCGCCTTGTCCGGCAACTCCTTGGCCACACCCTCGGCGTCGGACAGGTCCGCTCCCGCACTGAACACGGTGCCTTGCCCCGTCAACACGATGGCCCGGACATCTGTCCCCTGCGCCTTCTCGATCTCTTCGCGTAATCCGTCGACAAGTGCGCCGTTGAGCGCGTTGCGCCGCTCGGGCCGCTGCATTTCCAGAGTCAGGACATTGCCGTCCCGCGTCACACCGATCATGGTTGCCAGCCTATATATGTTCGCCGCGACCTTCTCAGGGGCCGCATTTGTGCATCCTCATCCGGCGTGATCGGCGGGTCGCGTATGAAACCGCACATTCGCCGTCGCCTACCCTCATCCTGTGAGCCGCAGCCCCGCCCTCGCAGTCCGCGATGCCGTCCTCGACCCGGGTTCGTTCCTCAGTTGGGACAGTCCGCCGCTGCAGGTACCCACCTCGGAGACCTACCGCCAGGAGCTGGACGCCGCACAAGCCAAATCCGGGCTCGACGAGTCCGTGATCACCGGCGAAGGGACCGTGTTCGGCCGCCGTGTGGCGGTGCTGGCCTGCGAGTTCGACTTTCTGGCCGGCTCCATCGGGGTGGCCGCTGCCGAACGCATCACCGCGGCCATCCAGCGCGCCACCGCGGAACGGTTGCCCCTGCTGGCCTCCCCCAGCTCGGGCGGCACCCGGATGCAGGAGGGCACGGTCGCCTTCCTGCAGATGGTGAAGATCGCGGCCGCCGTCGAACTGCACAAGCGGGCGCACCTGCCCTACATCGTCTACCTGCGCCACCCCACCACCGGCGGCGTCTTCGCCTCGTGGGGCTCGCTGGGCCACGTCACCGCCGCCGAGCCGGGTGCCCTGATCGGTTTTCTCGGGCCCCGGGTCTACGAGCACCTCTACGGCGAGAAGTTCCCCGCCGGCGTGCAGACGGCCGAGAACCTGTTCCGGCACGGCGTCATCGACGGGGTGGTGCCCGTCGAAGCACTGCGGTCGGTGCTCGACCGCACGCTGGCCGTGCTGGTCGACGCGCCCGGCACCCCACCGTCGGTACCACCTGCCGAGCCGATCCCCGACATCCCGGCCTGGGATTCGGTGATCCTGTCCCGACGCCCCGACCGCCCGAATGCCGAGTTCGTGCTGCGGCACGGCACGACGAAAGCGGTGTCGCTGTCCGGTTCCGGCGGGCAGGAGCGAAGCGACCGGGGGATCAGCAGCGGCGGGGACACCAGCCAGATGCTGCTGGCGCTGGCCCGGTTCGGCGGCCAGCCGGCCGTTGTCCTCGGCCAGCAGCGCATCGGCACGCTCGGCCCGGCGGCGCTGCGGGAGGCCCGCCGCGGCATGACGCTGGCCGTCAGTCTGCGGCTGCCGTTGGTCTCGATCATCGATACCAGCGGCCCGGCGCTCTCGGTGGAGGCCGAGCAGGGCGGGCTGGCCGGTGAGATCGCCCGCTGCCTGGCGGAATTGGTGACGCTGGACACCCCGACGGTGTCGGTGCTGCTGGGTCAGGGCAGCGGCGGACCGGCCTTGGCGATGGTGCCCGCCGATCGGGTGCTGGCCGCCCAGCACGGCTGGCTGGCGCCGTTGCCTCCGGAGGGCGCCAGTGCCATCGTCTTCCGCGACACCGACCACGCCCCGGAACTGTCTGCCGCACAAGGTATTCGGTCGGCTGACCTGCTGCGCAACGGGATCGTCGACATCATCGTCGACGAACGGCCCGACGCCGCCGACGAGCCGTTGCGGTTCACCGAACGGCTGTCGGCGACGATCGCCGCCGAGTTGTTCGAGCTGCGGACCATGCCCGAATCCGAACGGCTCGGCCTGCGACTGCACCGGTACCGGCGGATCGGGCTCACACCTCGATAGGCGGTTTGAGCCGTTCCATCGTGTACTGCCGGTCTCGTTTGGCCGCAAACGAACTGGCCGCCAGGGACGCCAACAGCACCCCGGACAGCACCGCGATGGCGATCCACAACCGGGAGTCGATTCCGCCGGCGATCAGCTGCCGCAGACCGTTGACCGCGTACGTCATCGGGTCGACGGGGTGCAGGATCTGGAACGGTTTGGCCGTGGTCTCCACCGGATAGATACCACCGGCCGAAACCAGTTGCAACATCAGGAAAGCCAGTGTCACCACCCGCCCCACCGACACCCCGAACAGGGCGTTGAACGCCTGGATCAAGGCCAGGAACGTCGCCACGATCAACAGTAGGAAGCCCACCGTGGCGATCGGGTAGCGGGCCTGCAAACCGACCCCGAAGTGCACCACCAGATACATCACCGCGACTTGGCAGACCGTGATGAGCAGGGCCGGCCAGTACGACGCCAGCACCACCCGCAGCGCGCCGAGGCCGTTGACGATGGGCCGGGACTGAACCGGTTTGAGCAGCATCCAGATGATCAGCGCGCCGATGAACAGCGCCAGCGGCAGGAAGAACGGCGCGAATCCGGTACCGAAGGTGGCTGCGGCGTTGTCGGTCTGGATGTCCAATGTCACTGGTGCGGCCAGGGTTTTCGCCACGGCGGTGCGCTGCTCGGGCGTCCAGGACGGGACCTGCGTGGAGCCCTCCTTGAGCTTGGTCGCCAGCTCCTGGCTGCCGTCGCGCAGTTTGGTGGTGCCCGCGGCCAATTGTGATGCTCCACTGGACAATTGGTCGCCACCGGCGGCCAACTGCACCAGACCGTTGTTGAGCTTGCGCGCGCCGCTGTCCAACTGGTGCACGCCATCGCGCAGCTTCACCACATCAGACCGCAGCCCGCCGTTGAGCGCACGGGTGAGGAACACCCGCAGCTTGCTGTTCGGGTCGCCCAGTTCGTTCTCCAACTGGGTTGCGCTGTCGCGCAGCTTGTTCAGCCCGTCATCGGTGGTGGGGTCGATGCCCTTGGCACGTAGCAGCCGCTGAGCTCCGGCGAGCACGTCACCGGTGTCGCGGACCGTCGGATCCGGGTTGGCCTGCAGCAGACCGACGGCTTGATCCACGATCGCTGCCGCCTGCGCCTGGTCGACGTTGAGTGCGGCGATCCGGTCGGTGGTCGAGCGCACGGCCCCGGACAGCCGCGAGGCGAGGAAGCCGACCTCGTCGGGGTCCAGTCCCAGATCGCCGACCCGGTCCAGCATGGTGACCAGGGGACCCGTGGCGGTGTCGACCGAACTGGACAGCTGACGGGTACCCGCGGCCAATTGCGCCGAGCCGTCCCGCGCGGTGACCAGTCCCGCGGTCAATGCGCCCGCGCCGTCGGCCAGTTTGTGCGCACCGTCATCGGCGGCCGCGGTGCCGGTGGCCAGTTGGCCCGCACCGTCGGCGGCCTTGACCAGACCCGCACCGGCGTCGGTCAGACCGGTCAGCACGGTGCCCAAGGTGCGCTGCCCGATGCTCGCGTTGACTTGGTTGATGACCTCGCGGGCCGCGTTCTGCCCGATGATCGAACCCAGATAGTTGTTGGCGTCGTTGAACTTGAACTGGATCTGCGCCTGCTCGGGTGAGCCGCCCGACGGGGAGGCCACGTCGGCACTGAAGTCCTTGGGCAGCGTCACCGAGAAGTAGTACTTGCCGCTGGACACGCCGGCCGCGGCCCCGGTGGACGAAACCCTGTGCAGCTGAAGCTGTCCCGAGTCGACGAGCGCGTCGGCGACTTCCGCGCCCGCACGGACCTGCTGGCCGTCGACGACGGTGCCGGTGTCCTCGTTGACCAGGGCCACCGGGATCTTGTTGACCTCGTTGAACGGATTCCAGAACGCCCACAGGTACATCGCGCCGTAGAGCAGCGGCATGAGGATCACCGTCACCAGGGCGATGCGGGGCAACGCGCCCCGCGAGAAGCGCTTCAGGTCGGTGCCAAGAGACATTCCGGCAAGCACGGGTTACTCACTCCCCACGGTCAGCTGGGTCACGGTGTCGGCGGCGACAACGTTGACCGATGCGGTGATGACGGTCTGCTGCTCACCGAGGGCGATGAGCCTTTGCAGCACGGTGGCCCGATTTCCGTCGTCGGTGATGTGGTCGAGATTGCCCACCACCAGCAGGGGCGGTGTGGCGGTGTTGGCCAAAGCGATCCGCAGCAGGGTCTGCTCGAGTTCGGTGAGTTCGTCGAAGTACTTTGCGAGCGGCGGCAAGGCGACGTCCCCGAACACCGGGGCGCACAGGGTTGCGAGGTCGGTCTGGTCGGCAGGCCCGATGAATCGGTACCAGGGTGCGTCCCAGCGCTTCTGCTCGGTGATCAGATCGCGCACCGTCACCGATTCGGCGACGGTGTCCAGTTCGTCGATGCAAGCCAGCGCCGACGTCTTGAAGATGTCGGTGGCCTTCGTCTTACCGAACACGGTGACCTGGCCTTCGACGGGTTTCATCCGGCCGGCCAGCGTCATCAGCAACGCGGTGCGCCCCGTGCCGGTCGGGTAGCGCAGCACGCTGACCCCGCCCGCCTCGATATCCAGGTCGATGGGGCCGTACACCGGGCCCCAGGGCCCGCGCATTCGGATACCGCGGGCCGTGATTGCGTCTGCCACTGAGTCATCTCAGCACAAGCACGGTGCGCGGCGTCGGTTTCTACGCCAGGGTCACAGATTCGGCCTACTTACGGCCCTGGCGTAGAAAACGGCGAGAGACCGCGACGTGTGAATGCCTCGTGCACCCGCCGCACGATGAAGCGTCGGCTGTGCTCGGCCACTACGTGCAGATCGATCCAGCCCTGCTGGGTGATCAGTTCATTGCGCCCGATGTCGTGCACCCAGCGCCGCCGGTCGGTGTGATGCTGGCGCCCGTCATAGTCCACGCCGATCTTCACGTGTTCCCAGCCCATGTCGAGGTACGCATCGTTGAAGCCGTCGCTCACCCGGATCTGCGTGGCCGGGCGCGAAAATCCCGCATCGATGAGCAACAGGCGTAACTCAGTTTCTCGTGGGGATTGCGCACCCGCATCCATCAGCTTCAATGCCGTTCGGGCCTGCCGGATTCCGCGTAGACGCGGATAGCGGGTCGCCAACGCGATCACCTCTGCTTCACTTACGCGCGTCACGGCAGCCAGTGCGTCCACATGCGCTACCGCCGGGTCGCGGTCGAGGAAGCGGGCGAGATCGAGCGCGGTCCGCGCGGGCGTGGTGACCGGCATACCGTCAATGGTGCAGATCTCGTCGGCGGCAATGCGCTCCTCTCGCACCAGAATTCCGCGACGCGGTCTGCGGTGTTCGGCGATCAGCTCGATCGGCGTGGTGTCATCAACCCACTGGGCTCCATGCAGGGCGGCCGCGGCACGCCCGGCGATGATGCCCCGGCGATCACTCCACAACCAGGCGGCACGCGTATTCGTGCGCAGGTCAAGGGGTTTGCCTCGGGCAATGTAAACACGAGGATGCGCCGCGGTATATCGCCAGCGCATCTGGCTTCGAGTGAGGTCGCCGGCAGTCAGCGCTTCCGGGCCGAGGAAAGGGTCATCCATAGGCTGGATCGTCGGCGCGGGGTGCGACGACCAAGGGGTGTGCGCGGCCGTTGTGGCTACGCCCTGTGGATGAACGCGCGACTGTGGAATTCTCGGTTTCTACGCCAGGGTCGTGAAACGACGCCGATCACGACCCTGGCGTAGAAAGCATCGTCAGCCCAGGTGCAGGTACCCACCGAACATGCTGAGCAGTTGCACACTGCGCCACCAGATCAGCGCCAGGAACAACCCCAGGAGCCCGACCACCAGCGACGTCTGGACCAGATTGCGTTGTGCGCGTGGCGGATACACCAGCCCCGCGGCCACCACAGAACCGGTCAGCAGGCCGCCGACATGGCCCTGCCAACTGATGGCACCCGACCCGAGCAGTGGGCCGACGAACGTGAACGCCAAGTTCAGCGCGATCAGGCCGAGGACCCATTTGACGTCGAGGCGCAGCTTGCGGGCGACGACGAAGGTGGCGCCGAACAACCCGAACACCGCGCCCGAGGCCCCGGCGGTCGCGGTGTTCAGCGGGGCGACCAGGAACACGAGCACCGACCCACCGAGCGCGGACAACCCGTACAGCGCGCCGTACCGGGCCCGGCCGAGCACCTGCTCCAGTGGCGGGCCGATGACGTACAGCGCCCACATGTTGAACAGGATGTGCGCGATGCCGTAGTGCAGGAACGCCGACGTCACCAGTCGGTAGTACTGACCGTCGGCCACCGCGGGCGGCCACAGCGTCAGTTGGCTCTCCAGTTGCCGCGACGTCATCTGCAGGACGAACATCAGCACGTTGATGGCGATCAACGTGTAGGTGACGTACGGGGTCTCCCCTGCGGGCGTGCCGCCGAAGTGGCCCTCGACGCGGCGGACCGTGGCCGACCCCGCCGTCACGCAATCCGGGCACTGATGCCCGACGGCGGCGTCGCGCATGCAGTCCCCGCAGATGAAGCGCCGGCAGCGGGTGCATTGGACGTACGCGGGCCGGCCGGGATGGCGGTAGCAGGTGGTGGCCTGCGGGACGGTCATACCTACATGATGGCCGATGGTTCACGCCGCCTGGTGAGCACGTACAACACCGCGGTGGCGACGGCGGCCTCGGTCAGCGACACCGCCGTCGCCAGCGTCATGAGCGCCGACATCGGCTCGGCCACTACCGCACCGTGGTGGTGCGCCGGAATGGACCAGTGCACCGCGATCATCGCCAGGTTCATCACCGCGACCACGCACCACGTTCGCAACCCGCACCCACACCACAGTTCGTAGGCGCACACCAGGCATGCCGCTGCCATCGCGGCGATGAGCACCCCCACCACGAGGTGGCCGGCGTGGCCGATCATCGTCGCGTGCAGCGCGGCGGAACCCGCCGCGACCACCGCACACGCCCGCCGCCCGAAGACGGCGGACGTGTGGCTGACGGTCGACATCTGCTAACTCTCGCAGCAGTGCGCCTTCGGCGCAGCGGGAACGTTCAGCGCGGGGTTGCGGTCGAAGAACGACACCGGCTTGAGCTTGAACCCGGCGTAGTCCACCGGCATCACCGGCCAGTCCTCCGGACGCGGGAAATGCGTCAGCCCGAAGGTGTGCCAGACCACGATGTCCTGACCGTCGATGTCGCGGTCCTGCGCCACGTAGGCGGGCAAGCCGGCATTGCCGGGGTTCTGGTTGACGAAGCGGCCAGCCGGATAGCGTTCGGCGGGATCATATTTCGTCACCCACAAGTGCTTGGTGGCGAACGCCGCACGCTGGGCGATGGAGCTGGACGGATGCGCGAGCAGTGCCGGCTGCCCTTCGGGGTGCAGCGCGTAGCCGACGGTCTGGCCGAGCCGGTTCCGCTTCTCCGGGTTGGTGATGTGCCAGACCCGGGCCTTGAGGTTGTCGGCGGTCCGCATCGCCTCGGACTCCCGGGTCAGCCGGGTGCGCTGTGGGCGGAACGCGTTGCCCCACGGGTTCTCCGGTCCCACCGGGACGGCGACGGCGTCGACCTCTTCGACGGTGTTGGTCTGGCCGTCGACCTCCATGTCCAGCCGCGCCGAGAACAGGTGCTGGTGGAACGGTGCACCCAGCCCGGGTGCCATCTCGTTGGAGAAACTGTCGGGACCGCGGTGCGCCGAGGCGAACACGATGCCGGTGGCCTTGGCCTCCAACTGGATGGTGCCGTCGAGGTACAGGTACCAGTAGAACCCGTAGTCGTAGTTTCCGATGGTCAAGAAAAACGAGATCACCAAGCGCCGGGACCGACGCACCTCGGCCATTCCGTTGAACATGTCGGTGTGCTTCCACAGCACGCCGTAGTCCTCCTCGTGCAGACAGATCGCGTTCTTCATCAGCTTCGGGTTGCCGTCTTCGTCGGCGATGGTGACGTCGAAGTACTGGATCTCGCCGAGGCAGTCACAGCCCAGCTCAAGGGAATTGGTGTAGCGGCCGAACAGGTACTCGCCCTGGTCGAAGTAGTTCTGCCAGTAGCGCACCGGGGACGGGTCGGCGTAGGGCACCACCATCTCGGCGATGGACGCGCGGTAGATCACCGGCCGGTCGGCGATGGACAGCTGATGCAGGGTCAGGCCCTCGCGGACGTCGAACCCGAACCGGAATTTCCAGTCGGCCCAGCTGATCTGGTTGCCGTCGACGGTGAAGCTGGCTCCTTCGGGCTGGGTGATCTCGATGGGCTTCAGATCGGTGCGCGGCGCCACTGCGTGCGGGGCGGCGTCCCACTGCCCGCGCTCGGTGGGCAGAGGTAATTCGATCTCGTCGATCACCTTGGTGACACGACGCTCGGTGAGGTCGACGTACGCGACGACGCCATCGATGGGATGCGCCCACGGCAGGTCGGCCGCGTCGTACTGGTAGAAGGCCAGCACCCGCACGATGCGCTTACCCACCTCGTCTTCGTGCCCGAAGACGCCGGCCGACAACGGAACCGCGCGCACGTCGCCGTGGTTGAGTCCGCGCTTGTCCATGGCGGCCAGCCACTCGGGGCATTCCAGCAGGAAGGCCTCAATGTCCTCGAACTCCTGGTCCAGGATCGGCACGTGGCCGTCGGTGCCGGCGTCGACGTTCTCCACCGAGAGGATGTTGTTCTGCGTGACCGACACCACGAGATCACTGCCCTGGCCGGTGGCCCGGTCCAGCAGCAGCACCCGAGCCTGCCGGTCGATCGGGGCGCCGGGGGTGAAAGCCTTCACGATCTTCTTGTGCGGCTCCTCCAGCGCGACGAAGACGAACCGCACGTTCTCGCCGAGTTGGCCTTGCGCATCGAGGATTCCGCGTACGGTGCGGATCTCGTCGGCGGTCAGCGGGTCCAGCGGATGCTCGGAACTTCCGGTGGTGGTGAGGGTTTCGAGGAAGGCGGTGCTCATCGTGCGATCTCCTTGTCGTTTTCGAATTCTTGGTGGCCGGCGCGCGGGCGCAGTACAGCAACCGCGGCACCGCCCAGGAATGCGCCGGCGAGCAGCACCCCGATGACACCGGCGAGGGTGCCGGATCCACCGACCAGCAACGGAAGGTTGACGGCGGTCATCACCGAGAGCACGGCCAGGCCTATGAAGCCCAGACCGGGCGCGATCACGGTGTGCCACATCCGGGTGTCCAACCGGGTGCGGCGGAAGTAAACGACAACGGCGGCCGAGGTCAGCGTCATCAGCACGACGATGCCGACCGAGGCGGCGCCGACGAACCAGGTGAACACCTGCATCACGGGGTCCAGGTTGGCCAGTACCGACACCACGACCAGCACCAGCGCCGAAACGGTCTGCAGCACCGACGCGATGTGCGGCGAGGCGTGCCGGGCATGCGAACGTCCGCAGCTTTCCGGCAGGGCGCGGGTGTTGCCGAGCGAGAAGATGTAGCGGGCCAGCACATTGTGGAAGGACAGCAGTGCCGCGAACAGGCTTGTGATGAGGAAGATTTGGACCAGATCACCGGCCACCGAGCCGAGGTAGCGCGTGGCGGTGTCGGTGAGCATGGTGGCCGGGCTGTCGGTGGCGGCGGTCACCGCACCGGCGTCACCCCACGCGCTGACCATGGTCCAGCTGGACAGGGCGTAGAAGCCACCGATGAGCAGCAGCGCCACGTAGGTGGCCCGCGGGATGGTGCGCTCCGGATCGCGGGCCTCGTCCCGGAATACTGCGGTGGCTTCGAAGCCGATGTAGCCGGCCAGGGCAAAGATCAGCGCGATACCCGGTGCGCCGCTGAAGAAGTTGCCCGGGTGCAGCACCGCGGTGGACAGTCCGTCGGCGCCGCCCTGGCCGATGACGGCGGCATTGATGACGAGCACGATGCCGACCTCGCAGACGAGCAGGACCCCGAGGACCTTGCCGGACAGTTCGATATGCCGATAACCCAGCGTGCCGACGACGGCCATCATCACCAGGGCGTACAGGTACCAGGGCACCGTCGGGCCGCCGTGGCTGGTGACCAGTTCGTTGAGGGCGGCGCCGACGTAGCCGTACACGCCGCCCTGCACGGCCGTGTAGGACAGCAGCGCCAGGAAGGCCGCACCCAGTCCGACATGGCGGCCGAATCCGTGAGCGATGTAGGTGTAGAAGGCGCCGGCCCCACGGATGTGGCGGGCCATGGTGGTGAAGCCGACGGCGAACAGCAGAAGCACCGCGGTACACACGCCGTAGGACGCCGGGAAGGCCGCGCCGTTGCCCGCGGCGATGCCGATCGGGAAGGTGCCCGCGACGACGGTCAGGGGTGCGGCGGCCGCGACGACCATGAAGACGATGGCGGTGGGGCCGAGTTTGCCGGCTAATCGGTGAGCCTGGTTGACGGCGGTGTGGCCGGCGTCCAGGACTGCGTCAGTTGTCATGGGTCTACCTTCGGTGGAATTGAGTGTGTTTGGGTTGCCGTGCCGTAAGGCTTGAGTGCGTTGAAATGAGAATGGTTTTGTTGCGCGATTCCCATTTGGCTCCGAAAACTCAGAGCGCGATATTGATGGCCTTCGTCTGGGTGTATTCGGCGATGGCGCCCTCACCCAGTTCGCGGCCCCAGCCGGATTGTTTGTAGCCGCCGAATGGCAGTGCGGTGTCGAACGCGTTGTGGCAGTTGACCCATACCGTGCCGGCCTTGATCTGGGCGGCGACCTCGTGGGCGGTGGACACGTCGCGGGTCCAGACGCTGGCGGCCAGTCCGTACGGGGTGTCGTTCGCAGCCGCTCGGACGCCGCGTTCGCGATTGAACGGGACGGCGACCGCGACGGGTCCGAAGATCTCTTCGCGGTAGACGCTGAAGTCGTCGCGCACGTCGACCAGAAGCGTCGGCTGCACGTAGAAGCCGGTGTCGCCGTGCCGTCCGCCGCCGGCCAGCGCGCGGGCGCCCTGCTCGATGCCGGCGTCCAGGTAGCCGGTCACCTTGGTGAGCTGCTCGCGCGACACCAGCGGGCCGATGTCATTGGTGGGGTCCAGGCCGGGGCCGATGCGCAGGCTCGCTGCGTGCTCGGCGACGCCGGCGGTGAACTCGTCGAAGATGGTGTCCTCGACCAGCAGTCGGGTGCCTGCGGTGCAGGTCTGGCCGTGGTTGAACAGGAATCCGCCGGCCACGCCGGGGATCGCGGCCGCCAGGTCGGCGTCGGCGAACACCACCTGCGGGCTCTTGCCGCCCAGTTCGAGGGAGACCTTCTTGAGGTTGCCGGAGGCGGCGTTGACGATCTTCTTGCCGACGTCGGTGGACCCGGTGAAGGCGACCTTGTCGACGTCCGGATGCGCGGAAAGCGCCGCGCCGATGTCGCCGAATCCGGTCAGCAGGTTGAAGACCCCGTCGGGCACACCGGCTTCGGCGATCACCTCGGCCAGCAGCACCGCGGTCAGCGGCGTCTGCTCGGCGGGCTTGAGGATGACGGTGTTGCCACAGGTCAGCGCGGGTGCCACCTTGAATGCGGCCATCACCAGCGGGAAGTTCCACGGGATGATCTGGGCGCAGACGCCAACCGGTTCGCGCAGCGTGAACGCGTGGAAGCGGCCACCCGGCGCCCACGGCACCGAGACCGGGACGGTACGGCCCTCGATCTTGGTGGCCCAGCCCGCGTAGTAATAGAAGATCTCGGCCGCCCAGGTCACGTCCACGGCCTTGGCGACGGCCACCGACTTGCCGTTGTCGATGCACTCCAGCTCGGCGAACTGGTCGGCGCGGGCGGTGATGCCTTCGGCGATCCGCCAGATCATCCGCTGCCGCTCGGCCGGGGTCATCGCCGGCCACGGCCCGGTCTCGAAGGCGTGGCGGGCGGCGTCGACCGCGCGTTCGACGTCCTCGACGCCGGCGTGCGGGACCGTGGTGACGACCTGCTCGGTGGCGGGGTCGACAGTGTCGAAGCGCCGGCCTGAGAGCGCGTCGACCCACTGGCCGTCGACGTACATGTGCCGGGGCGCCGAGATGAATTCGGCAGTGCGCGGGTCCAGAGCCGGGCTCAGCAAGGTTGTCATATAGGTCATGATTACGCGCCGATGTGGTCTGCGTCACCACCAATTCCAAATGAGTTTTTGATCGAATGTCTTTCTCATTTGGAATGTCATAGCCATTCTCATTCCGCCGTCTTGAATTCGCAGTTGAGCGGCCCTACGAGCGTCATGCGGTTTGGTGTGGCCGACAGATTCTCATTTGAAGTTCGCGAAGATTTACCTGACAACGCTGTGGGCGGCGACCCGATCGGTTACGTTGCCGGAATGAGCGGCAGACGGGCGATCAGGAGCAGGTCGCCGGTCTCGGGGTTACACCGGGCGCAACTGTCGTTCGCCCAGGTGCTGGGGCAGTCCGTGTCGGCGGTGGCACCGTCGGCGGTGATGGTGACGCTGCCCGCGTTGGTGATCCCGGCGGCCGGGCACGCCACCCTGCCGGTATTCGTGGTGACCGCGCTGTTGATGGCGGCCGTGGGTTACTGCGTCACCCAGTTCTCCTCCCGGATGGTCGCTGTCAGCGGGCTGTACAGCTACACCGTCAAGGGACTGGGACCGTTACCCGGAATCGCCGCCGGCTGGTCGGTGGTGATGGGGTACGCGGCGGCAGCAATGGCCAGCACCCTCGGCGCGGCAAGCTATCTCACCGCCCTGCTGGGCCGTCTCGGCGTGCCCGACGGGCGGCCCGCCATCGCTGTGCTGGCCGTGCTGGTCGGCGTCCTCGCGTGGGCGTTGATGGTGCGCGGCATCCGATTGTCGGCCCGCATCTCGCTGACGGTCGAGGTATTCGCCATCGCGGTAGCGGCCGTGGTGCTGGTGATCGCATTCACCGGTTCAGTTGCCGGCGGCCACGACCCACCGAAAGTATCTGCCCCAGAAGATCACTCGGCGCTGGGCTTCGCTTTGCTGTTGGCGATCACGTCCTACGTGGGATTCGAGAGCGCAGGCACCGTCGCGCGTGAGGCGCAGCGTCCGTTCGTCACGGTGACCCGCGCCATCAGATGGTCGCCCTTGGCGCTCGGCGTGCTCTACACCTTCGCCGCGGCGATGCAGTCGGCTGGAACCATCAGGGCGGGAATCGGTTCCGTGCCCATCGTGCTGACGTTGCCGGACAACGCGGGCGCCGCGTCGGCGGTGCTGTCCATCGTGATGGAGCTCGGGATCACCGCATCGTGGTTCGCCTGCGTCATCGGATCGACCACGGCGCTGTCGCGCACGCTGTTCGCGATGGGCCGTGAGGGGGTGCTGCCCGCGGGCGTCGGCCGGGCCCATCCGGTGTATCGCACCCCTCATGTGGCGCTGAGCCTGGCGATCCCGGTCATCGTCGCGGTCCCGGTCGGGTATCTGTTCATCGCCGGCTCCAGCCGCGAGGTGCTCATCGGACTGCTCGCGCTCTCCGCGCACGGATACATCGGCGCCTACCTGCTGGTGTGCCTTGCCGCCCCGGCGTTCCTACGCCGCATCGGCGAACTGACCCGCGCCCCGTTGGTCATCGGGATGTGCGCAGCGGCCGCGATGATCGCCATCATCTGCTGGGCCGCCCTCACGGTGGCCTCGCCGGTGTGGATCGCCACCGCGGTGTATGCAGCGCTGCTGGCAACGGGTCTCGTCGCGTTCGGCCTGCGCCGTCGCAGCTTGCCCGACCTACCCGAGCGGGTCGGGGTGTTCGACGAAACGGTGGCCGGTGACGTGTTCGCCGACTACAACCCGTGGGAGGTGCGCCGATGAGCCCAACCGATGGCGCCCTGTCCGGCCGCCAGCCCAAGGCGGTGCAGAGCGCGCTGCAGGTGCTGGAGGCGGTGGCGTTGGCCGGGGTGGGGGTGACCGCGAAAGAGATCGCCGAACGACTCTCCATGCCGTCGGCCACCACCTCCCGGTTGTTGAATCTGCTTGTCGCCGATGGCTATATCGTGCGACTACCGGACCTGTCCGGATTCTCGCTGGGCCCGCGGATGGGGTTGCTGATCGACGCGGCGGTGTCGCCGACGGTGTGCACCGCGGCCCGGGAGGTGCTGGCCGAATTGCGGTTGTCGGTGCGCTTCGGTGTGCACCTGTTCTACTTCACCAACACCTCGGTGCGCCTGGCCGACTCCGACAGTGAGTATCCACCACCCGCTGATGAGTCGGTGCTGAATCATCACCTGCACGCCTGCGCCGTCGGGAAGCTGCTGTTGGCCGAGAAGAGGGATATCGATGCCTTGCTCACCTCACCCCTGAACGGCTTGACCGCGCACGCCGTGACCTCGAGATCGCTTCTGGTGCAACAACTCGACGAGATCCGCGATCAGGACGTGGCCCGCCAGATCGGTGAGCTGCGGGAGGATTCGGCGTGCGTCGCGGTCCCGGTGCGCGCCCCGGCGGGCGCCCTGGTGGCCGCGGTGGCGATGTCCGCCCGCGTCGAGCAGGAGCAACTGCTGGCCCGCCAGGTGCCCGTGCTGCGGGAGTGCGCCGCGCGCCTGAGCCCGCTCCTGGCCTAGCGGACGGCAGGCTCCAGGTCGCTGATCTCCAGACGCTTGATCGGCCCGACCACCACGAGGTAGCAGAACAGCGCGAGCACCGCGCTGAGCCCGACGTAGAGCAGAGCCAGGTCGAACGAGCCCTGCGTCTTCACCAGGTAGCCGATCACGATCGGAGTGGTGATGGCGGCAAGGCTGCCGAAGGTGTTGAAGACCCCGCCGGACAGGCCCGCGATCTCCTTGGGCGCGGTGTCGGCGACCACCGCCCAGCCCAGCGCGCCCAGACCCTTGCCGAAGAACGACACCGCCATGAGAAGCACCACGAGCCAGGACGCCTCGACGTAATTGCAGCCGATGATGACGGTGGCCAGCAGCAGCCCGACCACGATGGGCAGCTTGCGGGCCTTGGTCTGCGACCAACCGTGGCGCATCAGCCCGTCGGAGAGCACACCGCCGAGGATGCCGCCGATGAAGCCGCAGATGGCAGGCAGCGAGGCGATGAAGCCGGCTTTGAGGATCGACATGTGGCGCTCTTGCACCAGATACACCGGGAACCAGGTCAGGAAGAACCAGGTGATGGTGTTGATGAAGTACTGGCCGAAGTAGACGCCCAGCATCATCCGGTTCTTCAGCAGCGCCTTGACGTAGTGAAGTTGCTTGGTGCCGTTGGCTTCTGCCGGGGCGGCGTCACCGGCGTCCATATCCACCAGGGCGCCGCCCTCGCGGATGTAGGCCAATTCGGCCTGCGTCACCCTCGGATGGTTGCGGGGTGCGTAGATGACGACGATCCACAGCAGACCGAACAGCACACCGATGCCACCGACGATGGTGAACACATGCTCCCAGCCGGCGGTCACCACGAGCCAGCCCATCAGCGGGGAGAACGCCGCAGTGGCGAAGTACTGCGCGGAGTTGAAGATGGCGGCGGCGGTGCCGCGTTCCTTCGTCGGGAACCAGGCCGCGACGATGCGCGAATTACCGGGGAACGACGGGCCTTCGGCCAGGCCGACCAGCAGACGCAGCAGGAACAGCAGTCCGACCGCGGTGCCCATCGAGAAGTTGCCGACGAAACCTTGGCAGACCGTGAAGATGGACCAGGACAGGATCGCCCCGCAGTACACCTTCTTGGAGCCGTAGCGGTCCAGCAGCCAGCCGGCCGGGATCTGGGCGATCAGGTAGGACCAGCCGAACGCGGAGAAGATGTAGCCCAGCGTCACCGCGTCGATGCCGAGGGCATCCTGGATCGCGTCGCCGGCCATCGAGATGGTGGACCGGTCGGCGTAGTTGATGACGGTGACCGCGAACAGCATCGCGAGGATGACGTACCGCACGTGACCGGCTTTGGGTGCCGGGACGCGGGCTGGACTGCCGACTGGTACTGCGGCGGTGGGATTCATCGAAACTCCTTGCGTGGCTCAGGTCACATCAATGACCTCGGCCGACTCTAGGCACCCGGATACATTCCCGTCCAAGCCCGATTCGGTATCTGTCAATGCAATCCAGGCATGAATTGTTTTCATGCCCCTGCTGCATCAATAAATCCATAATCGGTGTTGGACTGAATTGGACGGCCTCCCTACCGTGGACTCCATGACGATGAGCAGTGCACTCAGCGCGCCCGACGCGGCGATCAAAGCCCTGGCCGCCGGCGCGGCCACCCAGGACCGCATCGAGCGGGTGACGCTGTCGTCGGTGACACTGCCGCTGCAGAACCCGATCAGCGACGCCAAGGTGCTCACCGGCCGGCAGAAGCCGATGACCGAGGTCGCGTTCCTGTTCGCCGAGATCCATACCGTCGACGGTCATTCCGGGATCGGGTTCAGCTACTCCAAGCGCGCCGGTGGGCCCGCTCAGTTCGCGCACGCCCGCGAGGTGGCTCCCGTCCTGATCGGCGAGGACCCCAACGACATCGCCAAGATCTGGACCAAGCTGGTCTGGGCCGGCGCCTCGGTGGGTCGCAGCGGTGTCGCGACACAAGCGATCGCCGCCTTCGACATCGCCCTGTGGGACCTCAAGGCCAAGCGCGCGGGTCTGCCCATCGCGAAGTTGATCGGCAGCCACCGCGATTCCGTGCCGACCTACAACACCTCCGGCGGCTTCCTGCACACGCCAATCGAGCAGGTCCTGGAGAACGCCTCGGCCGCGCTGTCCAGCGGCATCGGCGGCATCAAGATCAAGGTGGGACAACCGGATTGGCGCACCGACATCGCCCGGCTGGAGAAGGTCCGCGAGCACCTCGGTGATGACGTTCCGCTGATGGTCGACGCCAACCAGCAGTGGGACCGGCCCACCGCGATGCGCATGGGTCGCATCCTGGAGAAGTTCAACCTGGTCTGGATCGAAGAGCCACTGGACGCCTACGACGCCGAGGGCCACGCCCATCTGGCCCGCGCCCTGGACACCTCGATCGCCACCGGCGAGATGCTGGCCAGCGTGGGTGAGCATCAGCGCCTGATCGACGCCGACTCCGTCGACATCATCCAGCCCGACGCCCCGCGCATCGGCGGTATCTCCCAGTTCCTCAAGCTCTCCACGCTGGCCGAGCAGAAGTTCCTGCAAATGGCACCGCATTTCGCGATGGAGATTCATCTGCACCTGGCCGCCACCTACCCGCACGGCGTGTGGGTCGAGCACTTCGACTGGCTCGACCCGCTGTTCAACGAGCACCTGGAGATCAGCGACGGCCGGATGCACCTGTCCGATCGCCCCGGCTTGGGCTTCACACTGAGCGATCAGGCGCGCGCCTGGACCATCGGGACAGCCGAATTCAGCTGAGCCCGAGGATGTCCACGCTCTCCTCGCGCATCTGCACCTTGCGGATCTTGCCGGTGACGGTCATCGGGAACTCCTCCACCAGGTGGACGTAGCGCGGGATCTTGTAGTGCGCCAGCCTGCCCTCGGCGAACGCCCGAACGGCCTTGACGTCCAACGGTTCCGCACCCGGCTTCATCTTGATCCACGCGCAGATCTCTTCGCCGTACTTGGCGTCGGGGACGCCGATCACCTGGGCGTCCTCGATGCCGGGATGCGTGTACAGGAACTCCTCGACCTCGCGGGGGTACACGTTCTCGCCACCGCGGATGACCAAGTCCTTGATTCGGCCGACGACGGTGCAGTAGCCGTCCTCGCGCATGACCGCGAGGTCGCCGGTGTGCATCCAACCCTCGTCATCGATTGCCTCGGCAGTCTTTTCAGGATTCTCCCAATACCCCAGCATCACCGAGTACCCCCGCGTGCAGAACTCGCCGGGCTCCCCACGTTCGACGATATGGCCCGTTTCGGGGTCGACGATCTTCACCTCGACGTGCGGGTGCGCCCGGCCGATGGTCGCCGTGCGCCGATCCAGGTCGTCGTCGTGCAGGGTCTGACACGACACCGGTGAGGTCTCCGTCATTCCGTAGGCGATGGCCACCTCGGACATGTTCATGTCGTTGATGCAGTGCTTCATCACCTCGATGGGGCAGACCGCGCCGGCCATGATGCCGGTCCGCAAGGTGCTGAGGTCCGCCTCGGGGAACGATGGGTGGTTCTGCATGGCGATGAACATCGTCGGCACCCCGTACACCCCGGTGCAGCGTTCCTGTGCAATGGCTTTCAGCGTCAGCCCGGGATCGAAGCCCGGTGCCGGGATCACCATGGTCACGCCATGTGTGGTGCAGCCCAGGTTGCCCATCACCATGCCGAAGCAGTGATAGAAGGGCACCGGGATGCACAGCCGATCCCCCGGCCGCAGGTTGATGCCTTCGGTGACAAAGAATCCGTTGTTCAGGATGTTGCGGTGCGACAGGGTTGCCCCTTTGGGGAAACCCGTGGTGCCCGAGGTGTATTGGATGTTGATCGGATCGGTGTTCTTCAGCGTCTTTTGCCGCGCCGCCAGGTCCTCGGGCGCCACTGCGCTGGAGCGAAGCGCGTCCCAGTCGGCGGCGCCCAGGAAGATCACCTCGGTCAGCGCGGGCGCCTCCGGGCGAACGGCATCCACCATCGCGACATAGTCGGAGCTCTTGAAATCGGTTGCCGAGATCAGCATCCGCACGCCCGACTGGTTGAGCACGTACCCCAGCTCGTGGGTGCGGTAGGCCGGATTGATGTTGACCAGGATCGCGCCGATCTTGGCGGTCGCGTACTGGACGATGGTCCACTCGGATCGGTTCGGCGACCACATGCCCACCCGGTCGCCCTTGGCGATCCCTCTTGAGATCAATCCCCGCGCAACGACGTCGACTTCGGCGTTCAGTTCGCGGTAGGTCCACCTCTTGCCCTGAGCGCAGTCGACCAGCGCCTCGATATCAGGGTGCGCGGCGGCGGTGCGCTCGAAGTTGGCTCCGATGGTCTCTTCGAGGATCGGCAACGTGGTCGGTCCGGCGTCGTAGCTCTGCATGTTTTATTTCCCGTCGCTTCGCTCGCCCGGGCGCACCAGATCCTCGTAGCGGTATTCGGTCTCGATCGGTTGCCCCGTTTCCTCACGGCGGCGTAACTCCACGCGCCGGATCTTTCCGGAGATGGTCTTGGGCAGTTCGAAGAACTCGACCCGTCGCACCTTGAGGTACGGCGCAAGATGGTCGCGAGCGTATTCCATGATGGCGCGCGCGGTGTCGGCGTCGGCGGTCCAGCCGTCGGCAAGGGCCACATACGCTTTTGGGATCGCGAGCCGCGTCTCGTGTGGTTGCGGGACGACGGCCGCCTCGACGACCGCGGGGTGCTCGATCAGCACGCTCTCCAGCTCGAACGGCGACACCTTGTAGTCGCTGGATTTGAAGACGTCATCGGTGCGGCCGATGTAGGTGATGTACCCGTCGGCGTCGCGGCCCGCGACATCACCGGTGTGGTAGTAGCCGCCGTGCATCACCGCCGCATTGCGTTGTGGATCATCGAGATAGCCCGTCATCAGGTTCAGAGGTTGCCGCCTCAGGTCCAAACAGATCTCGCCCTCGTCGGCCAGTTCGCCGGTGAGCGGGTCGATGAGCACCACCGGCACACCGGGCATCGGCCGGCCCATCGAACCCGCCTTGACGGGTTGGCCGGGCGTGTTGCCCACCTGCAGGGTGGTCTCGGTCTGGCCGAAGCCGTCCCGGATGGTCAACCCCCAGGCACGTTCCACCGTCTGGATCACCTCCGGATTCAGCGGCTCCCCCGCGCCCAGAATCTCCCGCAGCCCTTCGGGTTTGGCGCCGAGATCGGACTGGATGAGCATCCGCCACACCGTCGGCGGAGCGCAGAACGTGCTGACCCCGGCGCGATGCACCTGCGCCAGCAGGTCGGCGGCGTCGAACCGGCTGTAGTTGTAGACGAAGATGGTCGCCTCGGCGATCCAGGGCGCGAAGAAGCAACTCCACGCGTGTTTCGCCCAGCCCGGCGAGCTGATGGCTAGGTGCACATCCCCCGGGCGCACCCCGATCCAGGCCATGGTCGACATGTGGCCCACCGGGTAGGAGATCTGGGAGTGCTCGACCAGTTTGGGCTTGCTGGTGGTGCCGGAGGTGAAGTAGACGAGCAGCGGGTCGTCGACAGCGGTCACCGTCTCGTGCGGTTCCGGGGTGGCCTGGTAAGCGTCTTCGTAGCGGTGCCAGTTTTCGACGTCACCGACCGCGATCCGCACGTAGTCGCCGGGCACCTCGTCGAACTTCGGGGCATCGGCGGCGTTCGCGATGACGAACCGGGCGCCGCCGCGATCTATCCGATCCTTGAGGTCATCCGGCCCGAGCGCACCGGTGGTCGGCATGATGACCGCGCCGAGCTTGGCGACAGCGAGCATCGCCTCCCACAACTCGACCTGATTGCCGAGCATCAGGATGACCCGGTCGCCCTTGCTCACCCCCAAGCCGCGCAGCCATGTCGCAACCCGAGCAGACGCCGCCGACATCCCGGCGAAGCTGACCTTACGCTCGCTGCCGTCCTGCTCGACGATCCACAACGCCGTGCGGTCATTGCCCGCCGAAATGACGTCGAACCAGTCGATTGCCCAGTTGAACGAACCGGTGATCTGCGGCCACTGGAATGTCTCGACGGCCTTGTGATAGTCGCCGATGACGTCGACGAGGTGGTCGCGGGCATCGCGGTACAGGTCGGTGTTGGTCGCCATACAGATAGGATCTACGTCACACTCGCCCGTCCGCTACCCCCGGAAGAGGGGAATTCTGTGCAATCGCTGTTAAGGCCCCGCGATACCGACGCGGTGCGCGCTGAGCTGCGCCGGGTGGCCGCCGAGGCTGGAGTTCCGGTGCTGTTCGGCGGCGAGGTGCACGAGGACGCGCTACTGCTGACCGAGTTCGTCGGCACCCGGACCGGTGGTCTGCGCGGGCTGGTGGTGCGGTCCCGGTCCGGCCTGGGCGGAGCCAGCATGGTCGCCGGCCGGCCGATGGCGGTGGCCGACTACCGCCACGACGTCAGCATCACCCACGACTACGACGCGCCCGTGCACGGCGAGGGCATCCGCTCGGTGCTGGCGGTGCCGGTGGTCGTGGACGGGCGGGCCCGGGCCATGTTGTACGGCGCCTACCGGTCCGCGGCCCCTATCGGTGGTCGGGCCGTCGACCTGATGGTCGGATCGGCGCGCCGGCTGACCCACGAGCTACAGATCCGCGACGAGGTGGACCGCCGGATGCGGTTGCGTGAGGCGCACCTGGCCGGGTTCACCGATCGGGTGGCCGACCCGGAGAAGATCCGAGAGGTGCATGCCGAGCTGCGCCGGCTGGCAGCTTCGGTGCCCGACGCGATACAGGGACCGCTACGGGTGTTGGCCGACCAGTTGGGTGTAGCGCTGTCTGGAGGTGCCCCTTCCGCGGCTCCCTTGACCGCCCGCGAGATCGATGTACTGACCCAGGTCGCGCTGGGGTGCACCAATGCCGAAGCAGCGCAGCGTCTTTCACTGAAGCCGGAAACGGTGAAGAGTTACTTGCGCAGTGCCGCAGCAAAACTGGGGACGAAGACCAGGCATGAGTCGGTGTCGCGCGCCCGGCGCGGGCGGTTGATTCCGTGAGCGCGCGACACACAGGCTGATGTCCACGGCCGTTTTCAGTCCGCGGTAGCGAGCACCTTGTCGACGAAACCGTCGACCTTGCGCCGTAGCTCTCCAACTTGCCGTTCTCGGATGAACTCCAGGTCGGTGTCCTTATGGAACGCGGGTGGCAGCCGCCGCACATTGCGCGAGCATCCGAAATTCGCGCAGATCATCGTCCCGATGGTGTCGCCCTTGCGGCCTGCCGCCCCAGCCCGGCGAGCGGTGTAGAGCACCGCGTCGTCGGTGAGATTCACGTCGTTGCACCACGTGCACATGGTTCGTCCGCGCGGGGTGACCGCGGCACGATTCAGCAGCAGCGCGATCGGTCCGTCTGGCCGGTCGAAGAGCAGGTAGGCACGGCGCGGAATCTTGGGATCGACCCAGCCGTAGTAGTCCAGCGCACCGAACTCGACGGATTCGAAGTTCTCGGCGAAAGTGACCCTTTTGACCTCGCTGCGGGTGGCGCTACGGAAGGCGCCGAGTATCTGGTCGCGCGTAAAGGAGTGCATGAATGAACCATCCTTGAAAGGGAACGCAATCCGGTGCGTTCGGTGAGTGAGGGCATCACGGCGCCGCCGGCCCAAAGGGTCGGCGACGGGGCGCGGTCATCTGATGTCGGCGCGAGCGCCGACGACCTCCTCGACTCGGATGTTCACACAGGCGACGATAGCGAACGAGTCCGTCGTCGGCCAGCGGATATATCCGCCAAAGTGGCGGGGCAGTTCGGATGCGCTGGCCTGCAACAACATTGCGGAGTACCGCGAGGACGGAGAGCCCCATGTCCCCCAATCGGGGGAACGCACTTTCCCCTGGCACGCCACCTGACCAGCGGACATACCCCGACGCCCCGATGCGAGAAGTTGTTCTCACCAAGCTTTCACTCCACCAAACAAGCAACGGAGAACACCATGACGAACACCTCTCGCACCCGCTTCGCCCGCCGCATCGCCGCGGTCGCCTCAATGGCCGTCGTCCCGGCACTGGCCCTCGGCCTGGCCCCGGCCTCCCACGCCGACGCCGACGCCGACGCCACCGCCACCGCCACCACCTTCGGACCGTGCTCCACCATCAAGCAGATGGAGAGCGTTCTGTGGAAGGGCGTCGACCCGGCCAAGTACACCCCGAAAAACAAGGGGACCAACTTCGACATCCAGTGGCCCCACAACGACGCAACCCACGGGTGGGCGGTGCACTCGGGCAACTCCAGCCAGAAAAAGGTGCACACCGACCTGCTGGTCATCCCCACCATGCCCGAATCAGGTATCGAATGCTCCAACCTGTTGTCTGCGGACGCACCCCACTACTTCAAGCACGCCGCCGACGAAGCTCATCACCTCACCGGCGTCAGCGACTGGGCACTGGCCATCAACTCCGCTGACAGCCGGGGCCAAGAGCAGATGCACATCCATCTGACCGAGCTGTACCGCCCGGCGCGACACGATATCGACGCCGCGGCCAAGTCCGGCAAGATCACCGATAGCGAGAGCAACTGGGTGAACTCGGTCATCCCGGTCACCGGACATGACCAGTCGATGACGAAGAACACCAACCCGAACAGCTACCGAGCCTGGCACACAAGTTCGTTGGACCAGAACTTCTTCGCGAAGGTGCACAACGACATCGCCCAGCCCAAGGGCACCGACATGTCCCACGTGATGATCCTGGTCGCCAAGGATCCGCGCGGCGGGTTCGACGTGCTCGAAAGCGACCGGCAGAGCGGCCTGCCCGCCGGTATCAACAACGTCGAGTCGCTGCTGTACAAGATCGGCGGCAAGTAGCACGTCAACGCAGGAAGGTCACTCGAGTTCGCTCGGGTGACCTTCCTGCGTTCACGGCAACACCGACCGGCGAAAGGCCCCTGGCGTCGTTCCGAACTGCCGCCGAAAATGCCTACGTAAGTTGACCGCCGATCCCAGACCAACCCGCGTCGCCACGGCGTCGACCGTCAACGAAGTCGCCGTCAACAGCTCCCGCGCGGCGGCGATCCGCCGGTCCACCAGCCACTCCCCCGGACTCGTCCCGAGCTCCTCGGCAGTGCGCCGAGCCAGAGTGCGCGGCGAAATATTAAGGAAGGCAGCCAAATCCCGCACACTGAGCGGCTCGGCCAACCGCTCGGACACCCACGCGGCGAGCGCACCGAAATCACCAGAGACGCCAGCACTCGGGGTGTATCGGGGCAGCACCATGCTCTCGGCGACAAGCCGGGCGTACTCAGCGCCGAAGTCGCGCTCCACGAGATGCAGGCACAAGTCGATGCCGGCGCCCCCACCGGCACTGGTGGCCACGTCGCCGTGGTCGACGAACACCGCATCTTCTACGGTGACCGAAGGGAACTCGCGACGCATCTGCTCGAAGCGGGCGGGGTGCACAGTGGCCGACCGACCGTCCAACAGACCAGTTCTGGCCAGGGCGAACACGCCGGAGCAGATGGAGACCAACCGTGCGCCCCGGCCATGCGCACGAACCAGCGCCGTCCTGACCTCCGCGCTGAGCGGCGCGTCGACCGGTGCCCAGCCAGGCACCACGACGGTGTCAGCGGTGTCGAGCATCTCCAGCCCGTGATCCACCTGCATCGTGTAACCGGCCGTGGTGCGTATCGGTCCCGGCGCCTGCGCACAGACAGCGAACTCGTACCGCACAGGAACGCTCGGCCGCTGAGTTCCGAAAACCTCTTCTGCGCAACCCAGCTCGAAGGGGGATTGCACGGATCGCACCAATGCGACAACACGATGCATGGCACGAAAATACCCAATCGTGGCAAGTGTTGCCCTGTCCGACGCCGACTCACGCCGAGACGATGAAGCGGTGAATCCCGAGATCCTCGCCCAGCCCGGCTACCAGTCCGCATTCGTCGACGACACCGCCGCCGAAGAGATCCTTCCCGGCGTCCGGGTGCGCAGGTTGTGGAACGGACCGGAGGCGAAAGCCGTCATTCTCGAGATGGACCCGGGAAGCATCTTTCCCGAAAAAGACATCCACGACCCCGGTCCCGAAGAGGTCTACGTTCTCGACGGTGTGTTCAACGATGGCGCACAGGACTATCCCGCAGGCACGTTCTTGCATGCACCCGCGGGGTCCTGGCACATTCCGTCGACGACGATCGGGTGCCGACTGTTCCTCTTCTATCCGCAGGGCTAGGTCTCCACCGGCGCCACCCGGCCCGCGAAGCTGACCGCCTCGATCCCGTGCTCACGCGCATCGGCCTCGGCCCGGGCTGTCTCGGTCGCCAGATCCAGCGATCGAGCCATCACCAAATATGCTGCGGCGGAAGCGAAAAGACCGACGAACAGTGCAATGTCGATATTGCCCATGGCCGCCGCGACCGGACCGGTGAACCAGACGGTCACCACGAACGGAATCATCGCGACGATCCCGATCAGGTACGCCGACAGCCCGCGCCAGCCCCACGTCCCGTACACGCTGTCGTGCGCCACGAAGATCTCCCGCACTGCATAGTGCCCGCGCCGCACAAAGTAGTAGTCGACCAGGTTCACCGACGTCCACGGCACCAGCAGGTACAGCAGCACCACCAGGAAGCTGCCGAAGTTGGTGAGGAACGCGCCCGTCGACAGCACGGCGCCCAGCAGGCCGGCGAGGGCAATGACCGTGCAGGAGATCACCCGCAGGCGAAGCGTGGGCCGCACCGGACGGAACGAATCGACCATGGTGATCAGCTCCAGTGAAGCGGCGTAGATGTTGACGGTGACCACGGTGATCAAGCCGGGAATCGCGGCCACGACCAGCCAGGCACCGGAACCCGCCACCAGCTGATCGGCGGCCTGCTGCACCGCCTCCAGCGGGGCGACGCCACTGAACAGCGCGGCCACCAGCGCACCGAGCACCATCAGCCAGGTCGCGCCGACGAAAACGCCGGTGTACGTGTGGAACAGCGCCTTGCGGGGACTGGTCTGCGGCGGGAGGTAGCGGGAGTAGTCCGACACGTACGGCGCCCAGCCCAGCGCGTAGGCCGCCGCGGCGGCGAACTGGACCAGGAAGGCCGCCCAGGTGAACCCGCCGAAGCCGAGCTGCCCGTCGGGCAGCGGCAGCCAGACCAACGCCGCGACCGTGAACACGCCGAAAGTAGCCAGGAACAGCCACGTCAACCAGGTCTGGAAACGGTGGATCCAGTGGTAGCCGAAGATCGCCAAGGCCAATGCCAGCCCGGTGATCACGACGAACCACAGGTCACGCTGGTCCACCCCGGTGACCAGGGTGAGCGCGTCGGCGGCCAGGATCTGGTTGAAGATGTTGAAGCCGACGATGCTGAACACCACGACCGCGCAGATGACCACCACACCGCGGTAACCGAATTGGGCCCGGGACTGGATCATCTGGGGCAGGCCCAGCTGCGGACCCTGCGCCGAGTGGAAGGCCGTGAACACGGTCCCGATGGCCGCGCCTGACACGATGGCGACCAGCGACGTGAGGAACGACGCGCCAAGTGCCGCGCCCACCATGCCGGTGGCCAGCGTGGTGAGGTTCGCGTTGGACATGAACCACAGCGGGAAGAGCGTCGACGGCTTCCCGCGGCGTTCGGTGAGGGGGATCCAGTCGATGGACTTCGACTCGATCGCGGGTGAATCAGACACGGATTCCTCGCTTCTGGTTGTGGTGGTCGTATCGGGGAACCACGATGTCCCCGTAAAGATCTGGGCGACGATCGGCGAACAGGTCGTTGTGCGGACCGATGGCCTTGTCGCGGTAGAGATCGAGCACCGCGTCGGCGCGGTCGCGGTGGTCGGCGGTGCTGACGATCCAGCCATCGGCCGAGATGATCGCCGTGCCGCCGGTCCACGCGACCCCGCGCTCGGCGCCGTGCCGGTCGGCGATCACCGTCGCCAGCCGCGACGAACGGGCGGCCGCCATGGCCTGAATGGTCTCCGGCGGGTGCTCACCGGTTGGCCGAGACACCAAGGGCCAGTTCACCGGCAGCGCCAGCACATCGGCTCCGGCCAACGCCAACTGCCTTGGTAGTTCAGGGAATTCGTTGTCGTAGCAGATCGCGACGCCGAGCCGGCCGATCGGAGTGTCGAACACCGCACCGGCCCGCTCTCCGGGGGTGAAGATCTCCTGCTCCGCATCCCACAGGTGCGACTTGTGGTAGCAACCGAGGACACCGCGGCGATCGAGAACCAGCGCCGAATTGAACAGCTCACCCCTGTCCACTTCGCAGAAGCCGACCACAGCCACGGCCCCGGGCCGCAGACAGGTAGCCAGCCCGGTCAGCCGCGGGTCGTCCGCCCGGAGCGCAAGCCGGATTGCTTCGGCGCGGTCCTGGAAAACGTATCCGGAGGTGGCCAGTTCGGGCAGGACGATCAACTGCGCGCCGACGGCAGTCCGCAATGCCTGCGCAATGCGGGCCAGGTTCTGTGCGACGTCCCCGATGGCGACGGGGATCGAGATCGCCGAGACGCGCAGCTGCCGGCCGTCCATCAGGCCCGGTTCACCGCAGGAGTACCGTCGAAAGCACCTGAATGCCTGCCGATCTCCTCGATCCGGATGGTCGCGGTGGCCTCATGTGCGGCCAGTCCCTCGAAAGCAGAGATCCGTTCGACCGCGGGAGCCAGCGCGGCGGTCCCCTGCCGCTGAGCCCGCTGGTACGTCAGCGGCTTGAGGAACCGCGACACCGACAGACCGGCGTTGTATCGTGCGGTTTTCCCGGTCGGCAGAACGTGATTGGTGCCGGCGATGCCCTTGTCCGAATACGCGACGGTGCTCCACGGTCCGACGAACAACGAACCGTAGTTGCGCAGCTCCTTGAGGAAGTAGTCGTCATCGCTGGTCTGCACTTCGAGGTGCTCGGGTCCCAGCACATCGCAGATGGCCGCGGCCTGCGCACGATCGCGGGCGACCACCACGGTGCCGTAGTCGCGCCAGGCCGCGCCGGCGATCTCACGGGTGGACAGGGTCTCCAGCTGACGCTCGATGGCCTCGATCACCCTGCGTCCCAACGTCTCCGATGTGGTGATCAGTGCTGCCGGCGAGTTCGGCCCGTGCTCGGCCTGGCCCAACAGATCGGCCGCCACCCATTCCGGGTTCGCCGTCTCGTCGGCCAGCACCGCAACCTCAGACGGTCCCGCGAGCAGGTCGATTCCGACGCGGCCGAACAGCTGGCGCTTGGCCTCGGTCACGAAGGCGTTGCCCGCACCGACGAGCATGTCCACCGGCGCATCACCCAGAAGGCCGAAGGCCATGGCGCCCAATGCCTGGACACCACCGACGGCAAAGACCCGGTCGGCCCGGGATAGGTACGCCCCGTACAGCACGGCCGGGTGCGCACCGTGGTCTCCCGACGGCGGGGTGCACGCGAGCACGGTGGGAACGCCTGCCGCCTTCGCCACACCGACAGTCATGAAGGCACTGGCCAGCAGCGGGAAACGACCTGCGGGCAGGTAGGCACCAACCCGGGTGACGGGGATGTACTGCACCCCACCGACGACACCGGGAGCAAGATCGACCTCGAAGTCGGACAGGTGCGAACGAGTGGCGGTCGCAAAACGGTTGGTGCGCTCGTAGCCGAGCTCCAGTGCCTCGCGAACGTCGCCGGGCAGTGCGTCGCCGCTACGCCTCAGCTCGTTCGCGTCGACTTCGAGCTCGCCGGTCCAGCCGTCCAGGTCGCGGGAGTAGTCGCGGACCGCGTCCACGCCGCGGCGTTCGATATCGGACAGCATCTGCGACACCCGCTCAGTGACCTGCGGGTCGCGCTGGGCTGGCGGCCCGTCGATCCCGGGTTTCTTGAGCCAGGTGAACGGTCCGAGGGCGCGGGCTTCGTCGGTGGTGATCTGCATGGCGGCGACGCTAGGCACATTCCAGCCAAAGGACTAGATGGGCAAATCCTGCATTATCCACAGGGTAATACGATGGAAGAACATTCTTCCAGGTCAGGCGTTCCCACGACTGTGGGTGCTGCGCACTGATGTGCCCACTTTTGCCTACCTAGAGCCCACATTCGGCCGAGGCTCACACCTGGCGGCGGGTGATCAGCGGAACCGTCGGATGCCCGGAAGCGGCGGGAGATTCGGCCGGCAATGCGGCCAATTCCCGAATGGTGTCCTCGGCCAGGCGCGCGAATTCTCGGGTGGCGTTCGACAGTGGCCGGCCTCGGTGCTGGGCCAGCGCGATGGTGTCGTACAACGGCTCGGCGAACGGAGCGATGTGCAACCCGGACGGGAACGCCGCACTGTCGATCACCGCCCCACTGACAATGGTGTCGCCGAACCGGGCCGCCACCAGACGCAAAGCCGCCTCGACGTGCTCGATTTCGATCCGCGGCTCCAGCCGCAGGCCGGCCAGCTGCGCACGTTCGGCCAGCTGACGCCGCGTGGGATCCTTCCAGCCGTAGTGCGCGTCGTAGAGAACCAGGTCGGCCTCGGCCAATTGCCTTATCGTGACAGGCTTTTCGGTATGGGTGGGGTCGGCGCTGACGTAGAAGACCTCGTCGCGCAGCAATGGCCGCACGGTCAGATCCTCGTCATCGATCGGCAGGATCAGCATGCCTGCTTCGATCTCTCCCGCCTGGATCGCGGCCGCCGTCTCGGCTGAGTTCTGCCCGACCAATCGCACCCGGACCTCGGGATAGCGCATGTGGAAGGTCTGCACCAGGCTGGACAGCAGGTAGTAGTCGGCGTTGCGCGGAACGCCGAACGTCGCGGTGCCACCACCGAGGGATCCGGCCGAACGCACGGCATGCACCCCGCCGTCGGCGGCGTGCACCGACTGCTGGGCGTACGGGAGCAGTTCCTCCCCCGCGGCGGTCAGCGCCAAGCGGCGGCTGCCCCGCACGAACAACTGGGTATCCAGTTCGACCTCGAGCCGGCGCACCAACTCCGACACCGAGGCCTGCGCCATCTGCAACGCCTGCGCCGCCGCGGTGAACGAGCCGGTCCGCTGTGCCTCCACGAACGCGCGCAGCTGGTTGAGTGTCACGCCAGCGATTCAACCCACGCCAGATGCAGCCCGGCGAAATGCCCACCCGCATCGATCAATTCGCCGGGTGGACCGTCCTCGACGATGCGCCCGTGCTCCAGCACCAGCACCCGGTCCGCGCTCAGCACCGTCGACAATCGGTGCGCGATCACCACGGCCGTCCGATCGGCCAGCACGGTCACCAATGCCCGCTGCACGAGACGCTCACTGGGCACATCCAGCGAGGACGTCGCCTCATCCAGGATGAGCACGGCCGGGTCGGCCAGGAATGCGCGCGCGAACGCCACCAGCTGGCGCTGTCCGGCCGAGAGCCGGCCACCACGCTTGGCGACGTCGGTGTCATAACCGTCGGGCAGGGTATCGATGAATCGGTCGGCCCCGACGGCGAGCGCCGCGGCGCGCACCTCGGCATCGGTGGCCGACGGCCTGCCGAACCGGATGTTGTCGGCGACGGTGCCCTCGAACATGAAGTTCTCCTGCGTCACCATCACGACGTGCCGGCGCAGCTCCGCCTGCTCGATATCGCGCAGGTCGATCCCGTCCAGGCTGACGACACCGGACACCGGATCATAAAACCGCGCAATCAGTTTGGCGATGGTCGTCTTGCCGGCGCCCGTGGTCCCGACCAGCGCCACCGTCTGCCCGGCCGGAATGTGCAGCGACAGGTCAGGTAGCACCGGCCGGCCCGGCACGTAGTCGAACCGGACATCGCGGAAGTCCATCTCGCCGCGCACCGCGGGCAGCGGCACGGGATCGGACGGATCACGGATGCCGGGCTGTTCGGCCAGCACACCGGAGATCTTCTCCAGCGCCGCCGACGCGGACTGGAAGGTGTTGAAGAACTGCGAGATCTCCTGCATCGGCTCGAAGAAGATGCGCAGATACAGCAGGAACGCCGTCAACGTGCCGAGCGTCATCTGCTCACCCAACACCAGGTAGCCGCCGTACAGGATCACCGCGCCGGTCGCGAGGTTGCCGACCAGCCGCACGCTGGGCATGAAGATGGCCAGCAGCTTGAACGCGCGCTCATTGATCGACTTGTACTGGTCGGCAACGTCTTCGAAGATCTCCTGGTTGCGCGGCTCACGCCGGTAGGCCTGCACGGCCTTGATACCGGTCATGGTCTCCACGAACTGCACGATCACCAGGGCGGCCGACTCCCGGACCTTCAGGTACGTCTTCGAGGATTCCGACCGGAACCACATCACCAACCCCACCAGAATGGGGAAGGCGCACAAGCACATCAGGCCCAGCCGCCAGTCCAGCACGACCAGAAGCACGGCGGTACCGCACATCGTGAGCACCGCGGTGATCAGTCCATCGAATCCCGTCGCCAGCATGTCCTGGATGGCGTCGATGTCATTGGTCGACCGGGCCACCACCCGACCCGAGGTGTAGCGGTCGTGGAAGGCCACGTCGAGGCGCTGGAAATGGCGAAAGAGCCTGCGGCGCAGTTCGAGCAGGACCTGCTGTCCGATCCGCCCCGATCGCCGCAGGAACACCATCCGGCTGCCGCCCTGGATGACGACGATCCCGGACAGGACAGCGAGGATGATCAGCAGTTCGCGCGCGGAGCCGCCGTGCACGATCGGCGGGATGCCGTGGTCGATGCCGCGCTGCACCAGGATCGGCACCGACAACCGGGCCGCGTTCTCGACCACGACGATGATCGCCAGGATTGCGATCATCGCGCGGTAGGGCCGCAGCAACGCGAACAGCAGGTGCCGGGCTTCGCGCCGCCGGGAGATCGATTCGTCGATGGGCAGATCGTCGTCCTGCTTGTCGACGGTCTGTCCGCGCCAGTCTGTGACACTCATCGGTTCACGTCCCAACGCCGCGCCGCGTCCTCCAGGTGCAGATGCTCCAGCCGGGACCGGCATTCGTCGTCTTCCCAATTGCAGGCCCGCTCGGCGCCGTCGTCGAGTTCGTCGTCAGCGGCCAACAGATACCGGTACTCGCCGACGCTCGCCAACAGCTCGCTGTGCGTGCCGATGTCGGTGATGGTGCCGTCCTGCAGCAGCGCGACCCGGTCGGCGAGCAGCACCGTCGACGCCCGGTGGGCCACCACGATGCCCGTGACATTGCGCAGCACGCGGCCCAGCGCCTCGGTCACGACAGCCTCGGTATGCACATCGAGAGCGGACAAGGTGTCGTCGAGCACCAGGACGGAAGGGTTGGCCAGGATGGCGCGTGCCAGCGACAGGCGTTGCCGCTGACCACCGGACAGGCTCATGCCCTGTTCGCCGATGCGGGTGTCCAGACCGAAGGGTAGGTCGTAGACAAAATCTGCGGCCGCCACCCGGACGGCTTCGGCCAGCTGATCCGCACCCGCCGACGGGTTGCCCAGCTGCAGGTTCTCCCGCACCGACATGGAGAACAGGGTCGGGTCCTCGAATGCGGTGGCCACCGCCTGGCGCAGCGCGGGCAGCGACAGGTCACGGATATCGTTGCCGTCCAACAGGATCGCGCCCTCGGTGACGTCGTAGAGCCGGGACAGCAGCGCGGCCAGCACCGACTTGCCCGACCCGGTGGCGCCGACCAGGGCGACCGTCTCTCCCGGCTCCACCGTCAGGTTCACGTGCCGTAGCGCCCACGCCTCGCTGTCCGGGAACCGGAAGCCGACGTCGACCAGTTCCAGACGCCCGCCGCGCGGGGTGTCGCCGACCGGGCCGTCGGCGATGTCGCGGGGTGCGTCGAAGATCTCGGCGACCCGGTTGGCGGCCGTCATGGACTCCTGCGTCATCGACAACAGGAAACCCAGCGAGGCGATGGGCCACACCAGCGACAGCATCATGGTGATGAAGGCGACCAGAGTGCCCATACTGACGGCACCGTGACCAGCCGCCCACGCGCCGACGCCGAGCACGATGATCAGCGTGCCGTTGGGGATGACCTCCAGCAGCGTCCAGAATTTGGCGGAGACGCCGACCTTGCGTATCTCGGTGTCGTACAGGCCCGCGGCCCGCTCGTCGAACCGGTCGTAGGCGTATTCATCCCGGCCGAACGCCTTGATGACGCGCAGCCCCAGCGCGGCCTCTTCGACATGCGTGGCGACGTTGCCGGCCTGATCCTGCGACTGACGCGACAAGAGGGTGAACTGCCGTTGGAAGTGCAGCACCGTGAGGGTGATCGGCACAACGGAGACCACCACGACCACCCCGAGCGGCCAGTACATGGCCAGCAGGATGGCCGTCACCACGATGATCTGGGCGGTGTTGAGCATCAGGAACAGCAGGCCGAAGGACAGGAACTGCCGGATGGCACTGAGGTCGTTCATCACCCGCGACAGCAGTTGCCCGGACTGCCATTGGCCGTGGAAGTTCATCGGCAGGATCTGCAGCCGGGCGTAGAGGTCCTTGCGGATGTCGGCTTCCACACCCATGGTGGCGCGGGCCACCAGCCAGCGGCGGATGAACCAGAGCACCGCCTCGGAGGCGCCGACGGCGGTGGCCGCCAAGCCGAGGATCCACAGCCCGCGCTCGTCGTGGTGCTGTATGGGCCCGTCGATCACCGCTTTGGTGATCAGCGGGATGGAGACGGTGGCGCCGAGGCTGGTGAACGCGGCCACCACCATGACGACCCAGCGCACCCGGTAGGGCTTCAGGTACGGGAGCAGGCGCAGGATGTCCGAGGACGAGCGGATGCGGCGCGGCGGCGGCGCAATGGCCGGTGCCGCGCGCAGCACACTGTCGTCCTTGTCCATGACTCCACCCACTAAGACTGTCTAACTCACGTCACCGACAGGTGCGTGCTTCCCCCGACTTCGATGTTCCCACGCCGGACAACTGAATAACCCTTCGCCACTCGAAGCTAAAACCTCAACAAACATTGAGGTCAAATACTTCCTTCGCTCAGACGTGCCTGCCACATTCGCGGTGGCCGATCAGGCAAGATGGGCCCCATGGACAGTGGAGCGGTCTCCCCCCGGGTGCTCGTCGTCGACGATGATCCCGACGTACTCGCGTCACTGGAACGCGGCCTGCGGCTGTCCGGATTCGAGGTCGCCACGGCGGTCGACGGAGCCGAGGCCCTGCGCAGCGCCACCGAGACCCGACCCGACGCCATTGTGCTCGACATCAACATGCCTGTGCTCGACGGCGTCAGCGTGGTCACCGCCCTGCGCGCCATGGACAACGACGTGCCGGTCTGCGTGCTGTCGGCACGCAGTTCGGTGGACGACCGGGTGGCCGGACTGGAAGCCGGCGCCGACGATTACCTGGTCAAGCCGTTCGTGCTGCAGGAATTGGTGGCCCGGGTCAAGGCGCTGCTGCGCCGCCGCGGCTCCACGGCGACGTTCTCCTCGGAGACCATTTCTGTCGGCCCGCTCGAAGTGGACATCCCCGGCCGGCGCGCCCGCGTCAACGGCACCGACGTCGACCTGACCAAGCGCGAGTTCGATCTGCTGGCCGTGCTCGCCGAACACAAGACCGCGGTGCTGTCGCGCGCCCAGCTTCTCGAGCTGGTGTGGGGTTATGACTTCGCCGCCGACACCAACGTGGTGGACGTGTTCATCGGCTACCTGCGTCGCAAGTTGGAAGCCGGCGGCGCCCCCCGCCTGCTGCACACGGTCCGCGGCGTGGGATTCGTCCTCAGGCAGCAGTAGGCCCGCATGGATCTCAACGAAACCGTCTACCGGCTCTTCGGACTGCCGAAACGGGCCCTGTCCCTGCGCTCCATCGTCCTGGCGGCCGCATTCGGCGTGGTCGCGACGGTAATCATCATCTGCACCTGGATATGGATCGGCATCACCAACGAGCAGTACAGCCAGCTGGACCGGCGCCTGGACTCGATCAGCAGCCTCGGTGACGTCACCACCCTGCTCAGCAGCGCCCTCAATGACCACACCGACGAGCCGACGGCCAACGGCGGCCTGGTCCGCACGGCCCGCATCGGCGGGTCGACGGTGTCCGCACCGGATGACATCGTGCTGCCCGAATTCCCCGACGGATTCTCGACTACGACCATCAACGGTGTCGACTACCGCGTGCGGACCTTCAGTGCCGGCCAGGCATCGGTCGCGCTCGGGGCGCCGACCACCGAGACCGAGCGCCAGATCGACTCGCAGCACCGGCGGGTGCTGTTGATCGGCGGCGGTGTCATCGTCGGTACCGCCATCGTGGGCTGGATCATCTCCGCGATCATGATCACCCCGTTCCGGCGGCTGGCCCAGCAGGCCCGCGCCATCAACGCGCAGTCCAAACCCGAAGAGGTTCAGGTGCGCGGGGTGTGGGAGGCCACCGAGATCGGCGAGGCCGTCGAAGGCATGCTGGCCCGCATCGGCGACGAACAGCAGCGCACCAAGGCGGCCCTGGAATCGGCCCGCGATTTCGCCGCCGTCGCCTCCCACGAGCTGCGCACCCCGCTGACCGCGATGCGGACCAACCTCGAGGTGCTCGACACCCTGGAGATGCCCGAGGAGCAGCGCAAGGAAGTGCTCGGCGATGTCATCCGCACCCAGACCCGGATCGAGGCGACGCTGACGGCGCTGGAGCGGCTGGCACAGGGCCAACTCACGACCTCGGATGACCACGTGCCGGTCGACCTCACCGACCTGCTCGACCGGGCGGCGCATGACGCCATGCGCGTGTATCCCGACCTGGATGTGTCTCTGGTGCCTGCGCCGACTGTGCTGATCCTCGGCCTTCCCACCGGCCTACGACTCACGGTGGACAACGCGATCGCCAATGCGGTCAAGCACGGCAACGCCACTCGGGTGCAACTGTCCGCCGTGAGCTCACGGGCCGGGGTGGAGATCGCCGTCGACGACGACGGGGTGGGCCTGCCGGAAGAGGAACGCACCCGGGTGTTCGAGCGGTTCTCCCGTGGGTCGACGGCTTCGCACTCCGGATCCGGCCTGGGGCTGGCACTGGTGGCGCAGCAGGCCGAACTGCACGGCGGCACAGCCTCATTGGAGGCCAGTCCACTGGGTGGGGTGCGGCTGCTGTTGCGTTTGCCCGGCCCGGCTTAATAGGCGCCGAGTGTCCCGTTGGGGCACGCCTTTGGTGCTGCGGCGCGCCCCAACCGGACAGTCGAGGCGTAGGTCAGCGCGCGCCGAGCAGGTCAATGACGAAGATCAGCGTCTTGCCAGACAGCCGATGACCGCCGCCCTCGGGGCCGTAGGCCTGCTCCGGCGGGATGGTCAGCTTGCGCCGGCCGCCGACCTTCATGCCGGGAATGCCGTCCTGCCAACCCTGGATGAGGCCGCGCAGCGGGAAGGTGATGGATTCACCGCGATTCCACGAACTGTCGAACTCCTCGCCGGTGTCGTATTCGACGCCGACGTAGTGCACCTCGACGGCTCCGCCGGGCACCGCCTCATCGCCGTCGCCGACAATGACGTCTTCGATGACCAGCTCGGTGGGCGCGGGTCCGTCCGGAAACTCGATCTCAGGTTTTGTTGCCACGCTTGTCCACCGTAGTCGGGCACACTGGCTCCATGGCCACTGATGCGGACATCCTCGCCGAAGTCAACAAGCTCGTCGCAGAGGAGCAGGAGCTGCGCACTCAACTGCAGCATCGCGAGATCGACGAATCGACCGAACACAAGCGCCTGCGCTCCCTGGAGGTGCAGCTGGACCAGTGCTGGGATCTGCTGCGCCAGCGGCGGGCGCTGCGTGAGTCCGGCGGCAATCCCGACGACGCCGCCGCGCGACCTGCCGACGAGGTCGAGGGCTACCTGGGCTGAGCGCGCGGTGGCTTACGCGCAGTACGACGTCGTCATCGTCGGGGGCGGACACAACGGTCTGGTCGCCGCCGGGTACCTGGCGCGCGCAGGCCGCCGGGTGCGACTGCTGGAGCGGCTCGACCACGTGGGCGGCGCCGCCGTCTCGGCTCACGCGTTCGACGGTGTCGACGCCCGGCTGTCCCGGTACTCCTATCTGGTCAGCCTGCTGCCAAAACGCGTCATCGACGATCTGGGCGCGCGGATCCGGCTGGCTCGCCGGCGGCATTCGTCCTACACCCCGGACCCGGCTACCGGCGGTTCCACCGGGCTGCTGCTCGGGTCGCGCAACACTTTTGATGTCATCGGCGCCCAGGCCGACGAGACCGGGTTCGCCGAGTTCTACCGCCGCACCGGGCTGATCACCACCGCACTCTGGCCGACGATGTTGCGGCCCTTGGAAACCCGGTCCGCTGCGCGGCGGCGGGTGCTGGCCGGTGGGGACGACGCGGCCACCGCGTGGCGCGAGATCGTCGAGGAGCCGATCGGGCACGCGATCACCGCGGCGGTGCGCAACGATCTGGTGCGCGGGGTGGTCGCCACCGACGCGCTGATCGGGACGTTCGCCTCCACCGATGATCCATCGTTGATCCAGAATGTCTGCTTCCTGTACCACCTGATCGGCGGCGGCACCGGGGACTGGGATGTGCCGATCGGCGGGATGGGTGCGGTCACCGGCGCGCTGAGCGCGGCGGCCAGCGCACACGGCGCCGAGATCACCACCGGTGCAGAGGTTTTCGCCATCACGCCGGACGGCCAGGTGCGCTACCGAGCCGACGGCCACGACCAGAATGTGTCCGGAATCCATGTGCTGGCCGGCGTGACGCCCACGGTGCTGGCGGGGCTGCTCGGCGAGCAGCCACCCGAGTCCGCGCCCGGGGCCCAGATCAAGGTCAACCTGATGCTGCGCCGACTGCCGCGGTTGCGCGACACCTCGGTCACCCCCGAGCAGGCGTTCGGCGGCACCTTCCACATCAACGAGACGCTGACCCAATTGGAGACCGCACACTCCGCCGCCGGCCGCGGCCAGGTGCCCGAACCCCTGCCGTGCGAGATCTATTGCCACTCGCTGACCGACCCGAGCATCCTGTCCCCGCGTCTGCGGGAGTCCGGCGCGCACACCCTGACGGTGTTCGGGCTACACACCCCGCACAGCCTGTCCAGCGGCGCCGACCCGGACCGCGCCCGCGACCGGTTGACATCCGCGGCCTTGGACTCACTGAATTCCGTTCTGGCCGAACCCATTCAGGATGTGATCGCCGAAGATGCGGCGGGCCGGCTGTGCATCGAGGCCAAGACCACCGCCGACCTGGACAAGATCCTGGGTATGACCGCGGGCAATATCTTCCACGGCGGCCTGGAGTGGCCATTCGCCGATGACGACGATCCGCTGGACACGCCCGCCCGGCGCTGGGGGGTGGCGACGGCGCATTCCCGAATCCTGTTGTGTGGATCGGGGTCCCGACGAGGCGGCGCGGTGTCCGGTATCGGCGGGCACAACGCGGCCATGGCAGTGCTAGAGAGTTAGCTTTCGCAAGATCAACTGCAGTGCAACCAGATCGGCGTCATCAAGCATCGCCAACGCCGCAGGCGCCGGATCCTGCACCGCTTCCACGGCTGCGGCCACTGCATGCCCCTCGTCGGTGAGCGAGACCACCTTGCAGCGCCGGTTCTGCGGGTTGATCTGCCGTAGCACCAGCCCGCGCTCCTCCAGATCATTGACGGCCACCGTCGCCGCGGGGGCGTCCATGGTGGCGGCCTCAGCCAGTTCCTTGACCGTCATCGGCGTGCGGGCCAGCCTGCGCAGCACCCGGATTCGGCTGAACGACAGACCTGAGCTGTCGATGACGGCGCGCTTCCAGTCGCCGCGGTTCTCGTGCACGAGCGCGGCCATCCGCTGCCACACCTCGTCGGCGAGCGCACTATCAGGCATGGGCCGCCACCTTCCCGTCGATCAGGGGCGCCAACCGCTGCGCGGAAGCCAACGCGCGTTGTGACGTGGACGTGAAGCTCAGCACGATGATGACCATGCCGAGCGCGACGCACACGAACCACAGCGGCCGGGCGGCACCCATGAAGTCCACCCCGGCGGACAGCAGCGTCGGCCCGGTCACCGAACCACACAGTGCCACACCGATACTCACTCCGATCTGACGGCTGGTACTGGTCACCGCCGAAGCCGCACCGGCCCGGTCCAGGGGCATCCCGCTGACCGCGGCGTTGGTGATCGGCGCGTTGACCATCGAGAAGCCGATGCCGAACACCGTGAACACCACCAGAAGTGCCCAGATGGGCGTCGTCGCCGTCAGGAAGGTCAGCAGGAAGGAGGCCAGCGTGATCAGCACACCCGCGGCCACCAGTGACGGCCGCGCGCCGTAGCGCCCCACCAACCGGCCCGACAACGGCGAGAACAGCAGCGCTCCGATGGCGATGGGCAGGTAGATCAGACCGGTGTGCATCGCCGAGAAGCCGCGCTCAGCCTGCAGGTACAGCGACATCATGAACAGGAACGCGCCCCAGGTGGAAAACGCGCAGATGGCGATCACCGTCGCCGACGCGAACGGGACGCTGCGGAAGAACCGAAGATCGATGAAGGGATCGTGGCGGCGCGATTCGAAGCGCAGGAACGCCGCGAAGGCCACCAGTGCCAGCACCGCCACCGTGATCACCCGTGGGTTCGTCCAGCCCATCGCGGGCCCCTCGATCAGCGCGAACACCACGCCGAACAGGAAGATGACCGCCAGCCCCTGGCCGATGGGGTCGACATTGCGCATGGTCGCCGATTTCGTCTCGGGCACGAAGAGCGCCGTCAGGATGATCGCGGCCGCGCAGATCGGCAGGTTGATCCAGAACACCGCCCGCCAGCTCACGTACTCGATGAGCAATCCACCCACGGTGGGGCCCAACGCCATCGAGATGCCGACCACCGCACCCCAGAAGCCCAGCGCCCGGGCCCGCTCCACCTTCCCGGTGAAGACCTGCGAGATGATGGACAGCGCAACAGGATTGAGCATCGATCCGCCCACGGCCTGCAGCAGCCGGGCGGCGATCAGGGTGTCGATACCCGGTGCCAAGCTGCACAACAGCGAGCCGACGGCGAACACCGTGAGCCCGATCTGGAAGATCCGGCGCCGGCCGAACCGGTCCCCCATGGCTCCGGACAGCATCAGCAGCGAGGCGAGCACCAGGGTGTAGATGTCCACCACCCACTGCAACTGCGCGGGGCTGGCCCCGAGGTCGGCCCGGATGGACGGGATCGCGACGTTGACGATGGTCGCGTCCATCGAGACGATCAGCAGGCTCAGGCAACACGACACCAGGACGACGGCTTTGCGCCGCGGGGTCAGCGAGCTGATGGTTTCATTCACACAACTATTGTGAAACTACAACCTTTACCTATGCAAACGCTGTCAGGCGAGCAGACAGAAACTCCCGCCTTTTCAGGTGAAAAGGCGGGAGTCTGTGTCTGCTCGCGAAAACTAGCTGCGGTTGTCGATCGCCGCGTAGTCACGCTCGGTGTAGCCGGTGTAGATCTGGCGCGGGCGGCCGATCTTGCCGGGCTCGGAATGCATCTCACGCCAGTGCGCGATCCAGCCGGGGAGGCGGCCGAGCGCGAACAGCACGGTGAACATGCGCGTCGGGAAGCCCATGGCCCGGTAGATCACGCCGGTGTAGTAGTCGACGTTCGGGTACAGCTTGCGCTCGATGAAGAAGTCGTCGGTCAGCGCGATCTCTTCGAGCTCCTTGGCGATGTCGAGCAACTCGTCGTTGACGCCGAGCTTGGCCAGGATCTTGTCGGCCTGCTCCTTGACGATGCGCGCACGCGGGTCGTAATTCTTGTAGACCCGGTGCCCGAAGCCCATGAGCTTCACGCCTTCTTCGCGGTTCTTGACCTTCTTGACGAAGGTCTGCACGTCGTCGTCGCCGTCCTTGATCTTCTGCAGCATCTCCAGCACGGCCTGGTTGGCGCCGCCGTGCAGCGGGCCCCACAGCGCGTTGATGCCACCGGAGATCGAGGTGAACAGGTTGGCCTGCGAGGAACCGACCAGCCGCACCGTCGACGTCGAGCAGTTCTGCTCGTGATCGGCGTGCAGGATGAACAGCATGTCCAGGGCCCGGACGATCTCGGGATCCAGCTCATAGGGTTCGGCCGGGAAGCCGAACGTCATCCGCAGGAAGTTCTCGACCAGGGTCAGCGAGTTGTCCGGGTACAGGAACGGCTGGCCGACCGACTTCTTGTAGGCGTAGGCCGCGATGGTCGGCAGCTTGGCCAGCAACCGGATGGTCGACAGCTCGACCTGCTCCTTGTCGAGCGGATCCAGCGAATCCTGGTAGTAGGCACTCAAGGCGTTGGCCGCCGAGGACAGCACCGGCATGGGGTGCGCGTTGCGCGGGAAGCCGTCGAAGAAGCGTTTCAGATCCTCGTGCAGCATGGTGTGCCGCTGGATCTGGGTGGTGAACGCTTCGAGCTGCTCGGTGGTGGGCAGCTCGCCGTAGATCAGCAGGTAGCTGACCTCGATGAAGGTCGACTTCTCGGCCAGCTGCTCGATCGGGTAACCGCGGTAGCGCAGGATGCCGGCGTCACCGTCGATGTAACAGATCGAGCTCTTGGTGGACGACGTGTTGACGAACCCGCCGTCGAACGTCGTGTAACCCGTCTTTGCGAGCAACGAACCGAGCGCGATGCCGTCGGAGCCCTCGGTGGCGCGGACGATATCCAGGTCCAACGAGCCACCCGGATACGACAGGGTCGCTTTTTGGTCAGGGCTGGAGTTTTCGGCCACTGGAACCCCTTCTGTGGTCGTGGGCTGAGCGTCAGTACTGGACGGTAGTCGCTAACGTTGCGGCCCGCTTGCGTGGGGTACCACGTGACGGACCGGCTCCGGTGCCGTTTCCCAGGATCGGCGGAATGTGTCGAAGGCCGCCGATAAACGTTCACACAGCACCCCCGACTCGATCGGCGGTTGCCCCGGCAGCCCGAGCCCGGCGAACGACGACGAGAACAACAAGGTCCAGACGTCGGCGACGAGCGCCACCATCGGGTCGGACAGCCGAACTCCGAGCCGCTCGGCGATCGCCTCCACCGACGTGCCGGTGTGGCGCTGCTTGAAGGCGAACGGCGACGTGGTCATGGAGGTGGCGCCGTTCACGATCGAGATGAGCACCGCCATCCGGGTGAAGGCCGGCGACTCGTGGCCGCTGCGACGGGCGAAGATCTCCAGGTGCGCGCGCAGCAACGCCTCATAGGCGGTGATGCCGGCGGGTTGACGCCGCAGTGCTTCGGTGACGTAGTCGTCCATGTCATCGGCCAGGGCGGCGACCACGTCGGCCTTGGTCGGGAAGTAGCGGCTGAAGGTGCGCGGGGAGACATCGGCGGCCGCCGCGATCTGCTCGACGGTCGTGTTGTCGAACCCCTGGCGCTGGCACAGCTCGGCCGCCACCGCCACCAGAGTCGCGCGCGTCTTGAGTTTCTTGCGTTCCCGCAGGCCCGCTCCGACGTACTCAGACATTCGCCGCCACGTCGAGGTCCGCGACGAACTCCGCCGTATCGATGCAGGCCTGATTCAGCCGTTCGACCATGAGCAGCGGCCCAAGCCGGCCGTGCTCGGTATCGCGGACCAGGTCACCGCACGCGGCGACGATGATCGTCGAGAACACCGACACCCCGAGCAGCAGCCGGCGGTCATCGACGGGCACCTCCATCCGGTCGGCGAGCAACGCGATCACCTTCGGATGCTTGAACTCGAAGGCACCCTGCTGCAACACATCCGACCCGTTGATGATCCGCAGCATCAGCACGATGCGGTCCTTGGTGAGCCGGCCGACGGTCTCCCCCTCCACCCGGGTGAGCACCTCTACATGCGCCGCGCGCAGGGCTTCCACCGGTCCCAGGTGCCGCGGCAGCTGCGCGATCTCCACGGCGACCTCGTCGGCGAGGTCTTCGATCAGCGTGAGGAAGACGGCTTCCTTCGTGGCGAAGTAGCGGCTGAACGTCCGCGCCGACACCTCGGCCTGCGCCGCAATCTGGTCGACAGTGGTGTGCTCGTAACCCTGCCGCAAACACAAGTCCAGCGCAGCGTCGATCAACGTCACGCGGGTTCGCTGTTTCTTGCGCTCACGCAGGCCGAGATCGGTGACCGCCCTGTCATCAGCCATTACTGGATGGTAACTCCCGGTCATCACTCATCCTGGCTATACGCCCGCACCCGATATCGCACGAATGCCGGACCGGCCAGGGCGGCCACCACCACACCGATCACCACCAGCAGGCCGCCGCCGGCCGCAGCCACCGTCGTTCCCATTGCCGCCGCGGCCCCGCCGTGGGCCACATCGGCGATCCGTGGACCGCCCGCCACGACGACGGTGAACACACCCTGCAAACGACCGCGCAGTTCGTCGGAGGCCGCCTCCTGCAGGATGGTCGACCGGAACGCCGCCGACACCATGTCGGCCGCACCGCCCAGCGCCAGGAACGCCAGCGCAATCCACAGCATCACGCCGGCAGTGCCGTGCGCGGCGCCCGCGGCCAGCCCGAACCCGAGCATCGCGACCCCCCAGACGACGATGCACACCACCACTGTCAGGCCCTGTCTTCGGATTCTGGGCAGCCACCCGGAGAACACCCCGCCGGCCACCGCGCCGACCGACATGGCCGCGGCCAGCAGCGCCATCGTGGTGCCGCCCTCGACCGGCCCGCCGAAGCTCTCGTGGGCCATCTGCGGGAACAACGCCCGGGGCATCCCGAAGATCATCGCGATCAGGTCGACGACGAACGACATCAGCACCACCTGGTTGCCTGCCAGGTAGCGGAAGCCCTCGAGCACGGCGCGGAAACCGAACTTGCCCGTGCCATCGCCGGTGCCACTCGGTGGCATCTTCGCGAGCCGCACCGTCGCCCAGATCGGCAGGATGCAGGTGACGGCGTCGATCAGGTACAGCGTCGACAGGTCGACGAAATGCAGCAGCACCCCGGCCAGCAACGGGCCGACGATGGCACCGAACTGCATCACCGTCATGTTCAGCGAGTTGGCCGCGGGCAGCTGCTCGGCGGGCAGCATCCGCGGGATCGCGGCCGCGCGGGTGGGCGAGTTGACGGCGTAGAACACCTGCTGCAGCGACAGCAGGCACAGCACCACCCATACGTTGTTCATGGCCAGCGCGGCCTGCAGCCACAACAGGACCGACGAGGCGGCCAGCCCGATGGCGGTGATGATCAGCAGCAGCCTGCGGTCCATCGCGTCGGCCCACGCGCCGCCCCACAAACCGAAGACGATCAGGGGCACCAGTGCGAACACACCCGACAACCCGACGTAGGCGGAGCTCTGGGTGAGTGCGTACAGCTGGACGGGGACCGCGAAGATGGTCAGATTTCCGCCGATGACGGTGACGATGCCGGCCAGCCACAACCGCCGGAAGTCCGGGGTTTTCAGCGGTGTGGTGTCGGCGAACAGCTTCAGGGCTGGAGCCGCTCGACGCGGCCCGATGTCACCCGAATCCTGTTGTGTACCCGGTTCTCCCGGCCCTGCCAGAACTCGACGACCTCAGGCGCGATCAGGTACCCGCCCCAGTGCGGGGGCACCGGGACGGTCTCCTGGTCGGCGAACCGGGCGGTCACCTCGTCGAGCTGATCGAGCAGCGCGCGGCGCGACTCGATCGGCTGCGACTGGTGCGACGCCCACGCTCCCAACTGGGATCCACGCGGACGCTTGCTCCAGTAGTCGGCCGTAGCCTCGGCGGACACCTTGGTCACCGACCCTCGGACATGGACCTGGCGTCCCAACCCGTACCAGGGGAAGGTCACCGAGGCGTACGGCGTCTCGGCGAGCTGCTCGCCCTTGGCGGAGTCGTAATTGGTGTAGAAGCTGATCCCGGTTTCGTCCACGCTCTTGCACAACACCGTCCGCGTCACCGGCCTTCCCCGCTGATCGACGGTGGCCACCACCATGGCGTTGGCTTCGGACAATCCGGCCGCCCAGGCCTCGGAGATCCAGGTACGCAACAGCGTCAGCCACCCCGTGGAGGCGTCCGCGCCGAGCCAGTCGGCATCCAGGTCGGCGCTGCCGTCCTTCTCCACGGAGCCGTATTCGACGCGCATCGCGGCCAGGTCCTGATCATCTGGTCTGCTCACGCGGCAACGCTACGCCTGCGGGCTGACACCGGCACGCGGTCACCGTCCGGACGGGTGTAACAATTCGCGTATGACCGTTCCGGAGAATTTCGTCGCCGGGTTGGAAGGCGTCGTCGCGTTCACCACCGAGATCGCCGAGCCCGACAAGGACGGCGGCGCACTGCGCTACCGCGGCGTCGACATCGAAGATCTGGTGACCAAGCACGTCACGTTCGGCGACGTGTGGGCCCTGCTGGTCGACGGCGAGTTCGGCCGCGGGTTGACCCCCGCCGAGCCGTTCCCGCTGCCCATCCATTCCGGTGACGTCCGGGTCGACGTGCAGGCCGGGCTCGCCATGCTCGCCCCCATCTGGGGCTACGCCCCGCTGCTGGACATCGACGATCAGACCGCCCGCGACCAACTGGCCCGCGCCTCCGTGATGGCGCTGTCCTACGTGGCGCAGTCCGCCCGCGGTATCAGCAGGCCGGCCGTCCCGCAACGGACCATCGACGAATGTGACACCGTCACAGGACGTTTCATGACCCGTTGGCAGGGCGATCCGGATCCGCGCCATGTCGAGGCCATCGATGCCTACTGGGTGACCGCCGCCGAGCACGGGATGAACGCCTCGACGTTCACCGCCAGGGTGATCGCCTCCACCGGTGCCGACGTGGCGGCATCGCTGTCGGGCGCGGTGGGTGCGATGAGCGGGCCGCTGCACGGTGGCGCTCCTGCGCGGGTGCTGCCGATGATCGAGGAAGCCGAGCAGACCGGCGATGCCCGCGCCGTGGTGCGGGGCATCCTGGATCGCAACGAGAAGCTGATGGGATTCGGGCACAGGGTCTACCGGGCCGAGGATCCCCGGGCCAAGGTGTTGCGCGCGACGGCGCAACGGCTGGCCGCCCCGCGCTTCGAGGTGGCCGCCGCGCTGGAACAGGCCGCGTTGGCCGAACTGCGGGAGCGCCGCCCCGACCGCGCCATCGAGACCAACGTCGAGTTCTGGGCCGCGGTCATGCTGGACTTCGCGCAGGTGCCCGCCCGGATGATGCCCGCCATGTTCACCTGCGGGCGCACCGCCGGCTGGTGCGCGCACATCCTGGAGCAAAAACGCCTCGGCAAGCTGGTACGCCCCGCAGCCATCTACGTCGGACCCGAACCACGCTCACCGGAGGCCGTTCCGGGCTGGGAGAGCGTGCGCACGTCGTGACCGTGTTCGCCTCGGCGGCAACGGCTTTCGCCGCGCTGGTGCATCGCCTGCCCGACCGCTGGGACGGGCCGGGGTTGGGCGACTGGGATCTTCGCGCCCTGGTCGGGCACACCTCACGATCGCTGATCACCGTCAGCACCTACGTCCAGGCTCCCGCGGAGCGGGCGGACATCGGTGATGCCGTCGAGTATTACGTCCGGATGCGCGCCTACGCAGCAGATCTCGGTGCGGCCGACGTCCTCGAACGTGGCCGCCAGGCCGGTCGCGACCTGGGCTCCGACCCCGCCGCCTCGGTCGACGAACTGGCGGCCCGGGCGCTGGCCGATGTCGAGGCCGCGACCGCGGGCGGCGCGGATCCGCTCATCGCGGTCATCGGTGGATTGGGCATCCCGCTGAGCGCCTACCTGCACACCCGGATCTTCGAGTTGGTGGTGCACGGACTGGACATCGCCCGCGCCACGGGAGTCGAATTCGTCGTGCCCGCGGATGCGCTCGCCGATGCCACCGTGCTGGCGACGCGGGTCGCCCTGGCCCTGGGGCACGGCGCCGCCGTGCTCGAAGCCCTGACCGGTCGGGCGTCCTTACCTGCCGGCTTCTCGGTGACGTAGGCCGACGCCGCCCCCGTAGGCGAAGCTGCGCCGCCAGGACACCCTGGCCCAGATGGGCGCACCGGCCACCATGGTGAACGGGGTCGCCACCGGGAAAACGTCGTCACTGGACCGGATTTCGGTGCTGCGCAAGATGGTCGCCAGGGCCAAGGTGGCTTCCAGCATGGCGAAGTGCTCGCCGATGCAGGACCGCTGCCCCGCACCGAACGGCAGGTACTGCCACCGATCCATCGCCTTGGCCGCCTCCGGCCGGAAACGCTGAGGATCGAAGAGCTGCGGCCATTCCCACAACGCCGGATCACGCTGCACCGCATAGGTTCCGAACAACAGCAACGTACCGGCCCGCACCCGGTAGCCGTCCACCTCGATGTCGCGCATCGCCCGCCGGGCCGCGCCGGGCGCCGGGGGGCACAGCCGCAATGCCTCGTGCAGTACCTGCACGGTGTAACCGAGCTGGTCGACGTCCGCGGGCCCGAGTTCGCGGTCGCCCAACTCGGCCGCCTCCGCCCGGACGTTCTCCTGCATCTCCGGATAGCGGCCCAGCTGCCAGAGCGCGTAGGTCAGCGCCGTCGCAGTGGTGTCATGCCCGGCGGCGATGAACACGATGAGCTCATCCCGGATCTCGGCATCGGTGAGGCCCTGACCGGTCTCCGGATCGGTGGCCGCCATCAATGCCCGGACCAGGGGCGCGTCGATCTCGGGATCTTCGCGGCAGGCCTTGAGCACGTCCTCGGCGAGGGTGCGCAAGGTGGCGGCCGCGGCCCGGGCCCGGTTTCGCGCGGGGGTGGGCAGCCACCGGGGTGTGCGGACCGGGGACGCCGCACGGTTGGCGATGTAGATCAGTACGGTGCGCAGCGGATTGTCGACCGCGTCCGAGCGCCGGTCCAGGTCCACACCCAGCACCGCCCGGCCCAGGGCGCGCATGGTGAGTTTCCGGCACTCCTTGTCCAGGTCGATTCGTGAGCCCTCCGACCAGCCGTCCACCACCGACTGCGCGGCCTGCGCCATATCCCTGGCGAAGGTTTGCACATGCTTCTTGGTGAACACCGGCTGTACCGCGCGCCGGCGGGGCAGCCACTCGTCGTGCATCAGGTCGAACAGGTTGCCGCCGAGCACGTACTGCATCTCCTGGTGCAAGGTCGCCTTGTCGACGTACTCGCTACTGCGCCCGAGGATGTCGTGGCCGCCCTGCGGCGAGGTCGCGACCACCACCTCCGGCATCAACCACCGCGGTGCCATCTTCAGCCGCGTCACCGGGCCGCCCGAGTCTCGCAACACCTCGAACCCCGTGTTGAAGCTGCGCAGCGCGCGCAGTTTCGCCCGGTACGACAGCGGGTTGAGCGGCGCCTGCGGTAGATCCTCGACCGGGATGTTGCCCATGAAAACAGTTTCGTGGGGGTCCCGCCGGCGCCATAGCGTAGTCGACTACCTGTATTCGCACTCCCGTCGCTTCGCTCGCCCCAGAATCCACTCCCCGTCGCTTCGCTCGCCCCAAGAATCCACTCCCCGTCGCTTCGCTCGCCCCAAGTTTGTCGGTGCGCAGTGGTTTCATGAGCCCGTCCGCGATGAGATCCGCCGACCCGGCTGGTCTGTATCGTCGTCCGCCCACTGCCCCTTTGGAGGAGAAACCCATGGCCATCGAAATCGTCCCCGCCGTGATCCCGCACCTCGTCGTCGACGACGCGGCCGCCGCCATCGATTTCTATGTCAGAGCCTTCGGCGCCACCGAATTGGGCCGGGTGCCCGGACCGGACGGCAGGCTGGTGCACGCCGCGCTCACCATCAACGGCTCCACCGTGATGCTCAACGACGATTTCCCCGAGTACAACGACGGCAAGTCGCAGTCACCGGCGGCGCTCGGTGGCTCGCCGGTCACCATCCACCTGACCGTCACCGATGTCGAGTCCAGCTTCGCCAAGGCCGTCGACGCCGGCGCCGAGGTGGTCATGCCACTGGAAGACCAGTTCTGGGGTGACCGCTACGGCCTGGTGAAGGATCCGTTCGGCCATTCCTGGTCACTGGGGCAGCCGGTGCGCGAGGTCAGCCCGGAGGAGATCGCGGAGGCGATGCAGGCGCAGTAATCCACTCGAGCGCTCCCAGGAAATCCACAGTTTGCCCGCGGGTCAATTCGACACTGCCGCTGAGCGATTCGTCAGCCCCACAACCGGGCGTCCTCGGCGGTATCGTCTGACCAATTATGTCCAATCGCCAGCGGTCCGGTGACACGGTCGAGTACTGCCTGTCCGGGGTGGTCGCGGCACGTGTCGGTGGGACGACGGTGCCGTTGGGCGGACCGAAACAGCGCTGCGTGCTGGCGGTGCTGTTGGTCCACCACGGCACCGTCGTCAGCATCGATCGCCTGATCGACGCGATCTGGGCCGACGAGGCACCGGCGAAGGCGCTCACGTCGCTGCGGTCCTATGTCGCCAACCTGCGCAAGGTGCTCACGCCCGCCACCGAAGACGGGACCGCCCGGCTCGCCTCGCGCCCCAACGGCTACCAGCTGAACCTGCTCCCCGGCGATTCGGTGGACCTGCACGAATTCGAGGCACTGGTTCTCACGGGCCGGGCACAACTTGTCGGCGCCGATGCCGACGGCGCGTTCGTCTCCCTGAGTCGTGCGCTCGAACTCTGGCGCGGCGACCCGTTCGGCGAATTCCTCTACCGCGACTTCGCTATCCCAGAAGCCCGGCGCTACAGCGCATTACACACCACCGTCATCGAGGCCCGCTTCGACGCCGCGGTCCAGCACGGCCGGGGCGGGCAGATCATCCCGGAGATCGAGGCCGCGGTGGCCCACGATCCGCTGCAGGAACGGCTCTGGGGTCACCTCATGTCGGCGTTGTCGCAGGCCGGCCGCCCCGCGGATGCGGTGCGGGCGTTCGACCGCGTCGGCGCGATCCTCAAACGGGAACTGGGGGTGCGCCCCGGCGAAGGACTGCAGACGCTGTTCGAGAAGATCAGCGACGGATCCGTCGACCCACTGGGTTCCCCCGCCCCGCCTGCGCCCGAGATGCCGCGGCCACCGCTCTACATCGGCCGGGACTCGGCAACCGAATCGGTGACGGCGGCGGTGAACCGCATCCGGGTGGGCACCGGTGGACTGACGCTCGTCACCGGTGAGAGCGGTATCGGCAAGACGTCCCTGGCCCAGGCCGTGGCCGACCGGGCCGGCGATGTTCAGGTGGTGTGGGCCGGCCACCCCACCGGGATCAGGCTGCCACTGATGTGGACATGGATTCAGGTCCTGCGCCAACTCGGCGCCGACATGGGTCCCGCGGGACGTCAGGTCCTGCGTCGCGCGGCACCCGGCGTCGTCGATGCGCTGGTGCCGGAGTGGGGCACCGACGGTGCCGTCGACGGACTGCCGCAGCCGCCCGCGATAGCGGCCACGGGTTTCGCCCTGGCCGAAGGGATCGCCACCGCCCTGCGCGAACTGTCGGCGCTGCGTCCGCTGCTGCTGATCCTCGACGACCTGCATCACGCCGACACCACGTCGTTGGAGGCGCTCAGCCTGCTGGCCGCTCAACTGCCGCGGATACCCATCCACGTGCTGGGCAACTGGACCTACTTCGGAGCCGACCGCCCGATCAACCGCAAAGCGCTGACCCGGCTGCTGCATTCCAGCAACACCGCGACGGTCGCGCTCGGTGGGATCGACCGCATCGCCGCGCACCAGCTGATCGACACGATCGCCGGTGCACCCATCCCCATCGAGATCACCGAGTCCGTGTGGCGGGCGGCCGGCGGAAATCCCTTCTACATCAAGGAGATCGCACACGGACTCGGTGCCGACGAACGCAGCGACGGGGTACCCGAAGCCGTGCTCGGCGTGGTGGGCCGCCGCCTGAGCGCACTGGACCGGGCCACCCGGCGCACCCTCGGGGCAGCCGCGGTGATCGGCCCGGCGTTCGACGTCGCCGCGCTGGCCGACGTCGTCGACCTCTCGGTGTCCGCCGTGCAGACCCGGCTGCGGCCGGCCTTCGAAACCGGACTGCTCGACGAGGTGCCGCGGCACCCCGGCGCCTACCGATTCAGCCACGGATTGGTGCGCGACGCCGTGCTGGCCCATCTGGCGACGACCGAACGCACCGGCGTACATGCCGCCATCGCCACCACCCGCGCCGCCGCCATCGCCACCGATGCCTACGAGGATGCGATCGCCGCAGCCGACCATGCATGGCTGGCCGGAACCGCACTCAATCCCGATGTCGCACTGGAGATCAGCGAGACCGTCATCCAGCGGGCGTTGACCCGCTCGGCCTACGAGGACATCGCCGTGCTGGCCCAGCACGCGCTCCAGATCGCCGCTCGACTGCCCGCCAAGCCCGACTACCTGGAGCGCCAAGCCACCCTGTGGATGCACCTCGCCACCGCCAAGGGCATCCTCGAAGGCCAGACCAGCAGCGCCGTCACCCACGCCGTCGCCCGGGCGTTCGAGATCGGCGAACAGGTCCGGGGCCGCAGTTTCTACAGCGCGGTCGCCTTCCAGTGCTTCGCCCGAATCGGCATGGGCCACACCGAAGAAGCGGCCGTCATCGCCAACGCCCTGCGCGAGCAGTACCTGCGTTCCGGCGATCCGGATGCCGGCCTGGCCAGTGACTTCACGCAGGTGATGGTGTATTTCATCCGCGGTGACAACGACGCGGCGGTCGCCACCGGCGAGCACATGATGACGAACTTCCCGCCGCCCGAAACCGTCACCGACCCCCTGCACTTCGTCCATCCGCGGGTGTACTGCTGGATGGCGATCGCCGAGGCGCAGCGCGGCGACACCGAGGCGATGGACCGATACCGCAGGCTGGCAAGACAACTGGCGCAGAGTCGCGGCGACATGTTCAACATCCTGGCTTCCGAGCTGGCCGAGGTGGAATGCGCGGCGATCCTCGGGATCACCGCGGGCACCGCGGTGGCCGCCGCCGAGGTCGACCGCAAGCTGTGCGCCGCAGGTGCCCAGCAGTGGGGAGCCTGCGCCCGCATCATCAGCATCTGGGCCGACGTGCTCGAGTCCGGCAACGACGGTGCCGCAACCGCATTCGAGGCGTTCGACGAGTTCGCCAGTGACGGATCGGTGGCGATGCACGGGCTGTTCCTGGCCCTGCTCGCCGACATCGAACAACGCGCCGGCCGCCTCGCGTCGGCACGCGACATCCTGGCCCGCGCCCGCACCCTGGCCGACACCACCGGCGAGCATTCGTGGGACGACTTCATCGCCCGCCGGGTGGACGCCATGACGGCACTTCAGCCCGGCGCCTGACCGATCAGCGCCGCAGACCGGCCAGGATGCGTTGTCCGATGGTGGGTTTGGGCACCGCCGCGGCGGCAGCCAGCATCTCGTCGACTCGGGTGAACTTGTCCCGCGGACGATCGTCACCGCCGCGCGCGACCTCCGCCGCGTCGATGGCACGCCAGCCCGCGGCGTCAACGACCGCGGGCCGGCGGCTTCGGACCAGCTTGTCCAGCGCGCCGGGCTTGTGGGCCCGGTCGCCGAGCTGTCCTCGGTTGTAGTCCTCTACCAGGTTGTGCACCGTCTGGGCCGCACACGACTTGTTGGTGCCGATGAAGCCGGTGGGACCGCGCTTGATCCAGCCGGCCACGTAGCTGCCGGGTACTGGTACCCCGGCGTCGAGCACCCGGCCACCGTCATTGGGTACCACGGCGGTGGCCTCGTCGAAGGGCAGGCCCGCGATTGCCTTGCCGCGGTAGCCGATCGACGTCAACACCATGCCGGTGTCCAGCGTGCGCCGGGCGTCCGAACCGGTGACACCGAACTCGATGGCGGATACGCGGCCCTCCCCCAGCACCCGTTGCGGGGTCAGTTGGTAGGCCAACCGGATCCGTGGCCGCGTGGTCGGGGCCGAACCGTCGGCCAGCTTGGACAGGATCTCCAGTTTGTTGCGGGTCAACGGGTCCGACTCGTTGGCGAGGTCGCGGATCACCAGATCGTGATCGGCCGCGTCCAGCACCACATCGCAGGTCGAGGTCAGCCCGATCAGTTCGGGCAGCGTGAACGCCGACTGCGCGGGTCCGCGCCGGGCCGCGATCACCACTTCCTGAACCTTGGAGCGGCGCAGCGCGGCCAGGGCGTGATCGGCGATATCTGTGCGCGCCAAGGCATCCGGGTCCGTCGTCAGCACGCGGGCCACGTCGAGCGCGACGTTGCCGTTGCCGACGATGACCACCCGCTCATGACTGAGGTCGACCGGCAGGCCGACGAAATCGGGGTGCCCGTTGAACCACGCCACCACCTCGGTGGCGGTGGCGGTACCCGTCAGGTCCATCCCGTCGATGTCCAGGCGCCGATCGTTGGGCGCCCCGACCGCGTAGAGCACGGCGTGGTGGTGTTCCAACAACTCCGCGTGGGTCAGGTGCGTGCCCACTTCGACGTTGAGGAAGAACGTGAATCCGGTTTGGCGCGTCATCCGGTCGAACAGCCGGGTGACGCGTTTGGTGCTCTGATGGTCCGGCGCCACCCCGGCCCGGACCAACCCGTACGGCGTGGGCAGCTTCTCGAAGACGTTCACCCGGACCCCTCGCTGGGTGAGCAACTCGTCGGCTGCATACATCGCCGCCGGGCCGGAACCGACGATCGCCACGGTGAGCGGATCACCGCTGCGCGGAAACACCTTCGGCGCCTCCAGCACCGGCGCCAGCTTCGACGTCGGCGGCAGTTTGCCCTCCCGCTTGGGATAGAACGCCGCGTTCAACTCGATGAACGGCAGCTGGTTCTCGGTGAGCCGGGTGTCGGGCCCGATGGCGCCGACCGGACACGCACTGACACACGCACCGCAGTCCACACACGCATCGGGATCGATGTAGAGCATCTCCGCCGTGGCGAAACCAGGCTCGTCCGGGGACGGGTGGATGCAGTTCACCGGGCAGGCGTAGACACAGGACCCGTCGCTGCAACACGACTGGGTGATCACATGGGGCATGACGCCGACGCTAGGCGACCGAGACCAGATGCTGGCGTTGCGGCTCGCTGCGGTAACGGCTGGGGCTGCCGTTGATCCGACAGATCCGCCACACCAGTTTGGCCAACGGGTTCATCAATCCGCTGTCATGCGCCAGCATCCGCACGTCACCGAACATGTCGCGCAGCATCTGCCGCGACTCCGGCGACTTGAAGAAGATGTCCTTGCGCACCGAGCGCGGGATGTCGAACTTCTTCCAGAAGGTGCGCGGCGGCACGATGATGGCCGAGCACAGGATGCGCATCACGACGGGCACGTAGATGGACAGCACAAAGCGCTTGCGCCAAGACAATTCGGGAACCCGCTTACGCAGGTACTCGTGGGCGAACGAGATGTGGCGGGCCTCTTCGGCCACGTGGATCGCCATCACCCGTTCCATGATCGGATGCAGCGTCTTGCCCTCGCGCAGCACGTTCTTCTGCGTGTGGTCGATGGGCTCCTCGCCGGCGAGGATGCCGAACCAGAACGGAATGGGCAGCGGGCCGGCCACCAGTGGGATGGCGGGCTGGACCCACTTCAGCAGGCGCGGCATGCCCGGCACGTCGGCGCCGATGCGATTGACCATCTCCTGGAACATCAGGGTGTGGTTGCACTCTTCGACCGCCTCATGCAGGCAGTACCGGTATTCCGGCGAGCCGTTGGGCGTCCAGAAGGCGTACTCCATCAGGCCACGGATCAGGATGGACTCGAAGTGCAGGCCGACCTTGGCGACGTTGGCCTGGCGCCACATGCCGATCTCGATCTGGCGCTCCAGCGACTGCGCCTGGTACCAGGCGTGCGAGCCGATCGGATCGGTGGCGGGCAGAACCCACCGCTCGTCGTTGGGGATCACGGCAAACTCCGGTGAGTCCCACTCGATGTCCTTGTACGGGTTGAAGTTCCGCCGCACCGAACCCTCGGACAGGGTGTTGAGCATCTCGACGTACTGAGTGTCCTCGGTGACGTCCATGTTCTTGCGCCAACGCCGGATCATCTTCGTTCTAGCCACTGGAATCCCTCCATGAGGTTTACATCGAACGGCCTCTTGTCTAGACGGTACCGCAGGTATCGAGTAAAAGTCCATCTTCGGAACCGAGAATTTGCTGCGATTCGAGTCGATATCCGCCATTGAGGTGCAATACCGTCAGGCATAGATTGCTGCGCACGCGACACCGACCGGCGCGACGGTCGTTATCGCCCATTTCCAGCGGCTACGGCGGCCGACGGGAACGCCTCGCGTCGGTCGGGAATTACCCACTCGTGCGGCCAGTTCAAACCTCGGACCACGGCACAGCGCAAAGGCGGCGACCAGGGCCCGGGAGCCCCGCGGCGGCGACTGCCGGGAAGGGCCTCCGCCAGCCGGCCGCGGTGGCGTGAGAGCAACTCACCCGACGCACCTGCACCGCAGACGGCGCGCAATGCAGAACCGGTGGCTACACTCCCAGCTGTCTCACAGCACCGACAAAGGATGCGGATGGTCGTCAATCGCAAGGTCAAGGGTCTGGTGGTCGGTGCCGTACTGGTCGTCGGCGTGCTGATCTCAGGCACCGTGCTGTCCAGTTGCGCCACCCAGGTCGGCCCGGGCCAGACCGCCATCAAGGTGGACGACTATCTACTCATCCCGGCGGACCCCAAGGTCGACGGCTGCATCGACCCGGAGACGTCGGCGTTCAACCCGCCGGGCGGGTTCAAGGCCTATCGGTACCCGTCGCGCCAGATCAGCTGGGACGCGACCGGCAGTCCCGATTCCGAAGCCGAACCGACCATCGTGGTGTCGAACGCGACCGCCCCGGCCGAGCTGCGGGTTCCCGTCGTCATCACCTTCGACCTGACCACCGACTGCGGCATGTTGATGGACTTCCATCGCGACTTCGGCACCAAGTACCAGGGCTGGCTGGACAACGAAGGCCTGGTCACCCCCGGATGGGTCAATCTGTTGCGCTACGTCATCGGCCAACCCGCCGAGCAGGTGCTCATCAGCGTCGCCCAGAAATACACCTGGCGCGAGATCTGGAACGACGAGAAAGTCCGGATCGAATTCCAGAACGCGCTGCGCGACGCGCTGCCCGGCGCCTCCCGGGCCCGCACCGACGGACGCGAGTTCTTCACCAACTTCCAGGTGACGGTCATGAAGCCCGATCCGGTGGAAGCGGGACTCAAGGACGCGATCATCGCCGAGCAGAAGGCCATCGCCGACGCCAGGGCCGCCGAGGCCAAGGGCGTCGCCGACGCCAACGCGGCCCGCGCCAAGGCCGAAGCCGACAAGGCGACCGCGCAGGCACAGACCGAACTGGCCCGCCAGCGCGCGCTGCAGAAGCAGGCCGAGATCGCCGGTTACCCGGACGTCGACGCCTACCTTCGGGCCATCGCAATCGAGAACGGCCAGAACCCGTTCCAGCCGACCTACGTGGTGCCTCAGGCCCCCTGAGACGCACCGGCCGTCAATCCGGTTGCCGCGGGCCGATAATCTGAACCCCATGGCTGAACTGACGATCCCCGCCGATATCAAGCCGCACGACGGGCGCTTCGGGTGCGGACCGTCCAAGGTGCGCCCCGAGCAGCTGGCCGCCCTGGCCGCCGCGGGCGACCTGTTCGGCACCTCCCATCGGCAGGCGCCGGTCAAGAACCTGGTGGGCCGGGTTCGCGACGGGCTGCGCCAGCTGTTCGCCCTGCCCGACGGCTACGAGATCGTTCTCGGCAACGGCGGTTCCACCGCGTTCTGGGATGCCGCCGCCTTCGGCCTGGTCGACAAGAAATCGCTGCACCTGACCTACGGCGAGTTCAGCGCGAAGTTCGCCTCCTGCGTCGCCAAGAACCCGTTCGTCGGGGACCCGATCATCATCAAGACCGACCCCGGCACCGCCCCGGAGCCGACCTCGGACCCGTCCGTCGACGTCGTCGCGTGGGCACACAACGAGACCTCTACCGGCGTCGCCGTGCCGGTGCAGCGGCCCGCGGGTGACGCGCTGGTGCTCATCGACGCCACCTCGGCGGCCGGTGGGCTGCCCGTCGACATCGCCGACACCGACGCCTACTACTTCGCCCCGCAGAAGAACTTCGCCGGTGACGGCGGCCTGTGGATCGCGGCGTTGTCGCCGGCCGCGCTGGCCCGCATCGAGGCGATCGCCGCGACCGACCGCTGGGTGCCGGACTTCCTGTCGCTGCCCATCGCGGTCGAGAACAGCCTCAAGAACCAGACCTACAACACCCCGGCCATCGGCACGCTGATCCTGCTCGCCGAGCAGATCGACTGGCTGCTGGGCAACGGCGGACTGGACTGGGCCGTCAAGCGGACCGCCGACTCGTCGCAGCGGCTGTACTCGTGGGCCGAGTCGTCGGCGTTCGCCACCCCGTTCGTCGCCGACCCGGCGCTGCGGTCCCAGGTGGTCGGCACCATCGATTTCAACGACGACGTGGACGCGGCCGCCGTCGCCAAGGTGCTGCGCGCCAACGGGATCGTCGACACCGAGCCCTACCGCAAGCTGGGCCGCAATCAGCTGCGGGTGGCGATGTTCCCGGCCGTCGATCCCGAGGACGTCAGTGCTCTGACGGCATGCGTGGACTGGGTCGTCCAGAATCTCTGAGTCGGGGCTGCGTGTCCGCCCGGTAACGGCGGGATAACGCTGTAGGGTCCACGCAGGAGGTCAGTATGCGCGAACTCAAGGTCGTCGGGCTGGACGTGGACGGCAAACGCCTGATCTGCGAGGCGGCTGACTCCGCCGACAAATTCGTCATTCGGGTGGATAACCGGTTGCGCGCAGCAGTGCGCGGCGACAAGGCCACCACCAACCAGACCGAGCTCGAGGTCGAGGTGCCGACAACGTTGCGGCCCAAGGAGATTCAGTCTCGAATCCGGGCCGGCGCCTCCGTCGAACAGGTCGCCTCCATCACCGGCGCCGACGCCGAACGGGTGCGGCGGTTCGCCAACCCCGTGCTCCTGGAGCGCGCCCGTGCAGCGGAACTGGCCACTGCGGCGCACCCGATCCTGGCCGACGGCCCGGCGGTGCTGACGCTGCTGGAGACCGTCACCTCCGCGATGATCTCGCGCGGCCTGGACCCCGACGCCACCAACTGGGACGCCTGGCGCAACGAGGACGGCCGCTGGACCGTGCAGCTCGCCTGGACCGCGGGCCGGTCGGACAACACCGCGCACTTCCGGTTCACCCCCGGCTCCCACGGCGGCACAGTGACCGCGTTCGACGAGCGGGCCGCGGAATTGATCGACCCGAACTTCAGCCGCCAGCTGCGCACCGTCGCGCCGGTCGCCCAACTCGACTTCGCAGCGACGCCCGTCCACGTCCCCGTGCCGGTGCCGGTGCCTGCCCCGGTCGTCATTCCGGAGCCCGCCCCGGCTCCCGTGCCCGCCGCCGTGGTGGAGCCGCGGCCGGAGGCCGAACCGCAGCCCGTCGCGCCGGCACCCAAGCCGGCCCGCACCCGCAAGGCCCGCGCGACGGTGCCTGCCTGGGAAGACGTGCTGCTGGGCGTGCGTTCCTCGGGCACCCAGCGCTGAGTCTCAGCCGGCGAGCAGCGCGAGCAGGGCAACCCAGCCGACGGCCACGCCGACGCCGGAGCCCAGCACGAACCAGCGCCACACCGGCCGGTTGCGCCAGCCCCACACCGTGGGCGCCAGGCCGCCGACGGCTACCAGGTTGAGCCCGACGGTGAGCAGCGGATGTACCCGCGTCAGTCCGACGCTGAGCACGATGATGGCCGCGGCGGTCAGCGCTGCGACGAAGCCGGCGACGGTCAGGCCGGTTCCCCAGGGAGTGGTCGTCTCGCCGGACATCAGGCCAGCCTAGCCCGCTCGTAGAAGGCCAGCGCCGCGGCAGTGGCGACGTTCAGCGAGTCGGTGCCGCGCGCCATGGGGATGCGCACCCGGACGTCGGCGGACCGCATGGTGTGTTCGGCCAGCCCGGGCCCTTCGGCGCCCACCAGGATGGCGACCTTGTCCTCGGTCAGGCCCGCCATGGCCACGGCCAGGGTGTCCACGGCGGGGTTGGGGGTCATCGCGAGAACCCGGAAACCGTTGTCGCGCAGGGTATCCAGATCGTGCGGCCAGGACGGCGCCCAGGCGTAGGGCACCAGCAGCGCGTGCCCCATCGAGACACGCACCGCGCGCCGGTACAGCGGGTCGGCACATCCGGTTCCGAACAGGACCGCGTCGACGTCGAGGCCGGCCGCATTGCGGAAGATCGAGCCGAGGTTCTCGTGGTCGTTCACGCCTTCGAGCACCGCGATGGTGCGGGCGCCGTCGAGCACCTCCTGGACCGTCAACTCCGGCGGGCGCGGTGCCGCGGCGAGCACACCGCGGTTGAGGTGGAAGCCGATGGCCGCCGCCATCACCTCGGCGCCGGCCCGGTAGTAGGGCACGTCCACGCCCGCCAGGTCGGCCGTCAGTTCGCTGAGCCTGCGGTCGGTGCCCAGCAGCGCCCGCGGGGTGAACCGGGAGGCGAGCATGCGCTGCACCACCAGCACGCCCTCGGCGATCACCAAGCCCTTGCCGCTGGGCAGGTCGGGCCTGCGGTCGACGCTGTTGAGGTCGCGGAAATCGTCCAGACGCGGATCGGCCGGATCCACGATGTCGATGACGTCGGTCAGTTCGCCGAACCTTCGTCGACGATGGCGAGCATGAGATCCGCGGCGTCCAGCAGGGTCTGACGCTGTTCGGGCGTCAGCTCCGCCAACCGCTGCTGCAGCCATTCGCGGCTGGCCTTGCGTTCGGCCTCCAGCAGGTCGGTACCGGCCGCCGAGATGGCCACCAGCACCTGCCTGCGGTCATCCGGGTGCGCCGAGCGATCGACGAAGCCGAGGTCCACCAGGGAAGCAATGACCCGCGTCATCGACGGCGGCCGGACCCGCTCACGGATGGCCAGCGCGCCGGGCGTCATCGGCCCTTCCTTGGCCACCGTGGACAGCGCGGAAAGTTGCGACAGCGACACCGGCGAGTCGGGACGGCGGAAGCGCAACTGCCTGGCCAGCCTGATCACGGCCAACGACAGATCGCTCGACAACCTGGAGTCGACGTCTGTCACAGGGCAAGACAATACCCAGAGGACATCGACTAGGTTGTGAGGCGATGTCAGACGACACGCCAGGTGCCCCGCACGAGCCGCCCGCATTACCGGCCAGGCTCCTCGAACCGGCGCCGGTCATCATCGCGATCGCGGCCGGCTGGCTCGTCGCGGTCGTCCTGGCTTTCACCGTTCCCGGCCTGCACGACTGGCGGCCGATCACCGTCGCCGGGCTGGCGGTCGGGGTGCTCGGCACCTCGATCTTCCTGCTGCAGCTGCGCTCCGCCCGTCGCGGCGACCGCGGCGCGCAGCGCGGACTCGTCAACGAAAACTGAAGGAGCGCAGTGGGTTCCCCGTTACTCCAGGCCCAGATCGACATCGACGCCCCGGTCGCAACTGTCTGGGCGCTGGTCTCGGATCTGCGCCGGATGCCGCAATGGAGTCCGCAGTGCCGTGTCATGAAGGTCCTCGGACGCACTCGCGTCGGCGCCAAGGCGATCAACCTGAACCGCCGCAACAAGATGTTCTGGCCGACGACGTGCACCGTCACCGAGATCGACCCGGAACGCAAACTGCAATTCCGGGTGGACCTCAACGCGATGGTGTGGAGCTATGAACTCGAAGCCGTCGAGGGTGGCACCCGGCTGATCGAGAGCCGGCGCGCCCCGGAGGGGTTCAAGACGGTGCCCACCATGTTGGTCGACAAGTTCATGGGCGGGGTGCCCAGCTTCGAACAGGAACTGGTCGCCGGGATGAACGAGTCGCTGCAGCGGATCAAGGCCGCGGCGGAGCGTTAAGACCCGGCCGGGCTTTCGGCCACGTCGAGCACGCCGTCGTCGAACGGGTCGAACAGCGGCGACCCCGTGCCGGCCGGAGCCGGAGTATCCGAATGTGCACCGCAGCCGTACTCGCTGTCGACCACCCGGCCGTCGGCGGACATCTCGTTCCCGCAGACCCCGAAGACGGTGCCCAACGACCCCGCCAGCGGCAGATAGAACCCGCATTCGCGGCACAACCGGCGGGTGGCCCGTGCCATCGCCGACCCCGGCCCGAAGTCACCGTCGTGCCAGCGTTGCGCGGCGTCGAGGCGGCCGTCGAGGCTGAGCACCTGGCGGCGGCCGAGACCGATCTCGCCGGCCACCTCGTCCTGCTCGTCGTCGCCGCTGGACATGTACCCCGGCACCAGCCGCGGATCGTCGGTGAGCGGGGCCAGCAGGTCTCCGGGGCTCAGGTCGCCCGGGCGGACGCGCTCGTCCCATGGCACCCACTGGGGCGCCAGCAGCGCGGTGGGACCGGGCACCAAGACGACCTCGCTGATGGTGACGTGATCGGCGCCCGGATAACCGGCCACCACCACCGCCCACTGCCAGCCCTGGTAGCCGTGCTGCACCGCCAGGAAGCGGTGCGTCGCCGCAGCCGGGTCGTCGAACACCGAGCCCAGGTACTCGTCGACAGCGTCGGCGCCACTGAACTCCTCGATCGCCGCGCGGGCGGCGTCGACCGCACCGAGCAGCAGGGCTTCGAGCTCAGGTGACCGCTCCACCTGCGGCTCGGCCTGTTCGGTGACTTCGGCGACCGGGTCCGTTGCTGTGTCCATCGCGTTCATTATGACCTAGGCGTATTCGGCCTGCCCAGCCCCCGACAGCCACACCGATGGCGTCCCACGGCAGCGGTCGCGGTAAGGGACAATCGAAGTCGTGCCTTCCCGGGATCCCCGATACCATCCACCGCGGCCGCCGTCCGACGGTGAGCACCCCGGCATGGCCAACTATCCGAGCGACGGCGGCGACGGTTCCAACGGCAGGCGCCAACACCCACCGTCGGGCCCGAGCGCCAACAGGTGGCTGCCACCGCTGGACGACGAGTCACCCCGGCACCACACCGAACCCCCGCCCCGCGCCCGGTCAGGGGTCGGCTCATCCGCCGGCGAGAAGGTCACCGTCACCCGCGCCGCCGCGCAGCGCAGCCGGGAAATGGGCAACAAGATGTACGACCTGGTGCACCGGGCGGCCACCGCGGACGGCGCCGACAAGTCCGGGCTGACGGCGCTGACCTGGCCGGTGGTCGCCAGCTCCGCGGTGGACGCCGCGATGGCGGTGGCACTGGCCGACACCCTGTTCTTCGCCGCAGCCTCTGGCGAGAGCAAGAGCAAGGTGGCGCTGTACCTGCTCATCACCATCGCGCCGTTCGCGGTGATCGCCCCGCTGATCGGTCCGGCGCTGGACCGTCTGCAGCACGGCCGCCGGGTGGCGCTGGCGATGTCGTTCGCGCTGCGCACCGTGCTTGCGGTGGTGCTGATCGGCAATTTCGACGGCGCCACCGGCAGTTTCCCGTCCTGGGTGCTCTATCCGTGCGCACTCGGAATGATGGTGATGTCCAAGAGTTTCTCGGTGCTGCGCAGCGCGGTGACCCCGCGCGTGCTGCCGCCGACGATCGACCTGGTCCGGGTGAACTCCCGGTTGACGATGTTCAGCCTGCTGGGCGGGACCATGGCGGGTGGCGCTATCGCCGCGGGCGCCCAGTATCTGCTCAAACTGGCCGGGCTGCCCGGCGCGTTGTACGTGGTGGTGGCGGTGACCGTGGCCGGCGCGGCGCTGTCGATGCGGATCCCCAAATGGGTCGAGGTGACCGCCGGTGAGGTGCCGACGACGCTGAGTTACCACGGCGGCGAGACCGAGACACTGCGCCGGCCCGCCAAAGAGCGGCAGCCGTTGGGCCGCAACATCATCACCTCGCTGTGGGGTAACTGCACCATCAAGGTGATGGTCGGCTTCCTGTTCCTGTACCCGGCGTTCGTGGCCAAATCGCACGGCGACGGCGGCTGGGAGCAGCTGCGCATCCTGGGCCTGATCGGCGCGGCGGCCGGCATCGGCAACTTCGCGGGCAACTTCACCGCGGCCCGGCTCAAACTCGGCAGGCCGTCGCTGCTGGTGACCCGCGCGGCCGTCGCCGTGACGGTGATGGCGCTGGCGGCCGCCGTGTTCGGGAACCTGTTGGTGGCCGCATTGGCCACCCTGGTGACCTCGGGGGCCAGCGCCATCGCGAAGGCGTCGCTGGACGCGTCGTTGCAGGACGACCTGCCGGAGAAATCCCGGGCGTCCGCGTTCGGCCGGTCGGAGTCGCTGTTGCAGCTGGCCTGGGTGCTCGGCGGGGCCACCGGCGTACTCATCTATCCGCAACTGTGGGTCGGGTTCACTACGATCACGGCCGTGCTGATTCTCGGTATGGCCCAGACACTGGTGAGCTACAACGGTGCATCGTTGATACCCGGCCTGGGCGGTAACCGCCCGGTGCTCGCCGAAACCGAGGGCGGCCCCGTCGCCGCTCCGACTGGGCGCCGATGAAGCGCGTCCTGGCGGCCCTGCTGGCGGTGGCGCTGGTGGCGTCGGTGGGCACCGGCCTGCTGGTGTGGCAGCTGACCCGGCACGAGGGCACCTCGCTGCCGGAGATCAGCGCCTATTCGCACGGCGAGTCGGTGCGCATCGGCCCCTACCGGTATTGCCAGGTGCTCGATCTGGACAACTGTGAAATACCGCAGACCACAGGTGATCTGGCCGTGAATTCGCGTAACCCGGTGCAGCTGTCGGTGCCGTCGGCGATCGCGCGGGCGCCCTGGTGGCTGATCCGTGCCTACGAGGACGCCCCGTCGCCGGTGGTCTCGGAGTTCCGGCCGGGCACCACGCTCGCGGTCACCATTCCGACCGTCGACGCCCGGTTCGGCAAGCTGACAGGTCTGGCCGTGCAGGTTCCGACGCTGGTGCGCGACGAGGCCGGCAACGAGTTCCCGCTGCCGCACGCCGAGTGGTCGGTGCGCACCGTCTGGAGTTAGCGCTTGCTATTCGGGAGGAGTGCCGTCCCCAAATGGCTTGCCGCCCAATGCTTCCCGGCCGTGCGGGGTGGTCCAGCCGGACAGCTCGGGCCCCTTCGGGACGATCTGGGTGGGATTGATGTCTTTGTGCACGATGTAGTAGTGCGCCTTGATCTGATCGAAGTCGACGGTGTCGCCGAATCCGGGTGTCTGGAACAGATCGCGGGCGTAGGCCCACAGCACCGGCATCTCCGAGAGCTTGGACCGGTTGCACTTGAAGTGCCCGTGGTAGACGGGGTCGAACCGGGCCAGCGTGGTGAACAGCCGGACGTCGGCCTCGGTGATGGTGTCGCCCACCAGATACCTTTGCGCGCTTAATCTTTCGGAGACCCAGTCCAGTGCGGTGAACAGCCGGTCATAGGCCGCCTCGTAGGATTCCTGCGAGCCCGCGAACCCGCAGCGGTACACGCCGTTGTTGATCTCGGTGTAGATTCGGCGGGCGACCTCGTCGATCTCGGCACGCAGCGGTTCGGGATAGAGCTGCGGTGCGCCCGCGCGGTGGTAGGCCGTCCATTCGGTGGAGAAGTCCAGCGTCATCTGGGCGAAGTCGTTGGTGATGACGGCGCCGGTGTGCACGTCGACGATCGCGGGCACCGTGATGCCCTTGGGGTAGTTCGGGTCACGCCGGAAGTACGCGTCCTGCAGCCGCGGGATACCCAGCACCGGGTCCACACCGCCGGGGTCGAGGTCGAAGGTCCAACTGCGAGCGTCGTGGGTGGGCCCGCAGTAGCCGATGGACAGCGCATCCTCCAGACCCAGCAGCCGCCGCACGATGATGGCGCGGTTCGCCCAGGGGCAGGCGCGCGCCACGATCAGCCGGTAACGCCCCGGCTCGACCGGGAAGCCGTCGCGGCCGTCCGCGGTGACGCGGGTGGGGATGTAGTTGGTGTCGCGGTTGAACTCACCCTGCGGGCTGACGTAGGCCATGGCCCCAGTCTTCCCCGTCGAGCGTGCGCTCATGTGTGAGAACTGACCGAACTTTCGATCAGACCTTCACGTTCGAGGACTCAGGCGTCGAGTTCGGCGGCGACGGCCTTGACGACCTCGGACACCCGGCGGGCGACCTTGCGGTCGGGGTACTTACCCTTACGCAGCTCCGGCTGGATGGTGTTCTCCAGCAGCGTGATGAGGTCACCGATGATGCCGTGCAGCTCGTCGGGCGTGTGCTTGTGCTCGACGGTGGCCGCTTCGCGGCGGGTCCGGGACAGGCTCGGCGGCGGGTCGACGAGCGTGACGCTCAGCGCCTGCGGGCCGCGGCGTCCGGCGGCCAGGCCGAACTCGACCTTCTGGCCGGCCTTGAGGCCTTCGACGCCAGCGGGCAGCGCCGAGGAACGGACATAGACGTCCTCGCCGTCCTCCTGGGACAGGAAGCCGAAGCCCTTTTCGGTGTCGTACCACTTAACCTTGCCGGTCGGCACTGCTGTTCACCCGCTCGTCTCTTGATCACATAAGTAATGCGTCCCGCCTGCGCAGGACGCAATGTATGTGGATCTTATCCAACTCCCGGGGCGCCGTGCTCCTGCCCGCCGGTTCTGGCCCCCCGGTAGGCTGAAACGACCGCTGGAGGAGACATGCGCCTGGTCCTGAATATCGTCTGGTTGATTTTCGGTGGGCTGTGGCTGGCACTGGGCTATCTGCTGGCCGCCATCATCTGCTTCGTCCTCATCATCACCATCCCGTTCGGGTTCGCCTCATTACGCATCGCGCTGTACGCACTGTGGCCGTTCGGCTACACCGTCGTGGACAAGCCGGGGGTGCGCCCGGGCGCACTGGTCGGCAACGTCATCTGGCTCATCGTGGCCGGAATCTGGCTGGCCATCGGGCACCTGGTGAGTGCGGTGGCCATGGCGATCACCATCATCGGCATCCCGCTGGCCCTGGCCAACCTCAAGATGATCCCGGTGTCGTTGATGCCCCTCGGTAAAGAGATCCTGCCCGTCGACCAAACGGCACGGGTGAGCTGATGACGCTCACCGATCTCGGGCTGCCCATGCCGTCGGTACCTTCTGTGTCTTCTGCCGGAATGCCCACCGAAGGCCCACTGCTCGACACCTTCGGCCGGATCGCGACCGACCTGCGGGTGTCGCTGACCGACCGGTGCAATCTGCGCTGCACCTATTGCATGCCTGCCGAGGGCCTGGACTGGCTGCCGGGCAGCCAGCTGCTCAGTGCTGCCGAGCTGGGCCGCCTGCTGCGGATCGGCGTCACCCGGTTGGGCATCACCAATATCCGCTTCACCGGTGGCGAACCGCTGGTCTCGCGGAATCTGGAAGAGGTCGTCGCCACCGCGGCGGCGCTGCGGCCCCGGCCCCAGATCGCCATGACGACCAACGGCATCGGGCTGGCCGCGCGGGCGGCCGGACTCAAACGGGCCGGCCTGGACCGGGTCAACGTCTCCCTGGACACCGTCGACGCCGCGCATTTCACCCAGATCACCCGCCGCGACCGGCTCGACGACGTGCTGGCCGGACTGGCAGGCGCGGCCGCCGCCGGGCTGGCGCCGGTGAAGGTCAATGCCGTGCTGGACCCCCGGACCGGGCTCGACGACGTGGTGCCCCTGCTGCGGTTCTGCCTGGAGCACGAGTACCAGCTGCGCATCATCGAGCAGATGCCGCTGGATGCGGGCCATGAATGGAGCCGGGATCGCGCGATCGGCGCGCACGCAGTGCTCTACACGCTGCGTCAGTACTTCGATCTGCGGCCGGATCCCGCCCCGCGTGGGTCGGCGCCGGCCGCGCTGTGGCGGGTCAACGGCAGCGCCGCCACCGTCGGCATCATCGCGTCGGTCTCAGCGGCGTTCTGCGGGGCATGCGACCGCACCCGGCTGACGGCCGACGGCCAGATCCGTAACTGCCTGTTCTCCGCCGCGGAGACCGACCTGCGCGGGCTGCTGCGCGGCGGAGCCGGCGACGACGAGATCGAGACCGCGTGGCGCCGCGCGATGTGGGCCAAGGCTGCCGGGCATGGCATCAACGATCCGAGTTTCGTCCAGCCCGCCCGGCCGATGAGCGCGATCGGCGGGTGACGGTGACGGGCGCCCCCGCAGGCCCGGCGATGACCGTGACCGTGCGTTATTTCGCCGCAGCACGGGCCGCAGCCGGAATCGAGATCGAAACGTTGCAGCTGCAAAAGGATTTGACGCTCGAATCGCTGGTGCAGCAACTATCGGCCCGCGGCCCGGAGTTGGCCAAAGTCCTGGCACGCTGCTCTTTCCTGTGCGACGAGGTCGCCGTGCGCGATCGCGACAAGCCGCTACAAACAAACCAAACCGTCGATGTGTTACCCCCTTTCGCCGGCGGCTAGCGGTGATATGTGTCACATAACGAAACGGTCACGACGAGCCTACCGACAGGTTTAGCGGCGACAACACCTGCGAAAACGCCCGAGCGGCCTGCGCCTTTAAAGTCCTCATAAGATTTGCTGCCTGTGAAAACGCCGAAAAGGCATCGAGGTGACGCACGCCCGCCGAACAGTTACCGTCTTGCCCAAGCCATTTGACCTATATCGAGTGGCCCGCAGCGCCCTTTACGCCGAGCTCCATCCACCGGGCACTGCCACCAACGAACCAAACCTTGGATGGAGGCGGGGGACCCAACCGGTCCGCCGAAACGCAGACCAGGGCTCACAGCGTGAGCCCTCGGGGTGAAGCCGGCGTCGGCAACGACGCAGGCCGGGCAACCTCTCCAGCCCGAACCCGACAGCTGACCTCGTAGGCGTTCACGAGAGGACTGTCTTTTTCTATGAGTGGACGGCACCGCAAGCCCACGTCATCTTCAGTAAGCGTCGCCAAGATCGCCTTCACCGGCGCGGTCCTCGGCGGCGGAAGCCTCGCCCTTGCCGGGCAAGCAGGCGCCGCCACCGACGGCCAGTGGGATCAGGTTGCCCGCTGCGAGTCCGGCGGAAACTGGGCCATCAACACCGGCAACGGTTACCAGGGTGGATTGCAGTTCTCCCCCGGCACCTGGTCCGGCCACGGTGGCAGTGAGTACGCCCCCGCCGCCCACATGGCGAGCAAGGACGAGCAGATCGCCGTCGCCGAGCGTGTGCTGGCCACCCAGGGCAAGGGTGCCTGGCCCGTCTGCGGCCGTGGCCTCGGTGCCGCGTCGCCGCGCAACGTCGTCAACGAGCCCGCCCCGCCGCAGGCGCTCGACAATCCTCTGATCAACGGTGAGGTCCCGGCGCCGCCCGCGCCGGAGCCGGCCCCCTTCGACGCATTCAGCGCGCCGCTGCCCGACGCTCCCCCGCCGCCGGCCCCCGAGCCGCTGCCGCCGGCCCCCGAGCCGCTGCCGCCGGCCCCCGACGCCATCCCGGCCGTGCCCGTGGACGCCGTGATCCCGGCCCCGGCCGATCTGCCGCCGGCACCGATCGATGCACCCGCGCCGGACGCCGTGATGCCGCTGGACGCGCCGCTCCCGGCACCCGTCGTTGCCGCTCCGGTCGACGCCCCGCTGGACGCTCCTGCGCCCCCGCCGGCTCCTGCCCCGGCCGACATCGTCAACGTCGACAACGTGATTCCCGCCCCGGCTCCGGTCGACCCGGCCGCGCCGGTCGTCGAGGCCGCCAGCTGGGATGCCACGCCGGCTCCGGCCGGCCAGCCCGAGGTGTGGGCGCTGCACGGCGCTCCGATGCCGCTGGACCCGGTCCTGCCCGCTCCCGATCCGGCCCCGGCCCCCGCGCCCGGGCCTGCCCCGGTCGCCGCCGGCGCCGATGCGCTGGCACCGCTGGCAGCGGTCAACATCCCGCAGCCCGCATACGACATCGCCAACCAGGCCGTCTCCGGCCAGCTTCCGGCGCCCGCCGACGGCGTGCCGCACCTGATCAGCCCGGAGAACCTGCCGCCCGGATCGACCATGGATCCCAACGCGGGGGGCGCCGAGAGCCCCAACGTCAGCTACATCAAGCAGCTGTGGCACGCCGTGCAGAACCAGGACATCTCCGGCAAGGACGCGCTGATCGCCATCGGTACCCAGCGGTCCATGAACAGCCCGATCCCGGATGAGATCCCGGCTCCGCCGAACGCACCGGGCGCCGCCCCGGTGGCAGCCCCCGCCGACGCAGCGCCCGCGCCCGCGCCGGCCCCGCTGCTGCCGACGCCCTAGTCACGGATTCGCCGAAACGGTATTCCAGCAGTGTGAAGCTACGGGGATACCGTTTCGTCGTTTCCGGGCTCAGGCCGAGTTGACCCATTCCTCGGTGCCGTCGCCGAAGAACTGGTGCTTCCACACCGGCAGCCGGGCCTTCACGGTGTCCACCAGCAGCGCGCAGGTCTGGAACGCGGCGCCGCGATGGTCGGCGGCGACGGCGACGGTCAACGCCGCGTCCCCGATGTGCAGCACCCCGATGCGGTGGCTCACCGCGACGGCCCGCACGCCTTGGGCGTCGCGGGCCACTTCCTCGACCACCTCGGTCAGCGTCTGGAGGGCCGACGGGTGTGCGGAGTACTCCAGCCGGGTGACGTGACGGCCACCGTCGTGATCGCGCACGACCCCGGAGAACCCGACCACCGCCCCGGCCGCCTCGTGGGCCACCAGCGCCTCGTGCTCGGGCAGCGAGATCAAGTCCTCGGTCAGCGCGACCCGGACGATCTCAGCGGTTTTCCCTTCTTCGCGCGAGCGCTCATCAGCGGACATGATCGCCTCCGCCGAGTTGGTCCAGCGCGTGCTCCAGGACGCCGTCGAGCACGCCCAGCCCGTCCTTCACGCCGCCGGTGGAGCCGGGCAGGTTGATGATCAGCACGCCGTCACGCACGCCGCAGACGCCGCGCGACAGCACCGAGGTCGGCACATGCGGCAGACCGGACCGACGGATGGCGTCGGCGAGACCGGGAATCTGATAGTCGACGATGTTCGCGGTGGCGTCCGCGGTGCGGTCGGTCGGTGAGATGCCGGTGCCGCCGGAGGTCAGCACGACGTCCACTCTGGCCTCGACGGCGGCGAACAGTGCGCGGTTGACCGCCACCCCGTCCGCGACGACTACGGGTGGGGGGACCTCGAATCCGCGTGCGGTGAGCCAGTCCACGATCACCGGCCCGCTGCGGTCCTCGTAGACACCGGCGGACGCACGGGTCGAGGCCACGATCACGGAGGCGGTTCTCATCGTGTCCAGGTACCCGTCTTGCCGCCTTCTTTGTGCACCACCTGGATCCCGTCGATACGGGCGGCGCGGTCGACGGCCTTGATCATGTCGTAGAGGGTCAGGGCGGCCACGCTCACCGCGGTCAGCGCCTCCATCTCGACGCCGGTGCGGTCGGTGGTGCGGACCGTGGCGGTGATGGTCACCTCGGTACTGCCGATGGCGAAGTCGATATCGACGCCGGTGAGCGCCAGCTGGTGGCACAGCGGGATCAGGTCGCTGGTGTGTTTGGCCGCCATGATGCCGGCGATCCTGGCCGTGGCCAGCGCGTCCCCTTTGGGGAGCCCGCCGGCGGCGATGAGTTCGATGACGTCCGCGCGGCTCTGCACCGTGCCGACGGCGACGGCGGTGCGCTTCGTCGAATCCTTGGCCGAGACATCGACCATGTGGGCGGCGCCCGACTCGTCGAGGTGCGAGAGCCCGCTCACCGGATTACTTGTTGACGACGGTGACCGCGTGCGTGAACGGCAGGTCCTCGGCCGGAACCGGGAAGGTCACGTCACCGAACGGCGAGAGGGCACCGACGCGGTCGCTGGCGAGTTCGCTGACGGCGTGCTCGCCGTCGGCCACCTGGGGCCAGCCATTGTCGACGTACTGCTTCTTCTTGTCAGCCACGACTGACATTGTGGCAGGTACCGCGCTCTGGGGCGAGACCGGTGGCCGTCTCGCCGCTGACCCGCGCAGGAAGCTGCTTTACGCTGGTCAGCGATGAGCCAGAACCTACGTCCGAGCGTGCCCCTGGGCGTCTGGCTGGCTGACCTTCCCGACGACCGCCTGATTCGGCTGTTGGAGTTGCGCCCCGACCTCACCCAGCCGCCACCGGGCACGCTCGCGGCACTCGCCGCCCGCGCCCAGGCGCGCCAGTCGGTGAAGGCCGCGACCGACGCCCTGGATTTCCTGCACCTCGCCGTGCTCGACGCCATGCTGGCACTGCAGGCCGACGCCGGTCCGGTGCAGCCCGAGACGGTGGTGAAGTTCCTCGGGCCCCGCGCCGACGCCGACGCGGTGCGGGCGGCCTTGACCGATCTGACCGACCGCGTGCTGGTGTGGGGTGCGGATTCGCTGCGGGTGACCCCCGAGGTGGCTTCGGGACTGCCCTGGTTTCCCGGACAGGCGGTGCAGGCCGAACCGGACTTGGATCCCGGCGCCATCGCGGCCCTGCTGGCCGATAGCGACGGCCCGCAGCGCGACCTGCTGAACCGGCTGGCAGAGGGCTCACCGGTCGGGCGGACCCGCGACGCGGCGCCCGGCACGCCGGCGGATCGGCCGGTGCAGCGTCTGCTGTCCGCCGGACTGCTGAACCGCGTCGACGAGGACACGGTCATCTTGCCCCGGCTGGTCGGTCAGGTGCTGCGCGACGAGTTGCCCGGTCCCGTCGGGCTGAACCGCCCGGATCCGACGGTGAACACGACCAAGCAGGCCGACGCCGACTCGGTGGCTGCCGGCGCGGCGATCGATCTGCTCCGCGAGATCGATGTTGTCCTCGAAACTCTTTCGGCCACACCAATTTCCGAGCTGAGGGCTGGCGGCCTCGGGGTGCGTGACGTCAAACGGCTGACCAAGCTGACCGGTATCGACGAGCAACGCCTCGGGCTGATCCTCGACATCGCGGCCGGGGCGGGCCTGATCGCCTCGGGCGTGCCCGACCCGCTACCGCAGGACGGCAGCTCCCCGTATTGGGCGCCGACGGTGGCCGCCGACCGGTTCATCGAGACGACGACGGCCGCCCGCTGGCACCTGATCACGTCGACCTGGCTGGACCTGCCGTCGCGTCCCGGGCTGGTCGGCACCCGCGGCCCGGACGGCAAGCCCTACGGCGCCCTCTCGGATGCGTTGTACTCCACCGCGGCCCCGTTGGACCGGCGACTGCTGCTGGAGATGCTGACCGAGCTCAAGCCGGGAGCCGGGGTGGACGCCGCCTCCGCGGCGGGGGCGATGATCTGGCACCGGCCGCGCTGGGCGGCCCGGCTTCAGCTCGAACCCGTCACCGACCTGTTGCGCGAGGCGCACGCGGTGGGCGTGGTGGGCCGCGGCGCCATCGCCGGCCCGACGCGGGTTCTGCTGGCGGGCGGTACCGAGGACGAGATCGTCGCGGCGATGGGCAAGGCGCTGCCCGCGCCGCTGGACCATTTCCTGCTGCAGGCCGACCTGACCGTCGTGGTGCCCGGCCCGCTGCAGCGCGACCTGGCCGAGCAGTTGGGGGTGGTGGCCACCGTCGAGTCGGCGGGCGCGGCGATGGTCTACCGAATCAGCGAACCGTCCATCCGGCACGCCCTGGATTCGGGACGTACCGCAGGAGAACTGCATGCCTTCTTCACGCGGCATTCGAAAACGCCTGTGCCCCAAGGGCTGACCTACCTGATCGACGACGTGGCGCGCCGGCATGGGCAGCTGCGGGTCGGGATGGCGGCGTCGTTCGTGCGGTGCGAGGACCCGGCGCTGCTGGCGCAGGCGATCGCCAGCCCGGCCGCCGAGCCGTTGGAACTGCGCATCCTGGCGCCGACGGTCGCGGTGTCCCAAGCCCAGATCGGCGACGTCCTCGCGGCCCTGCGCGCCGCCGGATTCGTCCCGGCCGCCGAGGATGCGTCGGGTGCGGTCGTCGACATCAGCGCCCGTGGCGCCCGGGTGCCGGTGCAGGGCCGGCGCCGGACGTATCGCCCGTTGACCGCGCCCGCCGCGCAGACACTCGCCGCGATCGTCGCCGTGCTGCGCAAGGTGTCGTCGACGCCGGCCGCGGGGCAGCGCCTGGATCCCGCCGGCCTGATCACCCAGTTGCAGCAGGCCGCCCTCACCCAGCAGCCGGTGGTGATGGGTTATGTCGACCCTGCCGGGGTGGCCACCCAGCGGGTCATTGAGCCGATCAACGTCCGCGGGGGCCAGCTCACGGCCTTCGACCCCGCCGCCGGGCGGGTCCGCGAGTTCGCCATCCATCGCGTGACCTCTGTGGTGTCGGCAGACTCTGGATAATGGATGGGATGAGTAACTCCGAGAGCCGCCGCCGATGACCGAGGGACCGCTGATCGTCCAGTCGGACAAGACCGTGCTGCTCGAGGTCGACCATGAGCTCGCCGGCGCCGCCCGCGCGGCCATCGCGCCGTTCGCCGAACTGGAACGCGCCCCCGAGCACATCCACACCTACCGCATCACCCCGCTGGCGCTGTGGAACGCCCGCGCCGCGGGGCATGACGCCGAACAGGTGGTCGACGCGCTGGTGAGCTTCTCCCGGTACGCGGTGCCCCAGCCGCTGCTGGTCGACATCGTCGACACCATGGCGCGGTACGGCCGGCTGCAGCTGGTGAAGCATCCGGCCCACGGGCTGATGCTGGTGAGCCTGGACCGGGCGGTGCTCGAAGAGGTGCTGCGGCACAAGAAGATCGCCCCGATGCTGGGCGCCCGCCTCGACGAGGACACCGTCGTTGTGCACGCCAGCGAGCGTGGCCGGATCAAGCAGATGCTGCTGAAGATCGGCTGGCCGGCGGAGGATCTCGCGGGCTACGTGGATGGTGAGGCCCATCCGATCGAGCTGGATCAGGACGGCTGGGAGCTGCGCGACTACCAGGAAATGGCGGCCGAGTCGTTCTGGGCCGGTGGGTCCGGCGTGGTGGTGCTGCCGTGTGGCGCCGGTAAGACGCTGGTCGGTGCCGCCGCGATGGCCAAGGCCGGGGCGACGACGCTGATCCTGGTCACCAACACCGTCGCCGGACGGCAGTGGAAACGCGAGCTCATCGCGCGAACCTCACTGACCGAGAGCGAGATCGGCGAGTATTCCGGTGAACGCAAGGAGATCCGTCCGGTCACCATCGCGACCTACCAGGTGATCACCCGCCGCACCAAGGGTGAATACAAGCACCTCGAGCTGTTCGACAGCCGCGACTGGGGCCTGATCATCTACGACGAGGTGCACCTGCTACCGGCGCCGGTGTTCCGGATGACGGCCGATCTGCAGTCGCGACGCAGGTTGGGGCTGACCGCCACCCTGATCCGCGAGGACGGCCGCGAGGGCGATGTGTTCAGCCTGATCGGCCCGAAGCGCTATGACGCACCGTGGAAAGACATCGAGGCCCAGGGCTGGATCGCGCCCGCGGAGTGCATCGAGGTCCGGGTCACGATGACCGAGAACGAGCGGATGATCTACGCCACTGCCGAACCGGAAGAACGCTACAAACTCTGCTCGACCGCGCATACCAAGATCGCGGTGGTGAAGTCGATCTTGGAACGCCACCCGAACGAGCCCACCCTGGTCATCGGGGCCTATCTGGATCAGCTGGACGAGCTCGGCCAGGAACTGAACGCCCCCGTCATCCAGGGCTCGACCAAGAATGCCGAACGCGAGATACTGTTCGACCAATTCCGCCGCGGCGAGATCCGGACGCTGGTGGTCAGCAAGGTGGCAAACTTCTCCATCGACCTACCGGAAGCATCTGTGGCCGTTCAGGTTTCGGGTACCTTCGGTTCCCGGCAGGAAGAGGCGCAGCGACTGGGCCGGCTACTGCGACCGAAGGCGGACGGTGGCGGTGCGGTGTTCTACTCGGTGGTCTCGCGCGACAGTCTCGATGCCGAGTACGCCGCCCACCGGCAACGCTTCCTGGCCGAGCAGGGCTACGGCTACATCATCAAGGACGCCGACGACATGCTCGGGCCCGCCATATGACCGTCGGCCGGATCTGAGGCATGCGCCCTCAGGTTTCCAGTGCGCCCGCCGCCAACGCGGCCCCGTTGATCCTGGTGAGCACCGCGTGCAGGTTCTCCAGTTCGGCGAGGTCGACACCGAGGCGGGCCACCACCGTGGGCGGGATGTCGAGGGCCCGACGGCGCAGCGCAACGCCTTCGGGTGTGAGAGCGACGAGGGTGGCGCGTTCATCGGTGTTGCAGCGGGTCCGGGTGATCAGCCCCAGCGTGTCGAGCCGCTTGAGCATCGGCGACGTCGTGGCCGGGTCGAGCTGCAAAAGTCCCGCAATCTGTTTGACCGGCAGCGGTTCTCCGCCCGCGTTCGCGTTGTCCCACAGGGCCAGCATCACCAGGTACTGCGGGTGGGTGAGGCCGAGCGGCTCGAGCAGTGGCCGGTACACGGCGAGCACGGCCCGGTTGGTGACTGCCAGTGCAAAACACACCTGACGTTCCAGGGCGAGCGGATCGACAGCGTCGGTCACGGTGGTCATGCTCACAAGTGTACTACTTGATTAGTGCCCTAACTATTAGCGTACTATTCAAGTAGCAACCGGCACCACCCACAGGAGCCACCATGAGCACTTCACGACCGACCCCGCTGCAGTACGTCGCGTACGCGTACGGCCGCCGCCTGCCCGACTCGATGCGTGAGTTCGTCGCCCATGACCTGGCCGGACCCGGCGCGATCCGCCGGCACATGATCCGGTACTCGATCCCGCCGCTGCTGATCCTGGCGCCGCTGTGGCTGCTGCCTGCGTCTGTCTACGTGCACCTCGAGATGACGGTGCCCATCTATTTCTGGGCCGTGGTGATGGCCTTCGTGCTCAACAAGATCTGGCGCAGGCACCGGTTGGCGCAGCACGGCCTCGACCCCAACCTGGTCGACCTGGCCAACCGGGAGAAGAACGCCCGCCTGCATGAGGACTACGCGCAGCGTTTCGGGGCGCGGCCGGAATCAGCCAAATGGCAGTCCAACTCGAGCCCGTTCTGACCTCAGATGTGCGGCCCGACCGGTTTGACGACGGTCAGCAGCACCACCGAATCCGCCAGCGCTGCCAGGCTGTGCCGGGTCCGCGGAATGACCAGGTGATCGCCGGGTGAGCCTTCCCAGTTCGCGTCGGCGCTGCTGAGCCGGACCCGGCCTTCGAGCACCTGCAACGTCGCCTCCCCCGGACTCTCGTGCTCGTCGAGCCCGTTGCCCTCGGTCAGCGCTATCAACGTCTGACGCAGCGCATGCTCGTGTCCGCCGTACACCGTGTGCGCGCTGCGGCCACTGGCGGCGACCCGAGCCGAGGTCAGTTCCTGGCGCGCGAGCGCGGTCAATGAGATCTTCTCCATGCCACCCGATGCTTCCACTTCTGAGCCGCGCGCGACCGAGAAGGGACAGTCGCAACGGCCGGGCACCACAGAAGATCGTCATCCGGCCGCCGATGCGCCGAGCGAATTCGACAGCGCCGCCTTCGCGGCGCGCGACGTCTCGTCGGCCAGGATCTCCGGTTCGCCGTTGAGCAACCCGTCGACGGCCACCCGCGCGACGACCGCGGGATCTGTCTTCTGGTCGGCCGGGATGTAGCGGACCATGTCGGTGTCCATGTACCCGACATGCAGCGCAGACACCGAAATTCCGCGGGGTGCGAGTTCCTCACGCACGGCGTCGGTGAGCGCCCACGCCGCCGCCTTCGCCGAGGCGTAGGCACCTGAAGTGTGCGGGTGCAGCCACGACAGCACCGACAACACGTTCAGGATGGCGCCGCCGTCATTGCGTTCGATGACGGGCGCAAAAGCACGGGTCACGCTCAGTGTGCCGAAGTAGTGGGTCTCCATCTCCAGTCGCACATCGTCGATCGGCCCGGTGAGGAGATTGGCGCGGGTGGACACCCCGGCGTTGTTCACCAGCACGGTCACGTCGGACGCGGTCTGCGCGGCCCGTCGGACCGACTCCGGGTCGGTGATGTCCAGCTGGACCGGGATGGCGCCCGGCAGGTCGATGGTCTCGGGGCGCCGCGCTGCGGCGTACACCTTGGCACCGCGGGCCAGCAGCTCAGCGGCGATCTGCCTGCCCAGTCCACGGTTGGCGCCGGTGACCAGCGCAGTGATGTTGTCAGTCATACCGCGCACAACATCGGCAATGACGACATCGGTACCCGGCCGGTACGAGGAATCGCCTTCCAGCTGCGAACAATCCGATCCTGGCCCGGGACGCGCCCCGGCCCGATGATCAGACGATGCGACGACACCTCCACACCGCCGTGCTGCCCACCGCCGCGGCACTGGCCGCCGCGATGGGCGTCGGCCGGTTCGTCTACACGCCCATCCTGCCATTGATGACAGCCCAGGCCGGGCTCGGCGCGCACTCGGCCGGGCATCTGGCGACCGCGAACTATCTCGGCTACCTGGGCGGCGCGGTGGCCACGACGCTGTCCCCGCGGCTGGCCCGCTCCGGGCTTGCCTGCCGGGTCTCGCTGCTCGCGATCGTCGCGAGCATGGCGGCAATGCCGTTGACAGTCAACGCCATTGCGTGGTTGTCGCTACGCACCGTCGCGGGATTCACCAGCGCGGTGGTGTTCGTGATAGCCGTCAACACGCTGCTGGAACGGTTGCCCGAAAAGGTGGGTTGGGGCTTCGGCGGGGTGGGCGCGGGGATCGCGTTGTCCGCGGTCCTGGTGCTGGCGCTGCCCACCGCCGCCGGGTGGCGCACGGCGTGGTGGTCGGCGGCGGCCCTCGCCTCAGTGCTCGCCGCGGCCGGCTGGTCCGTGCATCCGCGGCGCGAAACCGCGCCGACCGGCGCGGCACCCACACGGACGCACCGCGCGGGCACCGCGCGATTCGTGCTCCTGTTCACCGGCTACACGCTGGAAGGCATCGGCTACATCATCGCCGGGACCTTCCTGGTGGCCGCGGTGACGCAGCATTCCCCCGGCGCCCTGGGAAACAGCGTCTGGCTGGTGGTCGGGCTGGCCGTCATCCCATCGGCCGCGCTGTGGGCCCGGCTCGGCGCGCGGTTCGGCCAACCGGCGATGCTCACCGCGGCACTGGCGCTGCAGGCCGTCGGCATCGCACTGGCCTGCCAGGGCGGCAGCGCGGCGAGCTTGGCGGGGGCACTGCTGTTCGGGGGCACCTTCATCGGGGTGAGCACGCTGGCCATGGCCGAGGGACGACTGCTCGGGATACGCGGCGCGGTGGCCCTGCTGACCGTCGGCTACTCCGTCGGCCAGATCGTGGGACCGCTGGTGGTGGCGCCGCTACTTGACGGCGGCTACCGGCCTGCTCTCGTCGTCTCGGCGTTCATCGTGTTACTCGCCGCAAGCGCCACCGCCTCGGTGTGGATCATCGGCAGGCAGCCACGTGTCGGGCTCACCCACTCCGAGAATGCCGGTACTGCCGGTGAATTCGTCGATGACGGCAAGGACGGCCGCGTTGGTCTCAGCCCGGCGCCACACCAGTGACCACGTCCACAGCGGGGTGGGCGCCACCACCGGCCTGCGCACCAGGTCGCGCGGTTCGGCGTCGTTCTGCCCGCGCGGATTGTTCAGCACCGGCCTGCCGAGGTTGCGCACGTGCTCGAAGAAGGTCGCCCCCGTGACCCCGCCGTCGTCGGTGCGCATCACGCGGGCGCCGGTGTCGGCGGCGAACTGCTCGGCGTAGCGGTTCCACGACGACCAACTCGCGGTATCGGTGTCCACCAGTACCACGGTGTCCTTGGCCTGCACCGGTGCGTCGTCGTTGCCGGGGCACAGGGCATACAGCCGGTCCACCCCGACCAGTCGCGCCTCCAGCGACAGCGCGTCGAGGTCGGCGTCGAGCACCCAGCAGATGGCGAGGTCCAGGCTGCCGTCGGCCACCCTGGCCGCCTGGGTGTGCGACGGCATCACCCAGGTGTCCACCCGCAGCTGGGCCACCCCCGCGGCCCGCTCGGCCCAGTCCACCGGACACCAGTTGACGTAACCGATGCGCACGGGATCGGTCACCACCAATCCGGTTGCCTGCCTTCGTAATTCGTCGGCCTGATCAATCAACGCCCGGGCACCGGGCAACAGCGCGGCACCGGCCGCTGTCAGCGTCACCGAGCGCCGGTCCCGGTCGAACAACTGGACTTTCAGATCCCGCTCGAGGGCCTTGATCTGCTGGGACAGCGACGGGCCCGCGATGCGCAGCCGTTCGGCGGCGCGACCGAAGTTCAGTTCCTCGGCGACCGTGACGAAGTACCGCACCTGACGCAGTTCCACCGGCAGAGCGTAGTAGGCGTTTCCTCTCAGGAGGGAGGTATCGCGTCGTGCCAGGCGGACATCGCCGGAGCCGGGGCCGAGGTTGAGTAGTGCATCAGAGCAACCGAAAGGCACAGACCATGAGCACCACACCTCGCGTAGCGATCATCACCGGCGCTTCCCAAGGCATCGGCGAAGCGCTGGTCGCCGGCTACCGCAAGCTCGGCTACGCCGTCGTCGCGAACTCCCGCAGCATCGCGCCCAGCGATGATCCGATGGTCCTTACCGTGGCCGGCGACATCGGCCAACCAGGAGTCGGGCGGCGCATCGTCGACGCCGCCCTCGACCGGTTCGGCCGGGTGGACACCGTCGTCAACAACGCGGGCATCTTCGTCGCCAAACCGTTCACCGAGTACACCGACGCAGACTTCGACGCCGTCAGCGGTGTGAACGTCCGTGGCTTCTTCGAAGTCACCCGCGCCGCGGTCGCCGCCATGCTGACTCGCGAGGGCGGCGGGAACATCGTCAACATCTCGACCAGCCTGGTCGACCACGCCAACTCGCAGGTGCTCTCGGCGCTGGCGTCACTGTCCAAAGGTGGGCTGAACGCCGTCACCAAGGCCCTGGCCATCGAATACGCCGGACGCGGCATCCGGTCCAACGCGGTCGCGCTGGGCATCATCGACACCCCCATGCACGATCCCCAGACCCACGACTTCCTGGCCGCGCTGCACCCGGTCGGTCATCTGGGTGATATCGATGACGTCGTGGATGCGGTGCTGTACCTGGAGCAGGCGAAGTTCGTCACCGGCGAGATCCTGCACGTCGATGGAGGTCAAAGTGCCGGACACTAGCGAGGCCATCCTCCGCGGCGTGCTGGACGAGTGGAAAGCCGGGATCGATGCGCACGACCCGGCCCGGGTGGCGGCGGTGTTCACCGAGGACGCCGTCTTCCAGGGCCTGCATCCCTACACGGTGGGGCGCGTGGGCGTGCTCGCCTACTACGACGGCCAGCCGCACGGACTCACGGTCGACTATCGGATCGACGAGATCCGTAGACCCGCCGACGAGGTGGTGCTCGGCTACGGCCTGGCAGATTTCACCCGGCCCGACGGCACCGTGCTCTCCCTGCGCCTGGGCGTGGCGCTGACCCGCGCCGGCGAAAGCTGGCTGATCGCGCAATACCAGGTCAGCGCGGTGCCCGACTAAACGAGCGCCGGAATGACCTCACGCTCGAACAGCTCGATCCCGGAGCGGTCATACGCGGCCTCGGGGAAATAGAGGATGGCGTACTCGCAGCCCAGATCACGCATCCGCTGCAAACGCGGCACGATCTGCTCGGGGGTCCCGGTCGCCGAGTCGGGCGAGGCGACGTTGGCCAGCATCGCGTCGACCGCCGTTTCCGGAGCTTTACCCACCTGCCGGGCCCGGATCCGGGCCAGCCGCTCCTTGACGTCCGCCTCGGAGGACCCGACCACCGCATTGAAATTCGCCGACCGCACGATGGCCCCGTAATCGGTGCCCACCGCGCGGCAGTGCCCGGCCAGGATCTCGGACTTGCGCGCGAACTCCTCGGGAGCCGAACTGAAGTTGGTGTACTGCGCGTACTTGGCCGCGATCTTCAGCGTCACCTTCTCGCCACCCCCGGCGATCCACAGCGGCAGGCCGCCCTCTTGCAGCGGCTTGGGCGCCACGATGGCGTCGTTCACCTGGTAGTACTTGCCGTCGAAGGTGACGCGGCCGTCGCGCCAGGCGTCGCGCATGATCTGCACGCCCTCGTCGAGCCGGCCCAACCGTTCCCCCGCGGACGGGAAGCCGTAGCCGTAGGCCCGCCACTCGTGCTCGTACCAACCGCCGCCGATGCCCATCTGTGTGCGCCCACCGGAGATCGCATCGACGGTCGCGGCAATTTTTGCCAGGTAGGCGGGGTTGCGGTAGCTCATCGCCGTGCACATCTGGCCGAGCTTGACCCGGCCGGTGGTCGCGGCCAGCGCCGCCATCAACGACCACGCCTCATGGGTGGCCTCGTCGGTGGGCACCGGGACGGTGTGGAAATGGTCGTACACCCACACGGAATCCCAGGCACTGTCATCGGCGTGAGCGGCCAATTCGCTCATCAGGGGCCAATGCTGTGCAGTGGGGATGCCGACGAGATCGAGGCGCCAACCTTGCGGAATGAAAAGTCCGAAGTGCATGCCTTGAAACTGTAGGCCCATCACTTTGTTATCTCGTCTACACTCTAGGAAATTGTTCGCTACATCTATGGGTGAGGACTGGCATGACCAACTCGACGCGCCGCTACGCGGCAGCCGTGGCGGCGGCCTTCGCACCATTGGCCGTCGTATCCGTGATCACCGCCGCGCCGAGCTCCGCCGACTGCGGGGCGGACCAATCGGAATTCAACGGCAGCTGCGTCACGTCGAACTGCAAGAAGAGCGAGGTCCGCGACGCCGGCACCGGTGAGTGCCGCAGCGCGTTGTCGGCGGCACTCGGCAAGGCCCAGCCCCGCAAGGTCGCCGAGGTCAGCCCCGAGCAGTGGAACCAGGCGTACCACGTCGCGCAGCAGGGCAACATCATCCCGTCCGGGGTGAAGGGCACCAAGGACGTGTTCAGCGTGGTGAACTCCGCGATCGACGTGCCCACCAGTTTCATCGGCGGCGTGAACGACCTCGCGTACACCGGCCTGCTGTTCAGCCGGCTCGTGAATCCGGCCGCCGCGACCAGCACCTTGGCCAAGTCCGCAACGGCCCCCGTCAGCGCGATGGGCGCCATCGCCGACGTCGCCCAGTCGCTACCGTCCCCGAAGGTCGGACTGCCCAAGGTCGGTCTGCCCAAGCTCGGTGTCCCGAAGATGCCGAAGGCCGGGAACCTGCGGGTTCCCGGCCGGAGGTGTTTCAAGGCCGATACAGCGCGGCGACGTCGCGCAGGCTGATCTTGAGGGCCGGGTTGCGTGGCAGCGCTCCGACCACCACCACCTGCACCGGGACGCAGTGCCGCGGCAGGGTGTCGCGCACCAGGTCCTGTAGCTCGGCCGGGTCCGGGGCGGGTGCACCGGGCGTGGATTCCACGGCGGCGAACGGCACCTGACCCAGTCGGGCGTCGGGCACCCCGACCACGCAGGCTTCGTGCACGCCGGGATGGTCCAGCAGCACGCGGCGCACCGTCTCGGGCAGGATCTTGAAGCCGCCCCGATTGATGGCGCCGTCGGACCGGCCGTGCAAGGTGATGAATCCGTCTTCGTCGATGGACGCGAGGTCGGTGGTGCGGATCCAGTCGGGGTTGATCGTCGCGATCCGCGCCTCCAGCAGGCCCTGCTTTCCCGCGGGCAACCGCTCCCCGGTGTCGGTATCGATGATCCGGACCTCGGTGTCGGGCAGCGCTTTTCCCGAGCTCAACCGTTTGGTGGCGCCGAACTCGCGATACAGCTCCGGCGTCCAGGTACACACCGATCCGGCGAATTCCGTTGCGCCGTAAGCCAACAACACCGGAATGCGGTACCGCCGCTCGAACTCGTCACGCACCTCCGGATCCAGTGGGCCCGAGGCACTCATGATGAACTGCAGCGAGGCCAGGTCGTCGGGGTCCAGATCGGCGTCCAGCAGCATGCGCACCACCGCGGGTTGCACGCCGGCCCGTTGCAGCCGATGGGTTTTCACCACCCGCACCCATTCGCCGACGCTGAACTTCTCCAACAGGACCATGCGCTTGCCGACGTAGGCGCCGGTGATCAGTTGGCACACGCCGCCTATCCCACCGAGCGGCCAGTACACGAGTTCGGGCGGATCGTCCGGGCCGGCCTGGCCGCCGGTCACGCTGAACACGGTGCGTTCCAGCACCGGGGCGGGGATGGCCTGCCGCTTGGGCGGGCCGGTGGTGCCGCTGGTGAGGACGTGCAGTCCGGCGTCCCCGCGCACGGCTTCGGCGTGACTGCGCGTCAGACCGTCGACGAGGTGCGCTCCCGCCGCCGAGATCCGCACCCCGGCACTGCCGGCCGCGGCGACCGCGGCGACGACCGGCTCGGTCCAGTCCTCGTCCTCGGCGAGCACCGCGGGCAGTCGCAACTTCTCGATGTCGCCGGCGATGGCGGCCGGGGACTGGAACGAGTAGATCATCGACACCCAGCGCCGGGCCGCGAGCAGGCCGATGACCGCGGCAGCGTGGGGCAGCCTGTTGCGGACCACCAACCCGACCGGTGCGCCGGCGGGCACGCCCGCGCGGTCCAGCGCGGCCTCGACCGCCGCGCCGATCGTGGCGACTTCGGCACCCGTGTACCAGCGTCCGCCGAACTCGATGCAGGGCCGGTCGCCGTATCCGGCTGCCCTTGCCGCAAAGGTTTCGGTAAAGCTTTCGGTCACTTGGGCAGGGTAGCGGTCACGCGAAAAGCCCACGCCGACCCCGACTGGTTCGGTATACACAGGACCGCTGGTATCGCCTATCGGGTTGGGGGGTCTGATGTCGATGAGTCTTGGTGGCACACAGGTGCGGCGGACGGTCGCGGTGGTGTGCACGGTGTTGTGGGCGTTGGCGACGATGTGGATGGCGGGCGGCGTCGCCCATGCCGACGGCACGTCGACCACAGATTCCTCGACGAGCAGCACCGGTTCGTCCGGCACCGAGCCGGCCAAGCACGACAAGCCGGATGCCGATCCGAAGCCGGCCACCGAGAAGGTCGACAAGACCGACAAGGCCGATCCACCCAAGAGTCGCGGCCACCGCAAGCACGCCGCCGCACAGTCGGCCGCGACCGCGAAGAAGGCCACGGAGTCCAAGGCGGACACCAAGTCCGATGGTGACGCGAAGTCCGATGCCGCGTCTGATCCGAAGCCGGCCACGACCGGTACCGAAGCCTCGGCGAGCACCGCCAAGGCGGCCAAGACCATCAACCTCAGCACCGCGGGAGCGGTCGCACCCACGGCGTTGAAGGTCGCCACCGCCGCGGTCACCCCGTCGGCGAAGGCGTCGGGGGTGCCCAACCCGATCAAGCAGATCGTCCAATTCGGCCGTCAGATGACGGGGTTGGCCAACGATCTGGCGCTGGTCGCGGTGTCCCTGGTGAACAATCTGGCCGCGGCGGCGGCGACCACCATCGGCCCGAAGCCGTTCTTCGGTGTGCCCTATCACTTCGCGGCCGCCATCGCCGGCACGGCGGCCACCGCGGCCAAGCTGCTCGACGGGACACCACTGAACGCCGTCAGCGCGGGCCCGTACAAGGTGAACTACGGCGTGCCGAATCTGTTGTCCTGGCTCAACCCGGTGAAATCGCCTCCGGGAGCCAATCTTCCGTTCACCGGGATGCCCGCTGACCATCCGCTGCCGATCATCCTGCTCAACGGCACCAGTGCCACCCAGGGCGTGAACTGGAGTGTCGGGGCGCCGGTACTGGCCAATGCCGGCTACAAGGTCTACAGCTTCAACTACGGCAACACCACCTCCTTGCCCGGCTTCCCCATCCAGGCCACCGCCGATATCCGCAAGTCCGCCCAAGAACTCTCCGACGAGGTGACGCGGGTCCTCAAGGAGACCGGCGCGGACAAGGTCATCCTGATCGGCCACTCACAGGGTGGCGGCGTCATGCCGGCGTACTACATCAACAAACTCGGTGGAGATACCAAGGTTTCGCAGTTCATCGGGATCGCGCCGAGCAACGGCACCGATGTGGACGGGCTGGTGGGCCTGAAGGGCATCCCCGTGCTGGGGCCTGCCGTGGCCTCGGTGATCTACCGCATCATCGATGTGTTCGGTGCGGCCTGGACGCAGCAGGCGGTCGGATCGCCGCTGCTGCACGAGACGTTCGGCGACGGCGCCATCCGGGAGGGCGTGCTCTACACAACCATCTCGTCGAAGAACGACTGGGTCGTCACGCCGTACACGAATCAGGCGCTGCCGGTCGGCGCACCGGGTCAGGTCACCAACATCGTGCTGCAGGACCAATACCCGAACTACAACGCCGGCCACCTCGGCATCGTCTTCTCCGCACCGACGTGGACCGCCGTGCTGGGCGCGCTGGCAGGGAACCCGGCAGCCAATGTCACGCCGACAATGGCCCTCGCGGCCTGAGAGGCTCCGGCCAAAAAGTTGACATCAGCGGCCACGAGACGCGCGAAAACCGCTCGCGCACATCGACTCATCCGCTATACCCGTACCGGGGGTATCACTCATCGGGGTCGGGGAGGCTTCAATGTCGTTGAATCGTGTCGGCGTGCACACATACCGGTTGGCGGCAGCGCTGCTGGTCGTGTTGTGGTCCTTCGCCACCATCTGGCTGGCCACCGGCATCGCGCACGCCGACGACTCGGCGTCGCACGATTCACCGTCGAGCAGTTCTGAGCCGGACAAGACGGACAAGGCCGACAAGCCCGCGGCAGAGAAACCCGCCGACACCCCGAAGACGTCCGAGGACAAGACCGAGACCTCGAAGAAGGCCGACAAGCCGCGGAAGGCGCACAAGCACGCCACCACGAAACCGGCGGCCAAAGAGGACAGCACCACGGCCGCCAAGGCGGACCCGAAGGCTGATCCGGCGCAAGACACCAAGCCGGTCACCAAGAAGAAGCAGGGTGCCACCGCCAAGGCCGCGTCGATCGACACCGCGACCGCCGGCACCGCGACGACCGCGGCTTCTGCCGCAGCGCTGAAGCTGGCCAGTCCGGCGGTCACCCCGTCGGCCAGTGCCAAGAAGGCGCCCAATCCGATCGCCCATGCCATTCAGTTCGCCCGGCAGATGACCGGCCTGGCCAATGACATCGGCCTGCTCGCCGTCACCCTGGTGAACAACCTGGCCGCCGTGACGGCCACCGCCATCGGCCCCAAACCGTTCTTCGGCGTGCCCTATCACTTCGCGGCCGCCATCGCGGGCACGGCGGCGACAGCGGGCAAGCTGCTCTCCGGGACACCGCTGAACGCCGACCTCGGCAACACCGGGCCTTACAAGGTGACCTACGGGGTCGGCAATCTGTTGGACTACCTGAACGTCAACAAGTCACCGGCGGGCGCCAACATCTCGGACACCATCATCAACGCCGATCATCCGATTCCGGTCATCCTGATCGCCGGTACCGCCGCCAACGCACCGTTCAACTGGAGCGTCGGCGCACCGGTGCTGGCCAATGCGGGCTACACCGTCTTCACCTTCAACTACGGCAACGTCACCAAGAATCCGATCTGGCCGGTGCGGGGCACCGCCGACATCCGGAAGTCGGCCGCGGAACTCGCCGCCGAGGTGGAGCGCGTCAAGACGTTGACGGGTTCGGACAAGGTCATCCTGATCGGTCACTCGCAGGGCGGCGGCCTGACGCCGGAGTACTACCTGAACAACCTGGGTGGCGCCGCCAGTGTGGCGCAGTTCATCGGGATCGCGCCCGGCCACCATGGTGCCGACGTGGACGGGCTGGCCTACATCAAGAACATCCCGCTGATCGGCAAGCCGATCCTGAGCCTGGTGAACCTGCTGGGCCCGGCGTGGCTGCAGCAGGCCATCGGGTCGCCGCTGCTCGACGAGATCTACGGCAAGGGCGATACCCGTCCTGGCGTTTCGTACACGACGATCAGCACGAAGAACGACTGGATCGTCACGCCGTACACCAACCAGGCCTTGAACGGCGGCGATCCGGGGCAGGTCACCAACATCGTCCTGCAGGACCTGTACCCGAACTTCAATGCCGGGCATCTGGGCCTCGTCTTCGCCAAGCCGACGTGGGACGTCGTCTTGAAGGCGCTGTCCGATTACGCCGCGGCCAACCGCGCGAACGACGAAACACTCACTGCCGCATAGCTTGTTGCGGCAGTGGTTAGCCTGGACACATGGCCCTCTCCAAGGAAGAACGCGAACAGTTTCTCGCCGAGCCCCATATCGCCGCCCTGTCGGTGTACGCGGGTGACAAACGTGGACCGCTGACGGTCCCCATCTGGTACCAGTACTCCCCCGGCGGGCAGCCGTGGGTGCTCACCGGTGTCGGCTCCCGCAAGCACAAGCTGATCGAGGCCGCCGGCCACCTGTCACTCATGGTCGAGCGACTGGAGCCGACGGTGCGTTACGTCGCCGTCGACGGAGCGGTCGACCGCATCGAACCGGGCACCGACGAACAACTCGTCGAGATGACCAAGCGCTACCTGGCCCCCGACAAGGTGGACGGCTACCTGGAGTTCGCCCGCCGCGAGCACGGCGAGAGCGTCGCGGTGTTCCTCAAGCCCGAACACTGGATCTCCTCCGATCTGGGCTCGGTATGACCGCGCTGTCCGAGAAGGTCGTCGCATTCCTGTCCGAGGGCACGCGTACAGCGGTGTTCGGGTGGGTGGCCTCCGACGGCCGGCCGGTGGCCGCGCCGGTGTGGTTCTACGTCGACGGTGACGAACTGGTCTTCAACACCGGCAAGGACACCGCGAAAGGCAAGGCGCTGCTTCGGGATCCGCGGGTCGTCCTGTGCATCGACGATTCACACCCGCCGTTTTCGTTCGTCCAGGTGCAGGGCGTCGCCACGCTCAGCGAGGACCCGGCCGAGCTGATCGACACCGCGACCCGGCTCGGCGGCCGGTACATGGGTGCCGACCGGGCCGAGGAGTTCGGCAAGCGCAACGGTGTCCCGGGTGAGCTGGTGGTGCGGGTGCGCCCGACGAAGGTGCATGCGGGGTTCGACGTCGCGGAGTGAGGCGCGGGAGTTAACTGTGGAAAGTGGCATCGCCCGCGATATCACCTTTCAGATGTGGGTCGCCTCCGAGAATTGGTGCCCCCTGTAACGGTTGTGTCAGAAGGTTCAGAGGCCCAGCGCTGCCATGGCACCGTCGACGGACGCCTGCCGCAGTTGTTCGTGCCCGACGTCGGGGAACTGCAGGCAGCAGTCCTGCACCCCGCCGAACGCAATGACCGCGCGAGCCGACTGCGCCAGCGACGCCTTGGCGCCGAACACCAGTCGGGTGTAACGCTCCCGCCACGCCAGAAGTGTGTCGATCAGGCCGAGGTCGGCCAGCGTGGTGAGTTCGGCGACCACCAGGACCAGGTCGGCACGGTACCGATAGTGGAAGTCGAACCAGCCTTCGAGCAGTTCGCGCGGAGTCGCCCGCGCCGCGCCGCGCCGGCGCTCATAGCCGGCGACCAGTGCCTCACCCTCATCCATCAGCGGCGTCAGGATGCTGCGGACCAAGTCTTCGCGCGAGCTGAAGTGGTAGTACAGCGCGGGCTTGGTGATACCGAGTCGGTTGGCGATGTCCTGCAGGCTGGTGCGCTGCACCCCCTTCTCGGTGAACAGTTCGCGTGCTACCTCCTGGATGCGGTTCCTGGTGTCTGACGGAGGCTTGGGCACGTAGCCACCCTAGCTGACTTAACGATCGGTAAGCTGGTCGACATAGACTTACCGATCGTTAAGTAAGGAGACCACCATGAAGGTCCTGATCTCCGGCGCCAGCATCGCCGGACCCGTGCTGGCCTACTGGCTCACCCGGCAAGGGATCGACGTCACCGTCGTCGAACGCGCACCCGCACTGCGGAAGACAGGCGGGCACGCCATCGACCTGTTCCGACCCGCGATGGAGATCTCCGAACAGATGGGCGTGCTGCCCCAGATCACGGCCCGGGCCACCGGGACGACGCTGCTCGACATCCGCAGACCCTGGACGTCGCGGGCCGCCCATATCGACTACGTGAAACTGACCGGGGCCATGTCGGAACGTCACGTCGAAATCATGCGCGATGATCTGAGCGAGATCTATTACAGCGCAAGCAGACACGACGCCGAGTACATCTTCGGCGACCAGATCACCGCGATCGCCGACGACGGCCGGGTGACCTTCGCCCACGGCCCGTCCCGCCAGTTCGACGTGGTGGTCGGGGCCGACGGGCTACATTCGGGGGTCCGTCAGCTCGTGTTCGGTGAGGTACCCGAGCGTTTCCTCGGCGGATACCTAGCCGTGGTCTCGGTGCCGAAATCCTTTGCCCGAGAAGGCGAGATGACCGGGTACTACGAGCCCAACCGGGTGGCGATGATCTACACCGCCGACCATCTCGATGATGCGCGGGCGGTGTTCATCTTCCGACCTGCGGTGCTGGAGTTCGACCACCGCGACACCGGGCGGCAGAAGCGGCAACTGCGCGCCGCGTTCGCCAACATGTCCGCCGAGGTCGACACCTGGCTGGCCGAAGTGGAACACACACCCGCGTTCTACTTCGACGCGATCACCCAGCTGGAAATGACCAGTTGGTCGAAGGGACGGGTGACGCTGGTCGGGGACGCGGGTTACTGTCCCGGGCCGGCGGTGGGCGGCAGCACCAGCCTGGCCGTCTACGGCGCGTACGTGCTGGCCGGCGAAATCACCCGTGCCGGTGCCGATTACGAGGCGGCGTTCGAGGCCTACGAGAAGATCATGACGCCGTCGGTGCTCGCCGCGCGCGCATTCGCCGCGACGGTGTCGAAGACCATCGTGCCCGGCAGCCGCCTCGGGGTGAACGCGCTCGTCGCGGCGGGACGGGCGATCTCGGTGCTCCCGCTGGGCGTGACGCAGGCGCTGGCCCGGCTCAACCGCACAGGTGTCCGGCTCTACGACACCATGCCGCTGCCGGCCTGACCCGCGCACACAAATGCCCCCGGCTCGCGCCGGGGGCATTTGACGTTGTACCGCTTAGGCTTCCAGCGACGCCGGCGGGTTGAAGCGGTCGCCGTACTTGGCGGCCAGTTCCTTGGCGCGGGCCACGAACGCGGCCTTGCCGACACCGAGGGGGCCCTCGTAGCCGACGATGTACTGCGCCGAACCACCGGTGTACGGCGGGAAGCCGATACCCATGATCGAGCCGATGTTCGCGTCGGCGGTCGAGGTGAGCACGCCTTCGTCGATGCACTTCTGGGTTTCCAGCGCCTCGGCGAACAGCATGCGGTCGATCGCGTCCTGCAGCGGGATCGTGGCGCTTCCGGAGTTGAAGGTTTCCTTCAGTCCGGTCCACAGGCCGACCCGCTTGCCGTCGGCGTATTCGTAGAAGCCGGCACCGGAAAGCCGTGACGGACGACCGATCTCGATCATCTTCTCGACGACGGCCTCGGCCGGGTGCGGCACGTGCGTGCCGCCGGCGTCCTCGACACCCTTGCGGGTGGCGACGGCAATCTTGTGCATGAGCTCGAGGTTCAGCTCATCGGAGAGCTGCAGCGGCGCCGCCGGGTAACCGGCCTGCGAACCCGCCTGCTCGATGGTGGCGGGCTCGATGCCCTCACCCAGCATGGCCAGCGCCTCGTTGACGAAGGTGCCGATCACGCGCGAGGTGAAGAAGCCGCGGCTGTCGTTGACGACGATCGGGGTCTTCTTGATGGCCAGCGTGTAGTCGAACACCCGGGCCAGCGCCTCGTCCGAGGTCTTCTCTCCGCGGATGATCTCCACCAGCGGCATCTTGTCCACCGGCGAGAAGAAGTGGATACCGACGAAGTCCTCCTGGCGCTTCACACCGGAGGCCAGGCCCGTGATGGGCAGCGTGGAGGTGTTCGAGCCGAGGATCGCGTTGGGCTCGACGATGTCCTCGATCTCCTGGAACACCTTGTGCTTGAGTTCCTGGCTCTCGAAGACGGCCTCGATCACGAAGTCGACGCCGGCCAGATCGGCCGGGTCGGCGGTCGGGGTGATCTTGGCCAGCAATGCGTCGGACTTCTCCTGCGTGGTCTTGCCCCGCTTGAGTGCCTTGGCCTCGATGCCTTCCGAGTACGCCTTGCCCTTCTGGGCGGCTTCGATGGTGACGTCCTTGAGCACGACGTCGTAGCCGGCCTTGGCCGACACGTAGGCGATACCGGCGCCCATCATGCCCGCGCCCAGCACACCGATCTTGGTGATCGGCACCGAGGCGATGCCCTCGGGGCGCGAACCGCCGCCGTTGATGAACTGCAGATCCAGGAAGAACGCCTGGATCATGTTCTTGGCGACCTGGCCGGTGACCAACTGGGTGAAGTAGCGGCTCTCGATGCGCGACGCGGTGTCGAAGTCGACCTGCGCACCCTCGACCACGGCATCCAGGATGGCGCGCGGTGCGGGCATCGGGGCGCCCTTGAGCTGCTTGCGCAGCAACGCCGGGAAGGACGGCAGGATGGCCGCCAGACCCGGGCTGGACGGGGTACCGCCGGGCATCTTGTAGCCCTTGACATCCCACGGCTGCACGTGGGCGTCGGGATTGGCCTTGATCCATGCCTTGGCGGCGGGGATGAGTTCCTCGACCGAGCCGACGAGCTCGTCGACCAACCCGATTTCCTTGGCCTTGGCCGCGGTGAACCGCGAGCCCTGGCTCAGGATCTCCATGAACGCCTTCTGGATGCCGAACATCCGGGTGGTGCGGGCCACGCCGCCGCCGCCGGGCAGCAGGCCCAGGGTGACCTCGGGCAGACCGATCTGCACACCGCGCACGTCGGCGACGATGCGGTGATGGGTCGCCAGCGCGATCTCCAGGCCACCGCCCAGTGCCGCGCCGTTGATGGCGGCGACGACGGGCTTGCCCAGGGTCTCCAGCGTGCGCAGGTCGCGCTTGATGGTCTCGACCTCGTTGAACGCGTCGGCGGCGTTGTCCGGGCCGATGTTGATCATTGCCTTGAGGTCGCCACCGGCGAAGAACGTCTTCTTGGCGCTGGCGATCACCACACCGGTGATCTCTTCCTGCTCCGAGAAGAGTCGCTCGACGGCGTTGTGCATCGACTCCTTGTAGTGCTCGTTCATCACGTTGGCCGACCCGGTCGGATCGTCCAGGGTCAGGGTGACGATGCCGTCGGCGTCCTTGTCCCAGTGAATCGTGTTCTCAGTCATGCCAATTCCCCTTAGACGCGCTCGATGATGGTGGCAACGCCCATGCCGCCGCCGATACACAGCGTGACCAGCGCACGCCGCGCACCGCGACGCTCGAGCTCGTCGACCATGGTTCCGGTGATCATGGCGCCGGTGGCGCCCAGCGGGTGGCCCATCGCGATGGCACCACCGTTGACGTTGAGCTTCTCGTCCGGGATGTTCAGGTCCTTCTGGAACTTCAGGACGACCGAGGCGAACGCCTCGTTGAGCTCGAACAGGTCGATGTCATCGACGGTCAGCCCGGCACGGTCGAGCACCTTCTGGGTGGCCGGGGTGGGACCCGTCAGCATGATGACGGGGTCCGCGCCGCTGGTGGCGGTGGCCACGATGCGGGCCCGCGGGGTCAGGTTCTGCGACTTGCCCGCGGCCTCGGTACCGATCAGCAGCAGGGCCGCGCCGTCCACGATGCCGGAGCTGTTGCCGCCGGTGTGCACGTGGTTGATCTTCTCGATGTAGTGGTACTTCTGCAGCGCCACGTCGTCGAAGCCGCCCATCGCGCCGACACCGTCGAACGCGGTCTTGAGCTTGCCCAGGCTTTCCACGGTGGAGCCGGGGCGCATGTGCTCGTCGTTGTCCAGGATGACCAGACCGTTCTGATCCCGCACCGGCACAACGGACTTGGCGAAGTAGCCACCCGACCATGCGGCCGCGGCGCGGTCCTGCGAACGGGCCGCGTAGGCGTCGACGTCCTCGCGGGAGAAGCCCTCGATGGTGGCGATCAGGTCGGCGCCGATGCCCTGCGGGACGAAGCCGATCCGGTAGTTGGTCTCCGGGTCAGACGCCCAGGCACCGCCGTCGGAACCCATCGGGACGCGGCTCATCGACTCGACGCCACCGGCGAGCACCAGGTCGTCCCAGCCGGAGCGGACCTTCTGAGCAGCCAGGTTCACGGCCTCCAGGCCGGAGGCGCAGAAGCGGTTGAGCTGGAAGCCACCGGTGGTCTCGGGCAGCTTGGCCACCAGACCGGCGGTGCGGGCGATGTCGCCGCCCTGGTCGCCGACCGGGGAGACGACACCCAGGATGACGTCGCTGATCAGGTTCTCGTCCAGGTCGGGGAAGCGGGCGCGGATCTCCTCGATCAGGCCGACCACGAGGTTGACGGGCTTGACCTCGTTGAGGGCGCCGCCACGCTGCTTTCCGCGAGGCGTGCGAATGGCCTCGTAGATGAAGGCTTCTTCGGACATGTGTAGTTCCCTTTCGGGTGGGTGACGGGATCGTCGGTCGGGACGCGAGTCCACTGGTCGCGAAGCCTAACAAAACCGCAAACCAACCTGTTGGTTGGGCGTCTGCTCAGCGCACCCACTCACCCACTACACACTCATGCCGTGCGCGGTTCCTCCAGCTCAGCCAAGGTCGGGTAGTCGATGTAACCTTCGGCACCCGGGGCGTAGAAGGTAGCCACGTCCGGCTCGTTGAGCTCGGCGCCCAGCAGCAGCCGGTCGATCAGATCGGGGTTGGCCAGGAACGTGCGGCCTACCGCGACGGCGCTGACGGCACCCCATTCCACATAACTCTCCAGCTGGCAGAAATCGGTGCCACTGTCGCGCCCGGTGTTGAGCACCAGGGTGTCCGTCCAGATGGCGCGCAGCACCCCGAACTCGCGGGCGCTCGGGTCGATCAGCAGGTGCAGGTAGGCGATGCCCAGTGGGGCGATCCGGTTGACCAGCGCTTCGTAGACCGCGACGGTGTCGTTCTCGTGCATGTCGCCGGCCGAGTTTCCGGGCGAGATCCGCAAGCCGACCCGGCCCGCGCCGATCTCGGCGACCACGGCCTCGACCACCTCGGCCGTCAACCGGGCCCGGTTCTCCGGCGAGCCGCCGTAGTTGTCGGTGCGCTGATTGGTCACATCGGATGAGAACTGGTGCAGCAGATACCCGTTGGCGCCGTGGATCTCCACCCCATCCATACCGGCATCGACGGCGCGGCGGGCCGAGGCGCGGAAATCGGCGACGATGTCCGCGATCTCATCGGTGCGCAGTGCGCGCGGCACCACCAGCGCCTTCTTGCCCGACGGGGTGTGGGTGGTGAGGTTCGCGGCGATGGCCGACGGGGCGACGGGTTCGATCCCGCCGTTGACCTCGGGGTGGCCCATCCGGCCAACGTGCCAGAGCTGCATGAACATCCGGCCGCCCGCCTGATGCACGGCACCGGCGATCTCCGCCCACTTCTCCTGGTGCCGGTCGGTGTAGTTGCCGGGGGTGTTCATGTAGGCGCCGTTGGCGACCTCGGAGATGGCGGTCGCCTCGGTGATGATGACGCCTGCACCCGCGCGCTCGGAGTAGTACTGCGCGGCGAGGTCGGACGGGGTGCCGTCGGCTTGCGCCCGGGACCGGGTCAGCGGCGCCATGAAGATGCGGTTACGCGCTTGCGTGTCGCCGACGCGGATCGGCTTGAGCAGGGCGGCATCGGGGGCGAGGGTGAAGGCCATGTGCAGGTAAGCGCAGCTGTGAAGAGATTCATTCCGCGCGGTACCCGGCCTGTGCGGATTCCCACATACCCTCATGCCATGACGGTGTCGCGGCTCAAGCCGTATGCGGTGACCATCTTCGCCGAGATGTCCGCGCTGGCGGCGCGCATCGGCGCGGTCAACCTCGGCCAGGGCTTCCCGGACGAGGACGGTCCGGCCGGCATGCTCAAGGTCGCCCAGGAGGCGATCGCCGAGGGCATCAACCAATACCCGCCGGGCCCTGGGATTCCGGCGCTGCGCGAGGCCATCGCCCGGCAGCGCGCCCGGCACTACGGGGTCGAATACGACCCCGACACCGAGGTGCTGGTGACCGTCGGCGCCACCGAGGCCATCGCCGCCGCCGTGATCGGGTTGGTCGAACCGGGGTCGGAAGTGCTGGTGCTCGAACCCTTCTACGACTCCTACTCCCCTGTCATCGCCATGGCCGGCTGCGTGCGCAAGGTCGTCCCGCTGGTGCCCGACGGCCGCGGTTTCGCCCTCGACCTCGACGCCCTGAGGGCCGCCGTCGGGCCGCAGACCAAGGCGCTCATCATCAATTCACCGCACAATCCGACCGGCATGGTGCTCAGCGACGCCGAACTGAGTGCCATTGCCGATCTGGCGGTCACGGCCGATCTGCTGGTAATCACCGACGAGGTCTACGAGGCGCTGGTCTACACCGACTCCGACTACCGCAGGCACCTGCCGTTGGCCCGTTACCCGGGCATGGCCGAACGCACCGTGACGATCTCGAGTGCAGCCAAGATGTTCAACGCCACCGGCTGGAAGATCGGCTGGGCTTGCGGCGCACCGGAACTCATCGCCGGGGTGCGGGCGGCCAAACAGTTCCTCACCTATGTCGGCGGCGCGCCGTTCCAGCCCGCGGTGGCCTACGCATTGGACCATGAGGACGCCTGGGTGCTGGGGTTGCGCGACAGCCTGCAGAGCAAACGCAACCGGCTGTCGGCTGCACTGACGGACTTGGGTTTCGAGGTGCATGACAGCCACGGCACGTACTTCCTGTGCGCCGACCCGCGCCCGCTCGGATACCACGACAGCACCGCGTTCTGCGCCGAACTGCCACACAAGGCGGGGGTGGCCGCCATCCCGATGTCGGCATTCTGCGCCGAGCCGGACAAAGCATGGAATCACTTGGTGCGCTTCGCATTCTGCAAGCGTGACGACACCCTCGACGAGGCGATCCGCCGATTGGACGTGTTGCGGTCATGAGTGCCATCCCGGAACCCACGCTGGCCCGTATCGACGCACTACTGGCCGATGCCGACGCCGACCTGGCCGCACACTATCCAGGTGATCGTCCCGAGGCGCAGCCGGTGCACACGGTGTACCTCAGCGCCGCGGATGCCACTGCGGACACCCCGGCACTGTGGGGTTCCGCAGCGCTGGAACTGCTGGACCGGCACGCCGGCGTCGTCGCCGAACTGGGCGACGACAGCGCACTGGCGTTGGTGCGGGATCGCTTGATCACCAGCCCCATCGCCGATCTGCGACTGGATTTCGAGGATGGTTACGGCCGCCGCGGCGACGCCGTCGAGGACACCGATGCGCGCCGCGCGGGGGAGACCTTGCGGTCGCTCGGGCTGGGCACCTCGGGGATCCGGTTCAAGGGGTTGACGCTGGCGGACCGGCCGCGCGCGTTGCGCACCCTCGAGCTGGTGCTCGACGGCGGGATGCCGGACGGGTTCGTCTTCACCGTGCCCAAACTGCGTGCGGCCGAACAGGTCACTGCGACGGTGTGGGTGTGCGAGGCGCTGGAGCATGCGCACGGACTACCAGTCGGGGCGTTACGCTTCGAGTTGCAGATCGAGAGCCCGCAGGCGGTGCTCGGCGCCGACGGTGCCGCGACGCTGGCCCGGGCCCTCCACCTTGCCGAGGGTCGCTGTACCGGTTTGCATTACGGCACCTACGACTACAGCGCCGCCTGCGGTATCACGCCGCAGCACCAGTCACTGGAACATCCGGTGGCCGACCACGCCAAGGCCGTCATGCTGGTCGCTGCCGCCCAGACCGGCGTGTGGGTGGCCGACGGCTCCACCCAGGTCAACCCGGTGGGCACCGAAACCGAAGTGGAACAGGCGATCCGGCGGCACCATCGGCTCGTCACCCGGTCGCTGGAGCGCGGCTTTTACCAGGGCTGGGATATGCATCCGGGTCATCTGGTGACGCGCTGGCTGGCGACGTTCACCTTCTTCCGGGCCGCGCTGCACGCCGCCGCCCCACGCCTGCAGGCGTATCTGGACCGCCGCGGCGGAGCCGTCGCCGACGAACCGGCGACCGCGGAAGCGCTTGCGGCCGTGGTGCTGCGGGGACTGGACTGCGGGGCGTTCGGTATCGACGAGGTGCTGGCGCAGGCGCCTGGCGCGGACCTGGCGACCCTGCGGAACCTGAAGGCCCGCACGCACTCCTGAAGGCGGCGAAATTCAGGTACCGGTATACGTATGCCCGGCCACGAAATGCCTGCCACTATCGGGCCATGGACGAGGTGTCGAAATCCGTGCCGCCACGGCAGTCCTTCTGGCGCAGCACGGCCGCCCGGGTGGTCGTCGGCCTGATCGCGGGCGCCTTGGTGATCGCCGTCAAGGTCGCGGTGTCACATGAGGTCAGCAAGCAGATGGCCACAAACGACGCACGGTCCGATTTCGCCGAATACCACGTCGGCGATTGCATCGTGATGGTGTCGGCGGGCCCCGAGAACAAGGCCGACGTTCGCCGCAGTGAGTGTGCAACCGATCCCAGCTACACCGTCGGGGCGGTGTACGACAACGATCGGCCCTGCGACAACGCCAACTACGCCGGCTACGACTGGGTCGTCGAGGACAAGACCGTGGTGCGCCTGTGTCTCGTCGAGAACCTCCTCGTCGACCACTGTTACCGGACATCCCCCGAAACTCAGATCACCGAGTTGCTCGACTGCGCCGGCGCCGGCGGCAATGCGATGCGCGTGGTGCGGCGCAGCGACAGCATCGACACCACCACGTGCCCGCAGGACAGCGATGCCTACATCTATCTCTCGCCGCCCCGCTCGTACTGCTTCGCGCCGGTTGCATTGCCCACTTGGTCGTGATGCTTAGGCGAACGGGTAGGGCCCCGCGAAGTCGCCGATATGGCTGAGGTGGCTGACCAGACCGTTCCGCTCATCCCACGCGTGCAGCATGTAGCCGCGCGGTCCGGCGTGGCTGGACGGGGCGGCCGCGAGGGTGAGCTTCATGTCGATCTGCGTCGCGGTGCTCGGGCCGGCGCACAGCAGCGTGCCTGCCCAGCGTTTCATCGTTGGCCGGTGCACGTGCCCGCACAGCACCGCTTCGATGTTGTCGAACCGTGCGACGACCCCACGCAGTGACGACTCATCGAAGTAGCGGTATTCATCCAGGTAGGGAATGCCGCTGACGAGGGGCGGGTGATGAAGCATCAGCAATGTCGGTTTCACCGTGTTCCGCGCGAGAGTGTCTGCGAGCCAGTCCAACCCGGCCTGATCGATATGGCCGTGATGTTTGCCGGGAATCGTCGAGTCCAGGCCGATGATCCGCACCGGATAGTCGTCGACGCAGTAGCGAAGTGGCCCGTGCGCAGGCAGGTACGGATGATCGGAGAAGGCCGACCGGAAGTTCTCCCGGTGGTCATGGTTACCCGGGATCACCAGGTATGGAATAGGAAGGGCAGCAAGACTTTCCCGCACCATCTCGTACTCGGCGGGCTGCCCCTCGTCCACCAGATCGCCGGTGATGAGCACCAGGTCCGGACGGACGTCCAGCGCCAGGACATTGCCGATCGCGTCGGCGAAACCGGCATTCGAGTCGATGACCCCTTGGTAGAGAAACCCTTTCGGGCGGACGTGCGGGTCTGACAACTGTGCGATCAGCACGGCGGTCGTTCCGTGTACTCCTTCTCCGGTGGCGCGGCGAACTCACCTCGCTTGGAGGTCCGCAAGCCAAGGGTGATCAGCGACTGCACCGTCAGCGTCGCGGCGGTCACCCCGTCGATCACCGGCACCCCGAGATCCGCGGAGATCGCGGCGCACATGTCCGCCATGCCCGCACAGCCGAGCACGATGGCGTCCGAATCGTCGGCTTCCATCGCGTCGCGGCACGCTTCGGTGATGATCTTTCGCGCATCGGGATCGGTCTCCAGATCCAGAACGGCGATCTCGCAGGCGTGAATACCGCGGCAGAACCGTTGCATGCCATAGTGTTCGGCCAGGTCTGCCGCCCGGCCCATGGTGCGTCCCAGCGTCGTCACCACGCTGAATCCGCGGCCCAGATGGCTGGCTGTGTGCATGGCCGCCTCGGCGATCCCTAGCACGGGTCCGCGGGCCACCTCGCGGGCCGCGTCCAGGCCCGGGTCACCGAAGCAGGCGATCACGTACCCGTCCACCCCCTGGGCTTCACCGCGCTGCACGGCGGCCAGCAGCCCCGGCACGCTCATCGCCTCGTCGTAGTGACTCTCGATCGACGGCGGGCCGAATTCGGAGGTGAAACCGGTGATCTCGGTTCCCGGTCCGGCCACCGCCCGGGCGCACGCCTCGATGGTCGAGGTCATGGCCCGGGTGGTGTTCGGGTTGATCACCCAGATTCGGCTCACGACACCGATTCTGTCACCAGCGCGTCGCGCTTGCCCCACACGTAGTAGATCGCGAACGCCACACCGCAGCCGATGAACCAGCTGTACTGGGCGGCGGTGTGCATCCCGTACACGTAGCCACCGAGCAGCACCGGGATGACGGCCAGGACGGCGCCGACCACGGTCGCGACGACGGCCACCTTGTTGTAACCCTTGGTGTACCAGTACTTTCCGGACTCATCCATGGTGAACAGGTCGTCGACCACCACCTTCTCCTTGCGGATCAGGTAGAAGTCGGCGATCAGCACGCCGAACAGCGGGCCGATGAACGCGCCGAGGGTCTCTAGCGTGTAGTGGATGACTTCGGGGTTGTTGTACAGGTTCCACGGGGTGATCAGTACCGAGCCGACCGCGGCGATCATGCCGCCGGCGCGCCAGCTGATCTTCTGCGGGCTGACGTTGGAGAAGTCGAACGCGGGTGAGATGAAGTTGGCCACGATGTTGATACCGATGGTGGCGATGGTGAAGGTCAGGGCGCCCAGCACGATGGCGAAGGTGCTGTCGATCCGGGCCACCGTCTGCACCGGGTCGGTGATCAGCTCACCGAACACCGGCAGCGTCAGCGACGCGGTCACCACGACCAGCACCGAGAACACGAGGAAGTTCACCGGCAGGCCGAGGAAGTTGCCCTTCTTGACCGCCGCGAACGACTTTCCGTAGCGCGAGAAGTCGCCGAAGTTGAGCATCGGGCCGGAGAAGTAGGAGACCACCAGCGCGATCGCGCCCAGCATGACGGGGACCGAGGACCAGCCGGTGTAGGTGACATCGCCGAGGTTCAGATCGATGGCGCTCCAGCCGGCCTTGTAGATCAGGTAGCCACAGAGGATGAACATGACGACGTAGACGGCAGGCCCGCAGAAGTCGATGAACTTGCGGATGGACTCCATGCCGCGCCAGAACACGCAGGCCTGCAACACCCACAGGGTCAGGAAGCTGCCCCAGCCCAGCAGCGACAGACCGGTGAAACCGTAGTCCTCCACGACCGCGTACGGCGCCAGCGCCGGGAACAGCTTCACCAGCACGATGTCCAGCGCCGCCGACGCCAGGAAGGTCTGGATGCCGTACCAGGCCACCGCGATCAAGCCGCGGATGATGGCCGGGATGTTGGCGCCCAGCACCCCGAACACCGTCCGGCACATCACCGGGTAGGGCACGCCGGCCAGCTGGCTCGGCTTGGCGACGAGGTTGCACAGGAAGTAGACGATGCTGATACCGACGAGCAGCGCCACCAGCACCTGCCAGCTGGCCAGCCCCAGGGCGAACAGGCTGCCCGCGGTGACGTAGCCGCCGACGCTGTGCACGTCGGACATCCAGAACGCGAAGATGTTGTAGGAGCCCCAGGACTGCTTGCGCAGCGGAGCGAGGTCCTCGTTGGTCAGTCGAGGGTCGTAGCCGGGTTTGATCAGGCCACCGCCGACCGGATGGCCGGCTGCTTCCACGAGATCATTGGCGCCGACAACGGCCCCGGGGTGCGCGTCGTTCTTCGGGATGACGGTATCGGTCATAGTCGGTGACGCTAGAAACCGGGTGTTTCCCTGCTGTTTCACAATGACTATCGACTGATTGCGTTCAGAATATATTCACAGCTGGGCAAGCAGGCCCGTGTCCGTCGGCAGCGTGGCGATCACGACGTTGAGCCGCGCCGCGTGCGCTTCCGAGGCGGCCAGAAGTCGCTGCGCGTCACCGGCGAGGAACGCCTCCATCATTGCGCGGTGATCGGCGTGCAGATGGGCACGGTCCTCGGGGCCGACGTGCACCATCGACTGCACGGGTTCGGTGACGTTCCATGCCGCCTCGAGCATGTGCAACAGGCGGTGCATGCGCGAGGGTCGGGTCAGCGCGGCGTGGAATTCGCGGCTGCCGCGGTGATAGGCCGCGCCGTCGCCATCGCGAACCGCTTGTTCCAGAAGCTCGTTGGCCGCGATCACCGCGGCCCGGTCGGCGTCGGTCGCATTGGCGACGGCAGCGGTCAGCGACGCGGACTCCAACGTCTCCCGCACGATGTACATCTCGCGCAGTTCCTCGGCCGTCAGTTGCGCGACGCTGTAGCCGGCGTTGCGGCGTTGTGCCACCAGCCCTTCGCCGACCAGGGTTTTCAGCGCCTCTCGAACGGGGATCTGGCTGACGCCGAATGCCTCGGCCACCTCCGCGAGCGGAATCGGGGTACCCGGCGGGACGCCGCCGTCGAGGATGGCGCGGCGCAGTTCGCCCAGCACAGCCTGTTGCGATGAACCCGAATGGTCGGCGACCAGATGTTCGAGCAGGGCAGATCGGCGTGGTGGCCGCATGCCCGCAGGGTAGGGCATCGGTGTTGCCGCCCTGTTTCACACCGCCTACAGCGCGGCGCCCACCTCCCAGATGGGCTCCAGTGCGGCGACGCCGGTGCGGACCAGCGGGCTGAGCACGACGTCGGTGGCCCCGGCGTCGAGATAGCGCCGCAGCTGGCGGGTCACCTCGGCGGTGGTGCCGACCGCGGCCAGGTCGATCACCGAATCCACGCCTTCACGTTCGATGACCTTCGCGTACGACGGGATGGTGGCGTAGAACTCCAGGGCTTCGGCCGCCCGCGCCCGGCCCTCGTCCACGTCGTCGGTGACCAGTACGGGCACGGCGGCGATCACCTTCGGTGCCGGCCGGCCGGCCTCGGCGGCCGCCTTCGAGATCGTCGGGACGATGAACTCCGCCACGGTCCGCGGGCCCGCCAGATAGGGCAACGTGCCGTCGGCGAGTTCTCCGGTGACCCGTAATGCCTTGGGACCCATGGCCGCGACGTACACCGGCAGCGGCGCCCCACCGGCCACGGTCACGGGCCACTCGGGAGCGGCGGTGAATTCGTCGCCGTGGAAGTCGACGGCGCCGGTGTCCAGGATGGAGCGCAGCACCTGCAGATGCTCGCGCAGCCGTCCGATGGTGTTCGGCCACGCCGTGCCGAAGGCCGCCTGCTCCGGTGCGTGCGCCCCGAGGCCCAGGCCGAGGCTGAAGTTCCCGCCGGTGGCGGCCTGGGCGGTCTGGGCCGCCGACGCGACGATCAGCGGGTGGCGCGGGTTGATGGGGACGACGAAGGTGCCGACGCCCAGTCCCGGCACCGCGGCGCCGATGTAGCCGGCCAGCGCGATGGCGTCATGGTCGAACTGCTGGGCGATCCAGAGCTGGCGGATGCCCGCGTCGTACGCGCGACGGGCCTGGTCGATGGCGGCCGCGACGTGGTTGGGGGCGTTGCGATCGGGGTCGAGCACTACTCCGGTGGGCATGGTGAGGACAACCGCCGACCGGGGCCGGGCATTCCGTTCGGCTCAGGCTGAGTACTTGTCCATCACCTGTTGATGCAGGCTTTCCACGGCGGTGTCGAGCACCAGCTTCTTCGCGCGCCGGACGATGAACTCCGGCATGGGCGCGGCCACGTCGATGATGAGGTCGAAGCGGACGCGGGTGCGGTCGCCCTCGCGGGTCAGGTTGTATTCGCCGTGCTGCCCGCGTTGGGTGCCGGTGGCGGCCGCGTCCCACACCACCCAGTCCGCACCCCAGTGGTACTCGAGCACCTCTTTGTCGGTGAAGCCCATGATCTTCAGCGTCGCCCGCACGTGATGCGGGCGCCCGTCCGGATGACGGTCGAGCACCTCGGTCTCCCGGTGCAGCGACGACCACGACGGGACCGCGTCGATATCGGCGATAGCGTCCAGTATCTCCTCGGGTAGCGCGTCGAAGACGATTTCCCTCGTTGCCTTGACAGCCATATGGGCAAATGTAATTCCCCGTTCAGCCTCGCGCAACGGATCTGAAGGCTAATTTTGTCCGTAACGTAAGCAAATCGTCACCACGCGATCTCACCGATCGGGGTGGCACTTTGTGGTGGTGCGCCGACGGGTCTCACGGGTGTCCGGGAGAACCGCGGTCAGTCGGTGCCTGTCAGCCCTTCTTGACCTTGAGCACCTGTTTGCGCAGTCCGCCGGTAGCAACGTCGATGGCGCCCTTCATGACCTGCTTGAGGATGAACCCGGGCAGCGGGATGGCCAGTTCGATGTCCATGTCGAAACGCACCCGGGTCTTGTCACCCTCGGGCGTCAGCGTGTAGCTGCACTGCTGGGATTTCAGCTGACTGGCCTTGACCAGTACCCAGCTGACCTTGTTCTCTTCCCAGGTGTAATCGATCGTCAGCTTGTCGCTGATACCGACCGTCTTGATGGTCTGGATGACGCGGTGCGGCCGGCCTTCGTCGTCGCGGTCGACGACCTCCGCCTTCTGATATTGGGGCGACCAGGTCGGGGTCGATTCGACGTCGGCGACGACGGCGAAGATCTCGGCCGGGGACGCTTCGATGACCACTTCACGGGAGACGCTGGTTGCCATGGGCCGACAGTAGCCACCCGTGCCGGGCACCGGCCGACAATTGACCGCCTCCATGTCGTGCAGAGTTCACCTACCGGTGGAAGCATCACCCGCGTGGCCGCCACCTTGCCAGACACCCCGCAGACCATCGCCTACCCCGCGCTGGGCGCACGCCCGCACCGCCGGGACACCGACCCGCTCGAACCGCATGTCATCGTGCTGTTCGGTGCGACGGGCGATCTCGCCAAGCGCAAGCTCATCCCAGGGATGGCCTACCTGGACCAGTCCGAACTGGCGCCGAACATCCAGGTCGTCGGGACCTCGCTGGAGGATCTGACCGATGACGAGTTCCGGGCACTGGCCAAAGAGTCCATCGAGAAGTTCGGCACGCACAAGCTGACCGACGAGCAGTGGACCAATTTCTCCAAGATCCTCACCTACGTGCCGCAGGGCGCCGGGCCGGTGGCACTGGCCGCAGCGGTCGCGGAGGCCGAGGCCAGACTCGGCGGGAATGCCCAACGGCTGCATTATCTTTCGGTCCCGCCGAAGGCCGCACGCGCGGTCATCACCATGCTGCGCGAGGCCAACCTGGTGGAGCGTTCGCGGGTGGTGATGGAGAAGCCGTTCGGCACCGACCTGGCCAGCGCGGTGGCGCTCAACGACTTCGTGCACGAGACCTTCAAAGAGCGTCAGGTCTTCCGTATCGACCACTTCCTGGGCAAGGAAGCGGCACAGAACATTCTGGCGTTCCGGTTCGCCAATGGCCTGTTCGAGCCGATCTGGAACCGCAACTTCATCGATCACATCCAGATCGACATCCCTGAGATGCTCGGCCTCGATGAGCGGGCCAACTTCTACGAGAGCACCGGCGCATACAAGGACATGGTGGTCACCCACCTGTTCCAGGTGATGGCGTTCGTGGTGATGGAACCGCCGACCGCGCTGGAACCCAGGGCCATCAGCGAGGAGAAGAACAAGGTCTTCCGGTCCATGCTGCCGATCAAGTGCAACGACGTGGTGCGCGGCCAATTCGCCGGCTACCGCGAACTCAACGGGGTGGCAAGGGATTCCGACACCGAGACGTTCATCGCCATGAAGGTCGGCATCGACAACTGGCGGTGGGCGGGTGTGCCGATCTACCTGCGCACCGGCAAGAAGATGGCCGAGGGCATGCGCATCATCTCCATCGCCTTCAAGGAGGCGCCGCGGACGATGTTCCCCGCCGGCTCCGGTGTCGGTTCGCAGGGACCCGACCACCTGACCTTCGACCTGGCGGACAACTCGAAGGTGTCGCTGTCGTTCTACGGCAAGCGGCCCGGCCCCGGCATGAAGCTGGACAAGATGTCGATGCAGTTCTCCACGACCGAGATCGCGACCAACGGCGACGTGCTGGAGGCCTACGAGCGGCTGATCTTGGACGCCATGCGGGGTGACCACACGTTGTTCACCACTGCCGAGGGCATCGAATCCCTCTGGGACCGTTCGGCGCAACTCCTGGACGATCCGCCCCCGGCCAAGATCTACCAGCCCGGAACGTGGGGCCCCAACGCCATCCATCAGCTCATCGCGCCGAACGCGTGGCGGCTGCCGTTCGAACGGGCGTGGCGCGAAAAGCCCAAGTAGCCCCTCCCGCCTACGGCCCCGGCGGCACCAGCATCGACTGCCACGTCCGGTTGCCCGGGTTCGCGAGATCGCCCTGCGTGTAGCGCCGGCCGTCTGGGCCGATGTACTCCCCGGTCGCCGGGTTGTACGGGACGGCAACCGGCGGGGGCGCCGCCTGCGCGCTTCCTTCCGGGGTGGACGCCGGGACCGTGCCCGGCGGGTACTGCGGCACGCTCTGCCCGGACAGGGTGGCGTTGGGATCACCCTTCCAGTTGTAGCCCTCGTTGAGCGGGACGTAGTTCTCGTCGCTCTCGCACATCTCGACCGTCGGCGCCTTCTTCCACGGCTTGCCCTCACACGGGATGTTGCGAGCGCCACGCACATTCAGATCGGAGTCCTGCGGCACCCGGCAGTACAATTCGCCGGCTGTGCGGTCCGGATAGTCCTGATCAGACGGCGCACGCTGCTGGCGCACCGGCAGGAACCCGGTGTTGCACGGGGGCGGCAGGTTCAGGTTCAGGTTGAAGTCCAGATAGATGCCGTTGTAGGCCTGCTTGACGCCGGCGTCCGCGACGGCGATGCCCGACATGACGGCGGTGCCCTGCGGGAACAACACCAGCAGCTGTTCGATGTCGTTGCGGTAGGTCACCGCGATATCACCGAGGCTGACCAGATTGGCCAACAGCACCGGCAGCGCCGGCGCCACCCGGTCGAACAGCTGCCTGCCCTCGTTCAGCGCGGGGCCGCCCTGGTTCAGCAGATCGACGAAGGCCCGGTCCTGCGCCTTGAACTGACCGAACAGCGAGGCGGAGTGCGCTGCCCAGGTCTGGATCGAATCCGCCTTCTGCACTTGGGAATCCAGTACCGGGGGCGCCTCGTCGATCAGTCGGCCCAGCTGGTCGGTGGATTTCCCCGCCTCGATGGCCAGCGACGTCGAGCCGTCCACGATGCGTGACAGTTCCGGCCCGAGACCGCCGACCGCCTTGGCTGCCTCGTCGACGACGGTCTTCAGGTTATCCTGCGGAATCGCCTGCAGCGCATGGTTGGTGGCGTCCAGCAGGTTGCCGATGTCGGGGGGCACCGAAACCTTGCCTGCCGGGATGACATCGCCGTCGCGCAACGCCGGGCCACCCTCCGCACCCGGGGTGAGTTCGACGAACTGCTCGCCGACGGCCGAGCGGCTGTGCACTGCCGCCGACACATCTGCCGGTACCGGGGTGGACGATTTGAGGGTCAACTCGGCCCGCACCCCGTCCTTGTCGACGTCGACGCCGGTGACGCGGCCGACCTCGTCGCCCCGGTAGGTCACCACCGAACTCTCGTAGAGTCCGCCGGAGGCCGGCAGGTCGAGTGACACCGTGTAGCGCCCGTAGCCCAGCAGGGCCGGCACGTTCACGATTCCGAAGGCCATGACCCCCACCGAGATCAGCGTTACGGCGGCCAGGATGGCGAGCTGGATCCAGACCTTGCGATGCAATCGCAGCATGCTCAGTACCCCCCGAAATGGTAGGGCGCGATCAGTGGATTGCCGCCGGTGTACGGGCTGGGCATCTGGCCGATGGTGCGGCCCCACTGCATCTCCAGCTCGGTGAGGTCGCCCTCCCACCGGGTGCCGGTGAAGATACTGCTGTCCAGCCGACTCAGCGTCAGGTCGAGCACCAGGGTGATATTCGCGAAGTCACCGCGGAACCACTTGGACAGATTGCTCTTCACCCACGGGTAGGTGGACAGGAAGTCCAGCCCTTTGGTCAGCGACGGCCCGGCGTCGGCCAGTGAGCGCAGCACCGGACCGATATTGCGCAGATTGTCCACCAGCGCCGTTTTGCTCTGGGTGACAGTCGAATTGGCGACGGCACTGAACTTGCCCAGCCCGTCGATCGCGTCGGCCAGTTTGGTGCGGGTGTCGGCGAGCACGGCCAGTGCCTGCGGAAGGGTGGTCAGCGCTTTGTCGACAGTCTGGTCGTTGGCGGCGAACTTACCGGCCAGCGAGTTCAGATGTTCTGTCGCGGTGATGATGTCGTCGGTCTGCGCATTCACCTGGGTGATGAAGGTGTCCAGCTGGGTGAGCAGACTGCGCATGTCGGTCTCCCGCCCGGACAGCGCCTTCGCGAAGGTCTGGTTGATCTCCTGCAATTCCCCCAGCCCGCCGCCGTTGAGCAGGATCGACACCGAGGCCAGGGTCTGCTCGGTGGTGGGATAGGTGCCTGCTCGCGAGAGTGGGATCAGCGACCCCTCGTGCAACCGGCCTTGTGCCGGTTCGTCGGCGGGCGGGGCGAGTTCGATGTGCATGGAGCCCAGCAGGCTGGTCTGGCCCACCTTGGCGGTGCTGTTGGCGGGCAGGTGCACGTCCCCGTTGATCCGCATGGTGACCAGCGCATGCCAGTCCTGAACCTCGATCTTGGTGACGTTGCCGACGTTGACGTCGGCGACCCGGACCCGGGTGTTCTGCTGGATGACGACGACGTCGGGCAGCTGCGCCTGGATCGTGTAGGAGCCGTCACCGGTTCCCTCGGTGCCGGGCAGACTCAGCGAATTCAGGCCACGCCATTGGCATCCCGGGAGCATCGCCAGGCATGCCACCAGCAGCACCGCGAGCAGGGATCGTCTCATGGCGTCGGCACCATCAGCCCGGGTAGTCCCGCCGCGGGATCGGGTGTCGCCGCTGGCGCTTCGGCGGCGAGCAGGCCCACCGGATCGACCGGCGGCGGAGGTGGCGGCGGGAGGAGCGGATCCCCCGGCGGCCGCAACCTGTCCTCGCTGTAGGTGATCTCGTTCGGGCGGGCCATGGTGCCGACGAACGGGTTCCCCCCGATCGGGAAGAAGTTCATCTGGCGGTTCTTGATGATCGGTGCGAGGTATTGGACACACAGCTTCGAGGATTGCTCGAAGTTCAATCGCGATGCCGCTTGCACTGCGCTGCAGAGGAACTGGACGGTGTTGGCGAAGTTGACCGGCGCCAGGATCCCGGTGATGGCGCTCTGGGCAGGCTGGTAGATGTTGACGAAGTTCTGGAAAACCGTCGGGCCGATGTGCAGCACCTGTTTGATGTCGGTACGGCTGTCGTTCAGCGCGGTAGTGATCTGGTTGAAGTGGTCGAAGGTGCTACCCAACGATTCACGGTTCTCGGCGACGAAGCCGCGCAGGTCGCCGACCGCGGCATCCAAACTCTGTGTCGCGTCCGAGACTTCGTTGGGGGTGTTGGTCAGTACCGTGCTCACCTGCGCGAAGTTCTGGTTGAACGCGGCCAGCAGGTCACTGCTCGACGACAACGCCGACACCAGCAACGCCATGTTGCGCACCGTGCTGAAGATGTCGGTGCTGTGGTCGCCGAGCGCCGAAAGCGCCTGCGACAGTTTGATCACCGTGCCGCGGGCGGTGTCACCCTCGCCGCGCAGGTTCTCCGCGGCACTGTTGATGAACTCGCCCACCGAGTTGGGCCCGCCGGGTGTCTGCGGTTGCAACGAGGCGGTCAGCTTCTCCAGCTGCTGCCGGAAGTCGTCCCATTCCACCGGAACCGCGGTGCGCTCCTGCGGAATGGACTGCCCTGACGCCAGTTTCGGGCCGCCGTCATACGCGGGCACCAGTTGGATGGCGCGTGCGCTGACCAGCGACGGGGACAGGATCGCCGCCTTCACATCGGCCGACACCGGGTACTGCGCGTCGACGGAGAACGTCACCTTGGTGGTCTGGGGTTGCGGCTCGATCTTGTCGACGGTGCCGACGGCCACCCCGAGTATGCGGACCTCGTCGCCGCTGTACAGACCGTTGGCGTTGGCGAAGTACGCGACGAAGGTGTCCTTGGCGACGAATTTCCACCACGGCGTGGCCACCACCGAGATGCCGGCCGCCAGGATCACGACCAATGCCGCTCCGATCAGCAGGCGGGCGTTCTTTCTCACGGTTGGCCTCCGGGCTCACCGGGTGCCGTGACGAGGAACGGGGTGGGACCGGTGTACGGGACCGGGCCGACCACACCGGGCGGCGCCGGGGCCGGCGGTCCCGGTGGCGGGCCACCGGGCGGCGGGGCGGGCAGCGGTTCGCGGTAGGGGTAGCGCGGATCGCCGGGGTTACCCGTGATGGCATCGGGCAGCGTGAGATTCGGCGCGCCACCCTGCCCGGTGCGCGGGTAGGGCGCCGGTAGCGCCGGGGTACCGGGCTGCCCGACGGCGGGGTCCACCAATTCCGACGGCAGCTTCACGTTCGGGTCCAGGCCGAGGTCGGAGAACGCGGCGTCGATGAACGGCTGGACGAACTGGCCGGGCAGCAGGTTCACCAGGGAGGCCTTGAAATACGGTCCGGAACCGAGCACTTCACCGAAGGACATGGCGTAGCGGCGGAACAGGGTGACGGTGCGCTGAAGTTCCTTCTTGCGGTTGTCCAGAATGGACAGGACGCCGTTGACCTTGTCCAGCGCCGGTTTCAGCTGGGTCTTGTTGTCGGCGACCAACCCGGAGATCTGCTGCGATACCGCAGTCAGGTTGGTCATGAAGCCGTCCACCGCGTCGCGCTGCGCCACCAGTTCGGCCAGCAGCGCATTCGCATTGACCACCAGTCCGGCGATTTCGTCGCTGCGCTTGGCGAGCACCGTGGTGACCTTGTTGGCGTTGCCGAGCAGGTTGCGCAGCTGCGCGTCACGCGCGTTGAGGGTGTCGGAGAACTGCGCGACACCGTCGAGGGCGAGTTTGAGGTCGGCCGGGGTCTGCTTGAACGTGTCGGCCAAGGTGCTCAGTGACGAAGACAGTTGGGTGGTGTCCAGGCCGCTGATCGCCGTGGTCAGATCGCCGAGCGCGGTGGGCAGGTCATAGGGCGAGGTGGTCCGCTCCAGCGGGATGGTGCCGGACAGCTCGCCGTCCCCGCGCGGGGTGATCTCCAGCATCTTGGTACCCAGCACGGTTTCGGTCTTGATCGCCGCCTCGGTCCGATCACCAAGGTCGACACCGTCGTTGACGGTGAAGTCGACCCGGACCTTGGTGCCTTCGAGTTTGATGTCGGACACCCGCCCGACGGACAGGCCTGAAACCCGTACGTCGCTACCGCTTTTGATGCCACCGGCCTCGGCGAAGTACGCCGAGTAGTCGGACGTGCCCTTGATGAAGGGCAGTCGGTCGTAGGAGAACGCGGCTATCACCACCAGCGTGATGATCAGCGTGCCGACCGTACCGACCGCGACCCTGTTGCGTTCGGCGATAGGTTTGATGGTGGGTCGCTTCATTTGGGTGTGCACCTACCTGTGTCCTGGCCCGCGAGTTTGATGAACACCGGTTGGCCGCCTTTGCCGTTGACCTTGAGGATCGCGTCGCACAGATAGAAGCCGAAGTAGTCGCCATAGAGCCCGTTGCGGGCCAGGATCTGGTAGGCGTCGGGCAGCGTCTTCACCAGGTCGTCGACATAGGCATGGTCGGCTTCGATCTGACCGGATACCCGATCCGTCTGCACCACAGCCTCTTTCAGGGGTGGACGCATATCGGTGAGCAGGTCGGCGATGGTGGCGGTCGCCGCGCTGATGTGGGCGACGCCGTGCGCGATATCGGTTCGGCGGTCCGAGAGGCCCTGCACCAGTTCCGCGAGATGGTCCAGGCCTGCGGAGAACTGGTCATCACGTGCGGCGAACGTGCCGAGCACCGTGTTCAGGTTGGTGATGACCTGGCCAATGAGTTGGTCGCGACCTGCCAGGGTGGTGGTCAGTGCCGAGGTCTGGGCCAGCACCGAGGACAGCGTGCCGCCCTGGCCCTGGAACACCTTGAGCAGTTCACCGGACAGCGCGTTGACCTGGTGCGGATCCAGCGCCCGGAACAACGGGCGGAAGCCCCCGATCAATGCGTCCACGTCCAGCGCGGGCGAGGTGCGTTCCTTCGGGATGGTCTCCCCGGGGACCAGCCGGTGCACCGATCCCGCGCCTTCCTCGAGTGCCAGATACCGGTCGCCGATCAGGTTTTCGTAACGCACCGCGGCGGTGGTGCCCTCGGTGAGGGCGAGGTCCTTGTCGATGGAGAAGTCGACGTGGACGGTGCCGTCCTTCTGCAGCGTCATCGTGCCGACCTTGCCCACCTCGACGCCGGCGATGCGGACGAAGTTGCCCTCCTTGAGACCGGACACGTTGGTGAAGACCGCGTGGAAGGTCGCGCGGGAGTCGAACCGGAACTGGCCGAACACGGTGACCAACACGAACAGGAAGACCAGGCACATGGCGGTGAACAGCACTACCCGCACCACCGTGCCGGTGATGCTCGCTCGTCGCATGAGTTGTCCTAGGGGGCAGGCGGGGCGGGTGGGGTGGAGTCTGGAGGCGGCGGCGGTCCGGGCGCGAATTGCGGGGGGAACGGTCCGGGCGCGGGCGGTCCGTTGTAGCGGATGCTCGGGGGCTCCGGCACCGCCCGGGTGACCGGGAGGTAGTTGGCCCAGCCGGGGAATCCGATCCCGGGGTTGGTGCGGATGTCGGGCCCGGTACCGAATCCGGTGTCGGTGACCAGGTATTTGACCGGGTAGTTCTTGGTGACGTCGGGCAGCGAACCGCAACTGGGCTTGCCGCCGGGGCCGCCCTTGGCGTTGACGATGGGCAGGTTGTCCGGGAAGCGGTACGGGTCGTCGCCGGCCAGCATCGCGGCGTCCATGATGACCGATTTCCCGTTGCCGCCCATGGCATCCCGACCGCCTTGCTCCAGGAACCACTGCGCGCCCTGGAACAGGCAGGTGTAGGTGGGCGAGTACTTCAGCAGCAGGCTGGTGGTCGGGTCCAGGATGTTCATGGCGCGCACCAAGTTCTGCTGATTGCCGCCGATCACATTGATACCGGACTGGGCGAACCCGATCGCGGAGAGCAGCACGTTGTCCAGCGCCTGCGCGTGGGTGGCGATGGTGGTGCTGGTGGTGGCCGCCGAGTCGAGGATCGCCACGATGTCTTCGGCCGCATCGGAATACGCGGCGGTCGTCTGGCCGAACAGTTGCCAGTCCCGCTGCACCGTCGGCATCCGCGGATTCACGGTGAGCAACACGTTGTTGGCCGACGTGATGGCCTGGCCGATGGTGTCGCCCTTGCCGCGCAAGGACTCCGCGACCGCCGACAGCACCGAGTTCAGCTTCGCCGGATCGATGGCGTGCACCACCGACTGCAGGTTCTCGAAGACGGTGTTCACCTCGACGGTGACATTGCGGGACTGCAACACGGCGCCCGACTTGAGGGGCTGCGCACTCGGTTCCTCAGGCACGATGAGGTCGACGTATTTGGCGCCGAACGCGGTGCTGGACTTGATCTCCGCTTCGACATTGCCGGGCAGGTACCGGAACGGTCCCGGGTAGAGCTTGAGGTTCAGCGACGCCAGCCCGGACCGCTCCCCGATGGAACCGACCTCACCCACCTGCACGCCGCGCAGTTTGACCTTGGCACCGTTCTCCATGACCAGCCCGGCGCGGTCGGAGACCAGGGTGACCGGCACGAAGGCACGCAGGGTTCCACTGAACAGCAAGGCGGTCAAGGCGATCAGGGCGCCGATCACGACGAAGAGGATGGGCGCGTACCAGATCGGGTCGATCTTCTCGCGGCGGGCGCTGTTGGTCATGCCCGTCAGCCCGACAGGTGGAAATTGCCGGACTGCCCGTACACGGACAGCGTGATGGTCAGCAGCACGAACACCGTGGCGGTCACCGAGGTGCGCACCGCGCGCCCGACGGCCTCTCCGACGCCGGCGGGTCCGCCGGTGGCGGTGAACCCGTAGTAGGTGTGCACCACCATGACCGCGGCCGCCATCGACAGGGCGGCGATGAACGACCACACCAGGTCCATCGGCCGCAGGAAGGTGGAGAAGTAGTGCTGGTACACCCCGTTGGACTGGCCGTATATGACGGTGGTGCCGAATTGCGTGGCCAGGAACGACATCAGTACGGCCACGGTGTACAACGGGATGACGACCACGACGCCGGCGACGATGCGAGTCGACACCAGATAGGTGATGGCCCGGATACCCATCACTTCCAGGGCGTCGATCTCTTCGTTGATCCGCATGGCACCCAGTTGCGCGGTGGCGCCCGCTCCGATGGTGGCTGCCAGCGCGACGCCCGCGGTGGCGGGGGCGATGAACCGGACGTTGAGGAAGGCCGACAGGAAGCCCGTCAGCGCCTCGATACCGACGTTGGAGAGCGTGTTGTAGCCCTGGACCGCGATCAGCGCACCAGTGGACAAGGTGAGGAAGCCGATGATGACGACGGTGCCGCCGATGACCGCCAGCGCCCCGGTGCCCAAACCCATCACGGCGATCAGCCGCAGCACCTCACCCGGGTAGCGCCGCAGGGCGTCCCCGATGAAGGCCAGGGACTGCCCGTAGAAGGCGGTCTGCTCGCCGAGCCCCCGCAGCCGGTCGGTCACCGTCACCCAGGCCTTCGATTCGTTCGCAAGCTCACTCACGGCGCCACCTTCACACCCAGTGCGGTCGCCAGAATGTTGATCAGGAACAGCGCCATGAAGGCGAATACCACGGTCTCGTTGACCGCGTTGCCCACCCCGGTGGGACCGCCGCCCACGGAAAGGCCTTTGTAGCAGGCGATCAGACCGGCCGACAGGCCGAACAGCAGAGCCTTCACCAGCGACACGACCACCTGCGGCAGGCCGGTCAGCAGGGTGAGGCCCGCGACGAAGGCGCCGGGGGTGACGTGCTGGACGTACACCACGAAGATGTAGCTGCCGGTGAGCCCGACGACGGCGACCACGGAGTACAGCATCAGCGCCACGAAGGTGGCGGCGATGACGCGCGGAACCACCAGGGCCTGAACGGGATTGACGCCGATGACCTTCATGGCGTCGATCTCTTCACGGATGGTGCGGGCGCCGAGGTCCGCGCACATCGCGGTGGCGCCGGCACCGGCGACGACGATGGCGGTGACGACGGGGCCGACCTGGGTGACCGAGGCCAGCGCGGCGCCAGCACCGGACAGATCCCCGGCGCCGATCTCCAGCAGCACGATGTTGAGGGTGAAGACGATCAGCACGGTGTAGGGGATGGACAGCATGATCGTCGGGAAGATGGATACCCGGGCCACGAAGGAGATCTGCTCGAACAGCTCACGCCAGGCGAACGGCCGGCGGAACATCGCCCCGAACGTCTCGGCGGTGAGCACCACGAAGCCACCCACGGCGTCCATGGATTTGGCGAGTTGCCCCGACACGGCTCGAGCTGTCATCGCGCGGACGTTAGGGCCACCGAAGTTAGCTGTCAAAGGCAGTTCTCGCAAGAACATCGACGTCAATATTGAATTTTGCTGGTGGATATGACGGGAACAGTTTTGCTCAGTCTGATTCAATCGCATCGATACAAACGCTTGCCGCGCAGTAAGCTTGAGCCATGACCCCTCCCGAGCCTGCAGTCGACCCGAGTGCGGCCCCCAGCGGTACCGGATGCCTGGAGTGCGATGCGGCGGGCGGCTGGTGGGTGCATCTGCGCCGCTGCGCGGCGTGCGGGCATATCGGCTGTTGCGACGACTCCCTGTCGCGGCACGCGCAGGCGCACTGGCGCAGCACCGGCCATCCCGTCATCCGCAGCTTCGAGCCGGATGAGGACTGGTTCTGGAACTACGACACCAATCAGTATTACGACGGCCCGGAATTGGCTGAGCCGCAATGTCATCCGGCCGATCAGTCGGTGCCCGGCCCGCGCGCGCGGGTCCCCAAGGACTGGATGGACCAGCTGCAGAATCGTTAGGCCAGCACCGCCTGGGCCGCGTTGTAGCCGGGAATGAAGGTGATACCCGGCCCGCCGTGGCAACCCGCACTGCCGAGGTACAGCCCGGCGATCGGAATGGGCTGGTCGGCATAGCCCTTGGGGCCGGGGCGATTGGGGCCCATCTGCTCGGGGTGGATGAGTCCGTGACAGTAGTCGCCGCCGGGTGCGCCGAACATGGTGCCCATGTGTCGCGGGGTGAACGTGGTGTGCCGGGTGATGAGTTTCTCGAAATCCGGTGCGATTCTTGTGATCTTGTCGATGACGCGCTGCCCCATCTCGGTTTTCATCTCCCCGTAAGAGGCCGCCGCTCCCGCCGACCCCTCGACCGGAAACCACAGCGAGAAGGCCGACACCGCGTGCTTGCCGGGCGGTGCGAGGTCGGGATCATGCACCGACGGCATCTGCATGGCGATGGCCGGATCGGCGGGCACGATACCGCGCCGGCAGTCCTCCCACTGCTGCTGTAGTTCTTCGGGTGTGCTGAAAAGACCGATGGCAGCTTGCATTTCGGGATCGTTGAGAGCGCCGTATGGTTCGGCGAAGGTGGGTATGCCATCCAGCGCGAAATGCATCTGCAGATAGCTGCCGCGGTGGTCGATGCGCGCAAACCGCTCCCGGATGTCGGCGGGCACCGCACCCGGATCGATCAGCCCGTTGACGGTGAGATCGGGTGCGACACCGGACACGACGACCGGGGCGGTCACGGTGGTCCCGTCGTCCAGTCGCACCCCGGTGACCCGACCGTCGCCGACGAGTATCTCTTCGACCGTGGCCCGCAACCGCAGTTCGCCGCCCGCCTCGGTCAGCCTGCGCTGCAGGTGTGCGGTGAGCGTGCCGATCCCGCCCCGCAGCTTCTTCATCAGTACAGCGTTCTCGTCGGGCACCGCGAGGCCGAATGCCAGCGCGGCGGCGCTGCCGGGGGTGGCGGGTCCGCGGTAGGTGGTGTTGACCGCCAGGAATGCCAGCATGCCGCGCAGTGCACCGTGTTTCTCGCTGTCGGGGAGATAGCGGTTCAACACGTCGGTGACCGAACCGAACAACATGTCGCTGATCGCGGCGCGCTCGAATTCTCCTGCGGCGCAGGCGTACATCTCATCCAGGGTGCGGGGTGGCCGGCCGGCGTCGAAGCGCCCGAGGGCCCGGGTCGGGGCCTGACTCCAGGCCATCAGTCCGGCCATCCCGTTGACCGCCTCGGCGCCGTGCACCTCGTTGAGGTGAGTGAGCAGCTTCATCGGGTCGGCGTAGTAGATCACCGGGTCGTCGCCGATGCCGCGCAGGGACACCGACATGACGTCCACGTCGACGGTCGGCAGTTCGTCCAGGCCTAGTTCGGCGCTGACCACCGCGGAGGTCGGGAATTGCAGTGAGCCGGCGATCTCGAATTTGTAGCCGTCGAAGAGTTCGACGGTGGAGGCCATGCCTCCGGCATACAGCTTGGAATCCAGACACAGCGTGTGCAGTCCGGCGCGTTGCAGCAGGGCGGCGGCGGCCAGGCCGTTGTGGCCCGCGCCGACGACGATGGCGTCAAAGTCCGACATCAATCGAGGCTCGCAGTCGGCCCTAGTTTTGTCAATATTGACAAAAATAGGTAGGCAGGATGCCGGTCTCCAGGGAGTTCAGTGCGTTGCGGGTCAGCCGGGCCAGTTCGGGCAACGACCGTTCGCCCAGCATCCAGACTTCCATGGCGCCGAACACCGCCGCGGCGATGCACCGGGCCGCCACGGTCACCCGCAGCCAGGCGTCGACGCCCGGACGGGGCGGGTAGTCGCGGCGCAGGTGCTCCTCGACCACCTCGGCGAAGTCGGCCTCGACCTGGCGAATGTGACGGACGATCCGGCCGGGCTCCAGTTCCTCGGCACGCAGCGCGGCGATCTTGGTCACCGCGTCCACGTCGTAGGGCGAGGCCAGGATGGCCGAATGCACCGACTCCACGATCGATTCGCCCGACGACCGTTCGGCCAGGGCTGCCCGGAACCATTCCAGGCCGGCGTCGTAGTCGAAGAAAAGCAGATCGTGCTTGGACGAGAAATGACGATAGAAGGTCCGCAGCGACACCCCAGCATCGGCGGCGATCTGCTCGGCAGAGGTCTCCTCGACGCCCTGGGCCAGAAACCGCACCAGCGCCGCCTGCCGCAGCGCTTCGCGAGTGCGCTCACTTCGCGCCGTTTGGGCAGGCCGGACCATCATTTCAACGTACCGCAGCGCTAGCCCGTCACCTCAGGTTGTCAAAGTTCACCCTTTGACAGGTCGGGCAAGATGACGGCGTGAAGGTCCACCACCTCAACTGCGGCAGCATGCGCCTGCCGACCTATCCCCTCGTGTGCCACGTGCTGCTGGCCGAGACCGACGACGGTCTGGTGCTGGTGGATTCGGGGTTCGGCACCGAAGACTGCGCCGACCCGAGGCGCCGCGTCGGCCCCGTCCGGCGGATCACCCGCCCGGTGTTGTCGCGGACCGAGACTGCGCTGCACCAGATCCAGGAGCTCGGCTACCGGGCCGGCGATGTCCGCCATATCGTGCTGACCCACTTCGATTCTGATCACATCGGCGGCATCGCCGACTTCCCGCTGGCCCGTATCCACACCACCGTCGCCGAGGCGCGCGGCGCGGTGCACGCCCCGTCCCCCCGCGAGCGCATCCGGTACCAGAAGGCCCAGTGGTCGCACGGCCCACTTCTGATCGAACACAACCCCGACGGCGAGGCCTGGCGCGGGTTCGCCGCCGCCAAGGAGCTGTTCCCCGGCATCGTGCTGGTCTCACTGCCCGGGCACACCCGCGGCCMCGCCTGCGTGGCCGTCGACGCGGGGCAGCGCTGGATATTGCACGCCGGTGACGCCTTCTACCACCACGGAACGATCGAGGGCACCGCCGTGCCGACGGTGTTGTCGCGGATGGAAAGCACGGTGCCGTTCGACCGGAAAAGCCTGCGGGACAACCACGCCCGGCTGGCCGAGCTGGCCGGTCGCCACGAGCCGGACCTGATGGTCGTCAACGCGCACGACCCGGTACTGCTGGACCGGGCGCGCGACTCGACGGGTTAGGTCAGCGGCGCGCGCGCCGGCGCAGCACCGATTCCAGTCGGCTCATGACGTCGTAATAGTGGGTCGGGGTGATCCGGGTGAGCGCGTCGAACACATATGCATCCGGCCCCACCAGGACCCGGGCCTTTCCCGCCTCCACGCCACGGTGGATGATGGCCGCCGCCTTGTCCGGTTCGGTCATGGCGAGCGCCGCGAACTCGTCCGCCATCTGGTCGTGGGTTCGGCCCCGCCCGACGGGATCCTTGCGGAACCGCGCGTTGCGCACGATGTTGGTGTTGATCCCGCCGGGATGCACGTTCACCGCCGTCACCCCGGTGCCGCGTAGCTCCTGACGCAACGCGTCGGTGAAGCCGCGCACCGCGAACTTCGCTGAGCAGTAAGCACTCTGGTTGGGCATGCCGGCCAGTCCGAAGACGCTCGACGTGTTCACGATGACTCCGGAATCCTGGCGCGCCAAGGTGGGCAGGAAGGCCCGGGTGCCGTTGACCACGCCGTGGAAGTTGATGTCCCACAACCAGTTGTCGTCGGCGGGGTCGGCGTCGAGCACGCTGAAGGACACGGCGACGCCGGCGTTGTTGAACACCGCACCGATCGGCTCCGGCGCCCATTCGGTGACTTCCGCCGCGAAGTCGCGCTGCGCCTGCGCGTCGGCGACGTCGAGCACCGTGCGCAGCACCGGTCCCGGCAACGACGCCTCGGTCTCCTTGAGACCCGCCTCGTCGATATCGGAGATCGCGACCGGGCAGCTGTGCGCCGAAAGGCGCTGCGCCAAGGCCCGTCCGATACCGGAGGCCGCGCCGCTGATGACGACGGTGCGGCCGCTGATGGTTCTACGCGTGGACTTGCTCACGGTGCTCCTCTTGGGTGGTCGCTTCGGCCATGTGTACGCACCCATCATGTCGGTACGGCGATGTACCGCCACGGTACGCGCATGTACCGGGCCCCCACAAGCAGTGCTACGACGGCGGCGTGATCAGCGCGATGGTGGCCGCGACCGCCTCCTCGGTGAAATCGCTCATCCGGCCGCCGCTCTCCACCGTCATCGCCGTCAACTCGCGCAGACCACCCAGCAGCATGATGAGGCGCTGCCGCGAGATCGGGCCGACCCCCGCCGCGCGGAACTCGGCACGGTCCACCAATTGATTCACCATGCCGACGAACTGCTCCATCGCGTCCCGGGTGAGCGCCCGGCCCGCCGCCCCGAGCGACGGACCGTCGCGAATCCAGCTCAGCGTCAGGTCCGGACGCGACTCGGCCGACGCGATCCAGGCCTCGATCGCTTGCCGGGCCTGCTGCTGCCACGTCGCCTCCGGATCGACAGCCGCGGCGATCTGCTGCACCTGTTCGGCATTGGCCTCGCTCAGCAGGCCGACGAAACACTCCTCCTTGCTGGAGAAATGCTCGTAGAACGTGCGCCGCGACGTGCGCGCCCGCCGCACGATGTCGGCGATCGTCGTCTTGGTATAGCCGGTCTCGGCGATCGACTCTTCGAACGCGGTCAGCAGTCGCTGCCGGAAGTCGGGCGCAGCGGGTTCGGTCGTCACCAGGTCCACCTCATATCGGGCAGTCATCGTACTGCCCGAGAACGCGCAGGTGGTGCACAGCGACCGCCCGCATACTGGCCGCCATGTATCCGGCGGTGGCACCGCTGACGCCGTCCACCGCCCTCACCTCGTGGACCGTCGACGCGGCTTCGGTGGCACTGCTCGTGCTGATGGGTGGGACGTACGCATGGTGCTGCCGGCGGGCGCGCGTGGCCGGAATGCCGTTGCCCGCGTCCAGGCGGGCCGGCTTCTGGACCGGCATCGCGGTCTGGGCCTTGGCCACCATGAGCATGATCGGCGTGTACGCCGCGGTGCTGTTCTGGGTGCGAGCCCTGCAGGTTCTGCTGCTGCTGTTCGTGGTGCCGATGTTGTTGGCACTGGGCACCCCGCTGACGGCGGTGCGCCACGCGGGGGCCGCCGCGCGCGTCGACCGGTTGCTCGCGAGCCGCGCCGCGCGGCTGCTCAGCCACCCAGCGACCACCTCGGTGCTGATGCTGGCCACACCGTGGCTGCTGTATCTCACACCGTGGTACGTCGCGGCGTTGACCAACCCGGCCGTCGGCGCGATCACCCGAATTGCTCTGGCGCTCATCGGTTTCGGGTACTTCTACGCGCGCATCCAGGCCGACCCGGTGCCGCGGCGCTACCCGCAGACCATCTCCATGATGATCAGCATCGCCGAGACACTGGGCGACGGACTGCTGGGCATCGTGTTGTGGCTGGGGCCGCTGATCGCCACCGACTACTACCTTGCGCTGCACCGCACCTGGGGTCCCAGCCCACGGGTCGACCAGTCGATCGGGGCGGGCATCCTGTGGATCCTCGGCGACGTGCTCGGGGTGCCGTTCCTGATGGTGCTGATGCGCGCGATGGCGTCGGACGAGAAAGCCCAAGCGGCAGAAGTCGATGCGGCCGACGATGCCGAACCGGCCGACGCACCGGCCACGCTGTGGTGGGAGGCCGACCCCCAGCTACGGGAGCGCTTCTCGCGCCGCACCACCGAATAGGCGGCCGTGCAGCGACGTCCCAGTGTGATTCTTGCCATCAGCATGGTGTCCTGGCCGGTCGTTGTGTCCTCTCCGGGGCGGTCGCGGTCGTACACTTCGCCTGATATGCCCGACGCCGCCCGGCACCGACTGCCCGAACCGCCTCGGCGCCGGCTCCGCTGGGCCCGCGTCGCCCTTGCCGTGCTGTCGACCGCTCTGCTGGCGGTCTCCGGGGCAGCCTGGTGGACCACCCGTGGCGTGCTGACCGGGTTCACCGTCTCGCACGCGCTGGCCGATTCCGCACACATCAGCGGCGGCCCGATCAACATCCTGCTGATCGGGCTGGATTCCCGGAAGGATCAGCACGGTAACGACCTACCGCAGGAAGTGCTGGACCAGTTGCACGCCGGGGACTCCGAGACCGGTGGATACAACACCAACACGCTGATCTTGGTGCACGTCGACGCCGCCAACAAGGTGACCGCCTTCTCCATCCCCCGCGATGACTACGTCGACTTCCACCGCCTGCCCGGCTACACCAACATCAAGATCAAAGAGGCGTACGGGCTGACGAAGTTCTACACCGAGCAGCACCTCGCCGAGCAGGGCTACGACGACCGCGCGACCGTCGAGACCGCGGGCCGCGAAGCGGGACGCGCTGCCACCCTGGGCGCGGTGCGCAATCTCGTCGGCGTGCCCATCGACTACTTCGCCGAGATCAACCTGGCCGGCTTCTACGACTTGGCGTCCAGCCTGGGTGGCATCCAGGTGTGCCTCAATCACGCAGTGCACGACGACTATTCGGGTGCCGACTTCCCGGCCGGCCACCAGACGCTGGATGCCGCGCAGGCGCTGGCCTTCGTCCGGCAGCGGCACGGCCTGGAGAACGGCGACCTGGACCGGACCCACCGCCAGCAGGCGTTCCTGGTCGCAGTCATGCGGCAACTCCAGGAGTCCGGGGCCTTCACCGACATCGGCAAGCTCAACGAACTGATGGCCATCGCGCACAAGGACATCGTGTTGTCCAGCGGCTGGGATTCGGACCTGTTCCGCAGGCTCGGCGCGATCAGCGGCGAGGACGTCGTCTACAAGACGCTGCCGGTGGTGCGCTACGACACCCGCAACGGCCAGGACGTCAACATCATCGACCCCGACGCCATCAAGGCCGAGGTCCGCGAGGCGTTCTCCGACGGCGCCCCGGTCACCACCACCACCGCGGTCCCGACAAACCCGGTGCAGGTGGTCAACGCCGACAGCAACTGGACGGCGACCACCGTGGCGACCGCCCTGGAGAAGCGGGGCTTTCAGGTGGAGAAGCCCGACATCCAGCTCGAGGACAAGCCCGCGCTGACCACCATCAGTTACGGCGCCGGTGCCGACAACGTCGCCCAGGAGATCTCCGGTCTGCTCGGCAATGTGGTGACCGAGTCCGACACGGACCTGCCCGCCGGCCAAGTGCGACTGGTGATCGGCAACGGGTACCTGGTGCCGTCCAAACTGACCGCGTCGTCGTCCCAGACCACCAGCACCACCACGACGACGACACCCACCACCACGTCCGCGCGGTCACCGTGGTTCACCGGCGAGCAGTCCGCCGAGGTCGAGCCGACCCCGGACCATGGCGTACCCGTCAGCGGCGACCGCACGCCCTGCGTGAACTGAGACGCGCACAGCGGGTTGACATGCGCGCCGGAGTCTGGCGCCAGCACCCGTACCTAGCCTGGCTCGACCATGACGCTGCCATTTCTGGGCCCGATCACGTTGGCGGGCTTCGCCCACGCGTGGTTCTTCCTGTTCGCACTCGTCGCCGCTGCGGTGGCGCTGCTGTATGTGGCGATGCTGCGCAGGCGCCAGACCCGCACGCTGCGCTTCGCCAATCTGTCGGTCCTGGCCGCGGTCGCCCCGAAGCGACGCGACCGCTGGCGGCACCTGTCGGCGGTGCTGCTGGTCGCCGCGCTGCTGCTGCTCTCGTGCGCGCTGGCCGGCCCGACCCACGATGAGCGCATCCCGCGGGATCGGGCGGTGGTGATGTTGGTGATCGACGTGTCGGAGTCGATGCGCGCCACCGATGTGTCACCGAGCCGGCTGGCGGCCGCCCAGACGGCAGGCAAGAAGTTCGCCGACGAGCTGACCCCGGGGATCAACCTGGGCCTGGTCGCCTACGGTGGCACCGCCACGGTTCTGGTGGCGCCGACCACCAACCGCACGGCGATGAAGAATGCCATCGACGGACTCAAGGCCGAGGAGCGCACCGCCACCGGCGAGGCCATCTTCACTGCACTGCAGACGATCTCGACGGCCGATGCCGTCGTCGGCGGCGGCGACGGCCCGCCACCGGCGCGCATCGTGCTGGAGTCCGACGGCAAGGAGACGGTGCCCTCGGAGCCCGACCAGCCGCGCGGGGCGTTCACCGCGGCGCGTGCCGCCAAGGACCAGGACGTGCCCATCTCGACCATCTCCTTCGGCACGCCCAGCGGCTACGTCGAGCTCGAAGGCGTCAGGCAGCCGGTGCCGGTCGATGACGCCACGTTGCAGAAGATCGCCGAGCTGACCGGGGGGCAGATGTTCCACGCGTCGAGCCTGAACGAACTCAACGGGGTGTACGCCACGCTGCAGCAGCAGATCGGCTTTCAAACGGTGCCCGGGGATGCCAGCGCCGGCTGGCTGCGGTTGGCGGTGCTGGTGACCGTGGCATCCGCGGTGACGGCGCTGACGTTGAACCGCCGACTGCCGGCCTGAGGTGGGCGAAAAGCCCGGGACCAGATGGCCCCGGGCTTTTCCGAAGGATCGATCAGAAGGTCGGGATGAAGGTCCCGTTGAGCCACACGCCCCAGTGGTTCCAGCCGGCGTCCCAGACCTGCGGGGCGCCGTTGGACCAGACCGGCTCGGCCGGCTTGGGCGGTGCCCAGGCCGGGGGCGAGGCGACGGTCGGACCGGCCGGCGGGACCGGAGCGGGTGCGGGCTGCCAACCCGGGTCGGCACCCGCGGTGGCGGCCATCACGGCGGGCCCGGCGAAGAGAGCGCCTGCCACGGCGGCGCCGGCGAGCACATTCTTCATCTTCATTGCGTCATCCTCTCCAAGCGGAACGGCTTCGGTTTTGCCCGAAACACGCTGAACTGGAGCTGAATACCGTTTTCGCTCAGCGGACAAACGCAGGCGTGACGTAGATCTCAAAAAAAGAGAAGCCGAACGAGCGGCAGAAGAAAAATGGTGGCCAGGGCCGGGATCGAACCGGCGACCTTCCGCTTTTCAGGCGGACGCTCGTACCAACTGAGCTACCTGGCCGGAAGGCGCCCGTCTTTCGACGGGACTTGCCTTACGCCGCATTACTGCGACCCTGACGGGACTCGAACCCGCGACCTCCGCCGTGACAGGGCGGCGCGCTAACCAACTGCGCCACAGGGCCTTGCTTTCCTGCATGCTCCGCGCTTCCGCGTTGCGTACCCCCAACGGGATTCGAACCCGTGCTACCGCCGTGAAAGGGCGGCGTCCTAGGCCACTAGACGATGGGGGCCTAATCCGAATCACTCCGGGGTACTCCGACGAGGTTCCGTTGGGAGCTTCGATAGCTTAGGACACGGTCGTCAGAAATCCCAAACGGGGTCCCCCCGCCCTGCTCAGGCCCCTGCAGGCGCACCTGGCGACGGCCCCCGGATGGCAGGCAGTATCGTGTTCCTCCACGCCCCTATAGCTCAGTCGGTAGAGCTACGGACTTTTAATCCGCAGGTCCCAGGTTCGAGCCCTGGTGGGGGCACAGATTTGGGGTTATGCCCATCGTTTATTCACCCCGGCTGCAACACAGGGCGGCTTCGAACACTCAGCGGGGCGAAACGGGCTGGATCAGTTCCCGAGGAAAGAGAGATGAACCAGTTCGCGAGATCGTGGCCACGGTCAACAAGATCCTGTCCACGGTCGCGGATCATTTCTTCGCCCATTTCCTTACCAGCGCCGAACGCCAGGACGCGAGCAAGCTCGCGGAAGATCGTCCGCTTTCAATCAGCATTGCGCTTGCGAAACTTCTCGACGGCATCACTCGAGCCGCTTTGGTCAGCCGCACTGCTCGAGCCCGGTCCGTTTTTGTGAAGTTGTTGGTGACATTTCCAGTGGCGTCGTTGACTTCTGCCACRGCGGACCAGGTTTAACACTCTCCCAACAGAAAACCGCCATGTCCCGGGTCGGGGCACAGCGGTGCTTACAGGCACATAAGACTCACGAGGAGGGACTAGCTGGCCAGTGTGCCCAATGCCGCCGCTGAGAACCTCTGCAGGATCTCCGGGTTGAGCCGTAATATCTAGCCACCCATCAGCGGAAAAGCGCTAATTCCGCGGTTATTCAGGAGTCTTTGCAAACGCACGGAGGCGCCATGGCCAGTTCCCGCAAGGCGGACCTTGCTGCGTTGCAGCAATGGATCGACCGGTGCCGAATCACGTACATGCACGCGCCGTACAGCACCCCCGAAGGACAGCACCTCGGGGATCTCTCCGAGGCGATACACGGTAAGCCGACGAGCAACAGCACTGAGCGTATCCGTCAGCTGCTGGCATCTGGCGCTTTCTGGAGCGGGTTACAGACGGGACCTTCGAGTGACGCAAATGTGCCACGGAACATTGCGATCGGGATTGCGACCGACGCCCTTTGGGCTCTGGTTGTTGTTGGCACAAATGGTCTGCCCACGAACTGGTTGACAGAACTGAACAATTTGACCGACCTTCCCGTAGCTCAAGCTGTCGCGCGGGCGATGCATCTCGACACGGACAAGTTGGACTTGGCCCGGAGCCTCGGCAACGGTGCTTGCGCGTTCGGATTGGGAAGGCTGTTCGACGATTTAGCCGATCCCGCGCGGAGCGGCTATTACGTCAACGCACTCGGAAGTGCGTACAGCGACGCAAGAGTGAAACCGTTTACGTGGATAGCGCCGACGGCAAGATTTGTCGCAGTCGCAGCTGCGGCTGGCATAATCGGCAACCGCTCTGACGCGATCTTCCTCTTGCTCAAGGACTCGCTCATTGAGCCGATGAAGGACGCAAAATCGCAGCTGTTTGAGGAACTCAATCGCCAGACAAGAGGCAATGCTGGCTCAAGCGTGTCGGGTTCGACGGGCAAAGGACCTCAGCGTTCGTCGAACGATGAGGAGCACAGAAGACCACCTCCGCGAACTTCTGGTGCCACCGGAACCTTCGAATCGTCTAATGCAGAGACACCGCCCTGGCAGCGAAGCCGCAGCAGCAACCAGGGCGGCCATGTTCGGAACCCACCTCCGCGAACTCCTGGCGGCGCCGGATCTTTCGACTCGCCATACACCGAAACACCGCCCTGGCAGCGGAGCAATCAAGGGGACACCCAGAGCAGTCGGCCTATAGTGCCGCCGCTGTCTGGGACCCCCGATTTCGATCGCGTTCCGTCCGGTTCGTATTCGACGGAACGAGTATCCGACCCCGATTTCCACAACAATCTGGCATCCCACGGATCAGGAGCAGGCATTTCGGGCTTCGGTCATGGCACCAGCAACGGTACGATGATGGACTTGTTGAACATGATGGCTCACGACATCGTCGTCTTCTTCAGCCCGCTGTTTTCCTAGGATTCGCTCACCTTCGGGCGTAGTCGAGGACAGAGCGCAACAAGTACTCTGGCGCACCGTCGGCCGATGTTCGTTGTTGGATGTGATCGCGGTGTGCCCAGTTGTATACGTCTTTTGAAGTGCGGCCGAGGTAGTGGACGATGTCGGCGGCGCACATCCAGTCGTCGGGGTCACCGGGGATGGGATGTGGGACATGCCATGTGATGCCAAGTTCGCGCCAGTGCTTGTCGAGTCGCTCAAGGTCTACGGCGGGGTCGTCGACGAGGCCCTGGGCGATGTTGCGCACCAACCCGCGGTAGGAGCTCGCGACCTATTTCGCCTTGTCTTCGCTAGATTGTCCTGGCCAAGGCCAGGGCTTAGCACCCATTACGCCGGCACTGCACTGGCGGTGAAGGTGATGGTCATTTCGTCGTCGCCGTGCGCGTGTGCAGGTTTGCGTCAGTGGCGACGCCGTCGTGCACGGTCTGACCGTCGATGATGATGACGAGCTGCTGTGGATCAGGGACGTTGAGCAGTTCCGAGTCGTGGGTTTTGGTCGCGTTCCCATCCGCCTGCCTCCGCATGGGCGAGCACCTGTTTCAGATGCGAGGCGATGGACTGCTTCGCAGTTAGGGTGACGGTCGCGACGACGGTGTCTGCGACGACATCCTCGACTTGTTGTCAAATCCAGGACTCATGCCCGATGCGGATATCGACTTCGCTCATCGCTGTTCCTTAACGTCTTCTGTTCTTTCCCGATGGCGTCGATACCTCAGCCATATCTCACTCAGGTTGGGCGGGGAACCGTGCCGACATGAAGAGAGCCGGGCCGAATCTGGTTACGCATCGCGGCGGCGCGCGGGTTGGATGGCGCGGCGTAGTTCTTGTTTGGTGGAGCCGCGCTCACTGCATTGATGACGTCATGGCCAATTTCGGGCCATGCGAACGCTGTTAGCTTGCAGCTGGTCTGGGGAAAACCGGCCCGTTGGAACGTCATGCCGGCGGGCCTATAGAAGTGGTCTATGGGTGGGCGTTCGAAGGCGACCAGGTACTCGAAGCCAGCGATCTGGACATACCCACCGAGGACTTCGGGCCCCGCGCTCTCCAGGCGCAGCTGCACTGCTCGCGGCGTGACCGGCTGATCCGGGTCCCGGTGGCGCAGTATGTACATTCCCCAGTTCGGCGGCCAGTCGGCGCCGCGCCAAAGGATCTCGGCCAGCTGCTCGGTGGTGACCCCAAGCCGAAACCGGTAGGCGGGTCGGCCGTCAACACTGAGGGCTTTGGACTCGATTGCGCCCCAGACGGCCTTGAGAAGCCAGAGCTCCAACAGCGGTCCGCTGACCATGATGAATCCGCGTGGGAAGTTCGGCCGGCTGTCATAGCCGAGGTACTTGAAGATGTCGAGATGATCCTCAAGGGAGTAACGAAAAAAGTTGGCCGCCAGTGTATCCAGCGGCGAGAGGGCACCATTGTGGCGACCGCAGAGCATCCGCGACGACAGCGAGTTCACACCTACTGTGGTCTCCTCCCCCAACGGTTGCCATGCCGCCCCTCGGACCAGGACTGCCTTGCCGTCCCAGGAAATGCTCTCGAGAAGGTCGTCGCTGATGTAGTGCTCTCGAGTCAGGTCGTCACTGCAGTCCATGCTTGCGCGGCCGTAGCAGCCCGGATTGGCGTAGCCGGTGCGCGGGTCGGTCAGGAGTGCGAGCGGCCGTTCGGCGATCCAGGAGTTGTCTTCGCCCTGATGGCAACGCCGAGATTGGCGACCGGAACCACATGGACGAAGAGCCCTGGGGGCGGGCCCGTAGTACTGCGTGATCGGCACGGGGCGCTGGCGAACTACCTTGTCGAGCTTCTCCACTTGCTTCTCCAACGTGTCGAGACCGGCTTCTCCAGGCTCGCGCGAAATATCCGTTCTTACCGTATCTCGATGGTGCGACATGTTCGGTCGATTTTTTACCGCAAGCATCGTTTTGCTGTCAGTGGTCGATCACTACGTTTGGTCAGCAGCACACCCCTGCGTGGACGAGATGGCAGTCATTGCAGACATTTTCGAGGCTGACCTTTGTGTCATCGTCGATGTCGATGTCTGTGACAAGGGTCAGTGGGAATACCGCGATGCGGTCGCCCGCGGCGATGCCCGCGCCGGCCGGGGCTTGCGTGCCGGCTTCTGGTAGGCGGGTTGTCGTTTCCACGCCGAGTCGTCGTAGGCGTCCTGGCGCTTCTTGGCCGCGGCCTTGTCGGTGGCGATCGCGCGGTCGGCGGCGGTGGCGTGGCCCTCGATGAGCCGGGCGACGGCGCCGCGGACTAGCTGGACGGCCCCGGAGTCCTCTACCTTCTCGTCGGGTGGCCAGGTCGTCGAGCAGGGCTTGGAGGCGTCGAGGCGGACATAGCCTCGGCGAGCAAGTATTTCGAGGTGACGTTGTCGACGCCGAACCGGGTTCGACGTATGACGCCGTCACTGTGAATCGGCTGCAGCGCATCCGCAATGCAACGAGCGGCTACGTGTCATCCGATCGGCGGATATCCGAAGACTGGTAGGACAGGGCCAAATTCGCGCCCCTAGCATGCTGCGAGTGACCCGCCTCTGCGCTGTGAAGTTCGCCGTTGCCGCCGCTACCGGCGCCACTGTCTTGTCAGGGTGTGTGGCACCCAGCAGCGGGCCGGCCCCCACCAAGACCACCACAGTGACGGTTACCGACCACGATTCCGCAGCGGCACAGGCACAGACACCGGCACCGGCACCGACGGCCACGACGTTCATGAACACCGATGGCACCTACGTGATCGGCAAAGACATAGAGCCGGGCACCTACAAATCGGCACCCACCTTGAAGAACGACTATCCGTTCTGCACCTGGAAGCGCCTGAGCGGATTCAGTGGCCTCATGGAAGACACCATCGCCATCGCTAATCAGCCTGGTCAGACCATCGTCACGATCTCTCCCTCAGACATCGCGTTCTACACGAGCAGCTGCCAGCCATGGGAGAAGATCAGCTGAGGTCCATCGCCGCCGGCCCAAGGGGGACGATCTATGGAAGTGATACTCCTGTTCTGGCTGCTGTGCGCTGGACTCGGAATGGTCATCGCAAACGCGAAGAATCGCAGTCTGGCCGAGGGGTTCTTCCTCAGCTTGCTTTGCGGCATCTTCGGGGTGATCATCGTGGCGCTACTGCCTAAGCAGCTGCCGAAAGCCCCGGCCGGTTTGACCGCTGTTATCTGCCCGAGGTGCAGCGCGGCGCAGAACGTCCCCAACCCGTCGAACTATGAGTGCTGGCAGTGCCACCTCAGAGTCGCTCCACCGATTCAGCCGATCCCCACGCTGCCCACTGGCGAAAAGAAGGCCGTCACCTGCCCGGGTTGTAGTACCCGTCTTGTGCTGGCCGACTACACAAAGCCGAAGTTCAGATGCGCGAAGTGCGGTGGGCAGTGGCCGATACCGATACCCCGTCAGTAGTCGCCGGGCTAGTTCGGGGGTGGTCGCTCATGACCCGTTCCACGGGACCTCGATCCATCGTTTATTCATCTGTATTGAGTCGGTGCGGCCCATTCTTGCTCACGTTGAGCCACGTTGAATAGCGGATTGACTGCAGTTCAGCGCCATTTTCTACTCCTGCGCACCCGTGTGCCACACTGGTTGACCGTTAATCCGCAGGTCCCAGGTTCGAGCCCTGGTGGGGGCACCAAGCATTCCCGCGCCACCCGATTCAGGCGCTGCGCGCCGTCGCGATCTCGTCGGCCAGTGGGGCCACGACCGCGATGATCTGCGCCACCAACTCCTCGGGAACGCCGGCCACGGTCAGGCTGTCCGACAGATGGCCGGCCACCAGGCCGAAGTGGTGCGCGGTGATGCCGCGGCCCTGGTGCACCTGGCGCATGGGAGCACCGGTGTAGGGATCGGGACCGCCGAGCGCGGCCCCGAAGAACTCGGCCTGCTTGCCTTTGAGCCGGGCAATGTTGGCACCGGCGAAGAACCCCGCCAGCTCGGGGTCGGCGAGCACCCGAACGTAGAAATCGGCGACGACGGTCTCGATGGCTTGCGCGCCGCCGATATCCGCGTAGATGCTCATGCCCCCAGGGCACCGCACCGCGATTGCCGTCGGATTTCACCGAAGTAGCGCAGACGCTACGAGTTCCTCACGACGACAATGCTTGGTGCCGAGCATCGTTTGACGACGGTCAACCGCCGCCATGTTTCGGCTTGTGCCCGTTGCCATTTCCCTTGCCGTTACCGTTACCCCGCCCCGCGGGCGGGGCTTGCTCACTTGCGGGTACGGGCGCCGGCGAAGGGGTCGGCGGCGCCACCGAGCTGGATGGCGGTGGTTGCGAGGTCTCGGTCCCGACCGTCGGCGCGGAGGGCCGCGATGCCGAATCGACGACGAACGCCACCACCACGATGACCACCACGGCGATCGCGCCGATGGCCGCGATCATCGGCCGGCGCCTGCGGCGACGCGCCGGGATCATGGTGGTCGCCGGGTCGACCGGAGCGCTCTCGAGCACCCGCGTCGGCGGACGGACCGGCAGCCCACCCGGCAGCGCCGCACGCATCTCGATGGCACTGCCGAAGCGTCCGGTGAGGGCCCGCTCAACGACGTCGACCAGGACCGGGTCGGCGCCGGGCCGCAGGGTCGCCAGCGGCGGGCGGTACCCGTGTGCCACGGCGGCTGCCAGCTCGGCGAGATTCTCCTGGGGATAGGGCCGCCGGCCGGACAGGGCCTCGTGTCCGACGACTCCGACGGCGTACAGATCGTCGGCCACCGTCGCCGGCCGGCCGGCCATCCGGTCGGCGGACAGGTAGGCCATGGTGCCGATGATCTGCCCTGTCACGGTGGCCGTGGAATCGGCACTCTTGGCGATGCCGAAGTCGGCCACCTTCGCCGTGCCGTCGTCGGTCAGCAGGATGTTCGCCGGTTTGATGTCGCGATGCAGGATGCCCGCGGCGTGTGCCGCCGACAGTGCCGACAGCACCTGATCGAGCAGGACGCGCACGGAATGGTCTGGCAGCGGGCCGTTGTCGAGGGCGTCGGCCAGCGTGCGTCCCGACAGCTGCTCCATGACGATGTACGGGGTGGTCCGGTATTCGCCGACATCGTGTACCGCGACGACATGCGGATGACTCAGACCGGCCGCGGCCCGCGCCTCCACCTCGAAGCGCCGACGGCTGTCGGGCTGGGTGCTGAGCGGTGGATACAGCAGCTTGATCGCGACCGGGCGGCCCAGCCTGACATCCCAGCCGGCACGGACTTCCGCCATCCCGCCGCGGCCCAGTAGCCCGCGGAGTTCGTAGCGGCCACCGAGGAGTTCAGGGCCTTGCATGCACTCCACGCTATCCGGCCGGGATCGTATGCTGGACCACGATGCTGGACCAGGCCGGACACACTTTCCTGCGGGCTCACCCGATACTGACCGGGTCCGCGGTGATCACGCTGTGCTGGCTGGCCTCGGAAGGCTGGTACCGCACCGCAGGCGTGGCCGTCGCGCTGATCGTGCTGCTGGCGGTGCGCCGGTCCGGCCGGTCTCGCCGGATCCGCCATGCCGGACTGCGGGCGCGCGCCGACTACGAGAACATGCTCAGCGCTTTCGGCGATCCGCGTGGTTCATGGGGCCGATACCCGCCTGCGGGCTGGTACCCGGACCCGCACCACCGCGCTCGGGTGCGTTATTTCGACGGCGCCGGATGGACGCCGGCGTGTCAGCCGACCTTCGGGCAGTAGAAGTTCGGGCTGTCGCGGTATTCGACGGGCGGCAGGTTGCGCGCCGGGGTCTGCACCAGCGGCGAATCCACCGGCAGCCGGCCCGCAGCCCGATCCATGGCCGAACGCTTGCGCGGATGCATCAGCCTGCGCTTGGGACCGAACTTGGTCACCAATGTGATTGCCGCACAGAGCCGGTCATGCCACCACTGTTGCCGGGCCGACCAGGTGTAGCCCATCAGATCACGCACCGGCGGGTCGTAGAGCGCGACCGTCATGAACGTCAGGAACCGCTGCATCACCTTCAGGTTCTGCGCCCACAGAAAGTCCGGAATCCACTGCAACGATGGATGTTTGGGCATCGTCGACAGGTCCATCACTTCACGGGTCGCGTAGTTGTTCTCAAGAACGTTGTGGCACATGTGATCCCAGTACTCCTGGAATTCCTCCCAGGTTTTCGGCACCGGACGCATGCTCATCCCGTACATGCGGTACCAGGTGATGTGCTCGTCGAACAGCTGACGCTTGTCGGCCTCGCTGATCCCGCCGCCGAACTTCTCGGCGGCCAGCAGCGTCGATTTGAAGAACGTCGCGTGCGCCCAGTAGAAGACCTCGGGGTTCAGCGCGCTGTACCGGCGACCCTGCTCGTCGACGCCCTTGATGCCGATGTGGTAATCGCGGACCTCGGCGCCGGTCTGCGGCGCGCGGTAGCCGTCGAACACCACCCCGCCGATGGGGTAGATCGACCGCATCAGGCGCGGGATCCGCTCCATGAAGAAGATCGAGTGGTCCTTCACCGCGGCGCCCAGCTGCGGATGCATGTTCTGCATCGAGCCCGCCCAGGTGCCCTGGAACAGGCCGGTCCACTGACCGAAGTAGCGCCAGGTCAGCGAGTCCGGACCGAGCGGAATCGGCGGCGCGTCATAGCCACCGGGGGCCACCGGGCAACCCGACGCGAGCACTGCGTCGTCGGCTGCCGGGCATGTTTCAGACGTCTCTTGAGTCACGGACGCACTTTCCCTCAGGGGCAGCCAACTTCTGACTACACTCGTTGTCACTATGGAGCTTAGAAGCAGCGAGGCATCCGGTCAACGGCGCGGTCGTTGGTCCGGCGTGCCGCTGCGCGAGCGCCAGATTCTGCGGCGCAATGAATTGGTCAGCGCGGGCGTCGCCTTGCTCGGCGGCCCGGAAGGCCCCAGCCTGACGGTGCGCGCGGTGTGCCGGGCAGCCGGACTCACCGAGCGCTATTTCTACGAAAGTTTCAGCGACCGAGACGAATTCGTGCGCGCCGTCTACGACGACGTATGCACGACGGCCATGACGGCGCTGGCGTCTTCACATACGCCGCGCGAAGCCGTGGAGGGATTCGTGGCCCTGATGGTCGACGACCCGACTCGCGGGCGCGTCCTGCTGCTGGCCCCGGAGCGTGAACCGGTGCTCACCCAATCGGGTGCCGACTGGATGCCCACCTTCATCGGGCTGTTGCAGAGCAGGCTGAGTCACGTGAGCGGTCACGCTCGCCAGGAGATGATCGCCACCGGATTGGTCGGTGCTCTGACGGCGCTGTTCACCGCCTACCTCGACGGTCGCCTGTCGGCGACCCGTGAGCAGTTCATCGACTACTGCAGCGACCTGGTGCTACGCCGAGCGACGACGCACTGACCCGACCTACTGGTCGGGGGTGCTGACCTGCTCGAGGCTCTGCTCCTGCTGCGAAGCGGCCTCCGCTTCGGCCTGCTTCTGCTCGGCCTCGGCCTGGGCGGCGGCTTCATCGGCTGCGGCCTTGGCGGCGCGGCCGTCCGGGCTGACCACCGAGGAACCGGGGTTGGTGGCCGTCGCGTAGGAACCGGCGCAGTTCAAGTAGAACTGCACCTGGCCGGAGACGTGGATCCCGTCGTTGGCGCTGGCGAACGGCGCGGTCTGGGAGCGGCTGACGATGCAGTTGCCCTCGTCCAGCTTGTCGCCGACCCGGGCCGCCACGACCACGGTCTGGCCGGCGTCGCCGGCCGCGGAGCTTGCATCGCTATAAGTCTGTCCGGCGTACGCGTCGGCAGCGGCTACACCCGTGCCGAAAAGAGCGGTGGCGGCGGCGAGTGCACCGACGGTGCCCGACCCCAAAACGATCAGCTTGTTCACTGCGGCCCTACTCCCATAATTCAGGAATTTGTTGTATTCGGAAGAGACTAACCCGCGCCGCACCGGGCCGCATCCTTCCCGAGGCCGCCTCCCAGATCCGGGAACCGTGTGAAAACTGTTACATGACAGACCACCCGACTAACTTGAATGTCACCGGGGTACACAGATATTCTGCGTGCAACCACTAGGTACAGATAACTGGGAGAGACACGTGTCGCAGGACCTACCCGACGTGCAATTGCTTCGCGAACTCGAACCTGTCGTCGAACAGAACATCAACCGGCACCTCTCGATGCGTAAGGACTGGAACCCGCACGACTACATCCCGTGGTCGGACGGCAAGAACTTCTATGCGCTCGGTGGCCAGGAATGGCATCCGGAGCAGTCCAAGCTCTCCGAGGTCGCCCAGACCGCCATGGTGCAGAACCTGCTCACCGAGGACAACCTGCCCTCGTATCACCGCGAGATCGCCATGAACTTCACCATGGACGGACCGTGGGGCTGGTGGGTTAACCGCTGGACCGCCGAGGAGAACCGGCACGGCATCGCGCTGCGCGACTACCTGCTGGTCACCCGCGCCATCGACCCGATCGAGCTGGAGGAACTGCGCGTCGAGCAGGTGACCCGCGGCTTCTCCCCCGGCCAGAACCAGCAGGGGGACCTGTTCGCGTCCACCCTCTTCGACTCCGTCGTCTACGTGACGTTCCAGGAGCTGGCCACCCGGGTTTCACACCGCAACACCGGCAAGGCCTGCGAAGAGACTGTCGCCGACCAGCTGCTGGGGCGCATCTCGGCCGACGAGAACCTGCACATGATCTTCTACCGCGACATCAGTGCCGCGGGCCTGGACCTGGTGCCCAACCAGGCGATGAAGTCGCTGCACCGCGTGCTGCGCAACTTCAAGATGCCCGGATACACGGTGCCGGAGTTCCGTCGCAAGGCCGTCATCATCGCCGTCGGCGGTGTCTATGACCCGCGTATCCACCTGGACGACGTGGTGATGCCGGTGCTGAAGAAGTGGCGCATCTTCGAGCGCGAGGACTTCACCGGCGAGGGCGCGCGGCTGCGCGACGACCTCGGCCTGTTGGTCCAGGAGCTCGAGGAGACCTGCGTGAAGTTCGAGGTGGCCAAGGAGCGCCGCCTGGAGCGCGAGCGCAAGATCGCCGAGAAGAAGGCGATGAAGAACTTGCTGGTATCGACCTCCGCGGCTGGATGACCCAGACGGTAGAGCGCATCGCGTCGGCCCGATCTTTACAGATCGGGCCGATTGCGCTGCGCTCCCCCGTCGTGCTGGCCCCGATGGCCGGTGTCACCAACGTCGCCTTCCGGACGCTGTGCCGCGAGCTGGAGCTGGCCCGTGCCGGCACCGTCAGCGGGTTGTACGTCTGCGAGATGGTGACGGCCCGCGCGCTCGTCGAGCGCAACCCGGCCACCCTGCACATGACGACCTTCGCGCCGGATGAGACGCCGCGGTCACTGCAGCTCTACACCGTCGACCCGGACACCACCTACGCCGCGGCGAAGATGATCGTCGACGAAGGCATGGCCGACCACATCGACATGAACTTCGGTTGCCCGGTCCCCAAGGTGACCCGCCGCGGCGGCGGCTCGGCCATTCCCTACAAGCGCCGGCTGTTCGGCCAGATCGTCGGGGCGGCGGTGCGCGCGGCCGAGGGTTCCGACATCCCCGTGACCGTGAAGTTCCGGATCGGCATCGACGACGCCCACCACACCCACCTCGATGCCGGCCGGATCGCCGAGCAGGAGGGCGCGGCGGCCGTGTCGCTGCATGCCCGGACCGCGGCCCAGCGTTACTCGGGCGCCGCCGACTGGAGTCAGATCGCCGCACTGAAGCAGCACGTCACCACCATCCCGGTGCTGGGCAACGGGGACATCTTCAACGCCGACGACGCACTGGACATGATGGCGCAGACCGGGTGTGACGGAGTCGTCATCGGCCGTGGCTGCCTGGGCCGGCCCTGGCTGTTCGCCGAACTGTCGGACGCGTTCACGGGACGCCCTGTCGCCACCCCGCCCGCCCTCGGCGAGATCGCCGACATCATGCGCCGCCACGGCTCGTTGCTGGCCGCCCACTTCGGCGAGGACAAGGGCATGCGCGACATGCGCAAGCACATCGCGTGGTACCTGCACGGTTTGCCGGCGGGTGCCGACCTTCGCCGATCGTTGGCACTGGTGAAGACACTGAACGAACTCGACGCGCTGCTCGACGAACTCGACGCCGATGAGCCGTTCCCGCCGTCGGCGAACGGTCCGCGCGGACGTCAGGGCTCGCCGTCCTCGGTGAGCCTGCCTGAAGGCTGGCTCGACGATCCGGATGACGCCACTGTGCCTGCAGGGGCTGACGTGATGAATTCCGGCGGCTGAACCGATCCCTGTCTCGTTGCGTCTGAAACAAAACCGAGACGACCCCGTCACTCGCTCGGGCTGGCTGACGCTCAGGTTGTCTCAGTACGATGAGGACCCACTCGACCCCTTCCGGCTGGCGGAAACGGGTTCCGGGCTGCTAGACAACAATGCAGCCCCCACGACCAAGCGTGTGCAACGGCGCGCACGTCCCCCGCGACAGTCGAAGGCCGGTAGACCATGAGTGACGGCGACAACGCCACTCCCGGTCTTTGGGGTCCCGCGAACTCCCCGGACTCCTCTCGCAGACTTACCCGATCGACTCCGCCCGGACCAGGCGCCGCGCCGTGGGAACGCGCACAAGGTGTGCTGCCGCCCGATCCGCGCGACGACGCGCTGTTCGAGGAGCTGGGCACCGGGAACCACACCGACGGGGTCGCCGTCGCGGACCTGATCGCCAAGCTGGCCAACGAGAGCGCAGGCGGCGGTCGCCGACGTCGGCGGGCCGAGCCCGAGCCGCCCGCAGAACCCGAGGAACCTGAAGATCCGCACACCTCGGAGCCCGTCGCTTCCGACGAACCGGCCCAGCCGGCCGACGCGGGGGATTCCGACACCGAGGTCATGCACCTCGCCTCGGCATACGCGTCCGACTACGCCACCGTGCTGCCTGATCTGGCCCTGGCCCACTCCGATCGACCCGCACACACCATCACCCCGCCACCGGTCGCGCGGGGCACCCACCGCCGGGCCCGCATCCTCGGACGGATCGCCGTTGCGCTCATCGCCGTGTGCGCCCTGGCGCTGACCGGGGGCGCCTGGCAGTGGCAGTCGATGAAGAACAACAGCCTCAACAAGGTGTCGGCGCTGGACCCCAATTCCCGGGACATCGTCGACGCCAACGCGCAGTTCGGCGACGAGAACTTCCTCATCGTCGGCGTCGACAGTCGGATCGGCGCCAACAGCGACATGGGCGCGGGGAACACCGACGACGCCGCGGGCGCCCGCTCGGACACGGTCATGCTGGTGAACATCCCCGCGGACCGCAAACGGGTGGTGGCGGTGTCCTTCCCGCGCGACCTGGCCATCAACCCGATCCAGTGCCAGGCCTGGAACCCGTCGACCGGGCAGTACGGCCCCGTCTATGACGAGGACACCGGCGAATACGGCCCCGACGAGGTCTACACCGAGACCAAGTTGAACTCCGCGTACGCCTTCGGTGGGCCGAAATGCCTGGTCAAGGTAATCCAAAAGCTATCCGGCCTGTCGATCAACCGCTTCATGGCCGTCGACTTCGCCGGATTCGCCAAGATGGTCGACGCCCTCGGCGGAGTCGAGGTGTGCAGCACCACCCCGCTGGAGGACTACGAGCTGGGCACCGTGCTGTCCAATGCCGGCCGCCAGATGGTGGACGGCCACACCGCACTGCAGTACGTCAGGGCCCGCCAGGTCACCACCGAGCTCAACGGTGACTACGGCCGGATCAAACGCCAGCAGCTGTTCCTGTCGTCCCTGCTGCGCTCGCTGATCTCCAAGGACACCTTCTTCTCGCTGAGCAAGCTCAACAACGTCGTCAACATGTTCGTCCAGGACAGCTACGTCGACAACATCAAGACCAAGGATCTGGTGGACCTCGGCCAGTCCATCCAGGGCGTGAACGCCGGCCGGATCAGCTTCATCACCGTGCCCACCACCGGGGAGACCGACGCCGACGGCAACGAGCCGCCGCGCACCGATGACGTGCACGCCTTGTTCGACGCGATCATCAACGACGATCCGCTGCCCGAGGAACGCAACGCCGACAACACCCCGGTCCCCCAGACCCCGGAAGCGCCGAGCATGCCCGCGCCGGGCGCCGGCGAGGTGGTCGACGCCGTCGCCACCGATCCGAGCCTGGTGACCGTCCGGGTATCGAACTCCACGGGCGAGAACGGCCTGGCCGCCGATGCCGCGTCCGCGCTGCAGGAGCACGGCTTCAACATCGATGCCCCGGACGACTATCCGGGCCCACTCGACGCGACCACGGTGTTCTTCGCGCCGGGCAACGAGCAGGCCGCCGCGACGGTGGCGTCCTCGTTCTCCAACGCGACCATGGAGCGGACCACCGGCCTCGGTGAGGTGGTACGCGTGGTGCTGGGGTCCGACTACCGCGCGGTCGCTCCGCCCTCACCCAGTGGCTCGGCGGTGCAGGTGCATCTGGTTCGTGGCGTCGCCACCGAGCCGACTCAGCTGCCCGAGGATCTGACCGTCACCAACGCGGCCGACACGACCTGCGAATAGCCGCGCAGCGCACACCTTCGCATTCATCGCGAGTTCACCTGCGCCCTCGTGACGATCCTGCGCCGCAACCGTAGGCTCTACGCCATGCGTACCGCGTACCACGAGCAGTTGGCAGGCCTGAACGATCGGCTGGGCGAGATCTGCGGCCTGGCAGGTCAGGCGATGGAACACGCCACCCAGGCCCTGCTGCAGGCCGATCTTGCGCTCGCCGAACAGGTCATCACCGACCACGAGCGCATCGTCGAGATCAGCAAGGTGGCGGAGGAAGAGGCATTCGTCATCCTCGCCCTGCAGGCCCCGGTCGCCGGCGATCTTCGCGCGATCGTCAGCTCCATCCAGATCGTCGCCGACGTGGACCGGATGGGCGCGCTGGCCCTGCACGTCGCCAAGATCGCCCGCCGTCGTCACCCCCAGCATGCGCTGCCCGAAGAGGTGAACGGCTACTTCGCCGAAATGGGCCGGGTCGCAGTCGAATTGGGTAACAGCGCCCAAGAGGTGCTGCGCACGCTCGATCCGGAGAAGGCCGCCCACATCAGCGAAGAAGACGATGCGATGGACGATCTGCATCGCCATCTGTTCTCCGTCCTGATGGACAAGGAGTGGCGCCACGGCGTCACCGCCGCCGTCGACGTGACGCTGCTGAGCCGGTTCTACGAGCGCTTCGCCGACCACGCGGTGGAGGTGGCCCGCCGGGTCATCTTCCAGGTCACCGGCGAACTGCCCGACGACGACGTCATCACCCCGCGCTAGCGTTCACCGTCGCCACGCCCGGCGACGATCCGGACGCCGTCCTTGCGCGCCGCCAACAGGTCGCGCAGCACGGTCTCCAATACCTGCAGGTCGGCGTTGCTGTAGCGCTGCAAGAACTCCCGCATGCCGCGGTCCATCTCGTCATGCAGTGCGGCATGTGCCGCGGTGACCAGTTCGCCGTCGGCGGTGAGACCGAGGGTGAGCTCCTTGCGGTTGCCGGGCACCGGCGTGCGTGCCACCAGTCCGGCCTCGACCAGGCGCTGGACGTGTTTGGACACCGTGCCCTTCAGTTGACCCGACCGTGCGGCCAGCCCGACCACACTCAGCGGCTCGTCGGCGATGGGGCCGAGCAGGTGCATCGACAAGGTCGGTAGCCCGCGGAGGGTGGGCTCCAGACGTTTCGGACAGCGCGCCACCATGAAGTCGCGCTCCGGGTCGCCGTCCTCGTCGGTCTCGAACTTGTCCCCCACGGCGCCGATCAGCAGGTTCACCGCGTCGATCAGGGCGGACTTGGTTTTCATGGAAACCATATTGCCATCCCATCGCCGTCGGCGTACATTGTTTCCAGCGAAACAATATTTACGGAAACAGAGGAGACCGCCATGAAGGCAGCAGTGGTGCATCAGTGGGGCGCCGTTCCGGCGTACACCGACTACCCCGATCCACAGCCCCGCGACGGCGTCGTCGTCGCGACGGTCGAGGCCTCCGCGCTGACCAACCTCACCCGGGGCATCGTCTCCGGAAAGCACTACGCCAGCAACGAGATCGAACTCCCGGCCGTCCCCGGCGTGGACGGTGTCGTCCGCCTCGACGACGGCCGCCGGGTGTACGGCGGCGGGATCAGCACCCTGGGCATGATGGCCGAGCGGACCCTGATCAGCGCGCACGGCAACATCGAGGTGCCCGACGGCGTCGACTCCGTGACCGCTGCGGCCCTCCCCAACCCCGGCATGTCGGCGTGGATGGCATTGGAGCACGGGGCCGCCGCCCGGCCCGGCCAGCACGTGCTGGTGCTCGGCGCCACGGGTGTCACCGGCGCAACGGCCGTCCAGCTGGCCAAGTCGATGTTCGGTGCCGGACGGGTCGTGGTCGCCGGCCGCGACACGCAGCGCCTCGACTGGCTGCGCACCGTCGGCGCGGACGACGCCATCGCGATGCGCGACGAGGACCTGGCGGAACGCATCTCCGCGCTGCACACCGAACAGCCCTTCGACGCCGTGCTGGACTACCTGTGGGGTGCACCCGCGGCGACCGCACTACAAGCCCTGGCCGCCAGCCATCCGTCGTCGCACTACCACCCGACCCGATGGGTGCAGATCGGTTCGATGGCCGGCGCGGATATCGAGTTACCCGCGGGCGTGCTGCGCGGTACCGCAATCACCTTGTCCGGCATCGGAATCGGCAGCGTGCCGCCCGAGATCCTGGGCCGCGCGCGCAACGAGGCCCTGCCTGCGTTGTTCGAGATGGTCGCCGACGGGCGGCTGCAGCTGAAAACCCAGGCGCGGCCCCTCGCCGAGGTGGCCGAGGCCTGGACAACCGCGGAGCCATCCGGCACCCGAGTGGTGCTGGTCCCCTAGTCCCGCGCTCACCGCGGGTACGCGCGCCGAAATCGCTCTAGCCGAAGCGGCCCGAGATGTAGTCCTCGGTGGCCTTCTGCGTCGGGTTGGAGAAGATCTTCTCGGTGTCGTCGATCTCGATCAGCTTGCCGGGCTTGCCCGTCGCCTCGAGGTTGAAGAACGCGGTCTGGTCGCTGACGCGGGCGGCCTGCTGCATGTTGTGCGTGACGATCACGATGGTGAAGTCCTGCTTCAGCTCCGAGATCAGGTCCTCGATGGCCAGCGTCGAGATCGGGTCCAGCGCCGAGCACGGCTCGTCCATCAGCAGCACGTCGGGCTGCACGGCGATGGCGCGGGCGATGCACAGGCGCTGCTGCTGACCACCCGACAGGCCGCCACCGGGCTTCTCGAGGCGGTCCTTGACCTCGTTCCACAGGTTGGCGCCCTTGAGCGAACGCTCGGCGACCTCGTCGAGGGTCTTCTTGTTCCGCACACCCTGCAGCCGCAGGCCGGCCACCACGTTGTCGCGAATCGACATGGTGGGGAACGGGTTCGGGCGCTGGAACACCATGCCGATGGTCTTGCGCACACCGACCGGGTCGACGCCGGCACCGTAGATGTCCTCGCCGTCGAGCAGCACCGAGCCCTCGACGCGGGCGCCCGGGATCACCTCGTGCATGCGGTTCAGGGTGCGCAGCACGGTCGACTTGCCGCAGCCCGACGGGCCGATGAAGGCCGTCACACTGCGCGGCTGAACCGACAGTGCCACTTCGGACACCGCGTGGAAAGACCCGTAGTAGATATTGACGTCTTTGAGGTCCAAGCGCTTTGCCATCGGTGTGCCTTCCTAGAATTTCTTGGGAGCGAAGAGTTTTGCGACCAGCCGCGCGCCGATGTTGAGCAGCGCAACCAGGATGATCAGGGTGAGCGCCGCTCCCCACAGTCGGTCGGTGGGCACCGGGTTGGCGCCGGCGCCTGCCGAGATCTGGTCGTACATCATGCCCGGCAGCGATCCCATGAAGCCGCCGAACATGTCGAAGTTCATCGCCTGGGCGTAGCCCACCAGGATGAGCAGCGGGGCCGTCTCACCCATCACACGGGCCAGCGCCAGCATGACGCCGGTGACGATGCCCGACAGCGCAGTCGGGATGACGATGCGCATGATCGTCTTCCACTTCGGTACGCCCAGTGCGTAACTGGCCTCGCGCAGATCCATCGGCACGATGCGCAGCATCTCCTCGGTGGCGCGCACGATGACCGGGATCATCAGCAACACCAAGGCCAGCGACACCGCGAAACCCGACCGCTCGAATCCGAGCGTGGCCACCCACAGTGCGTAGATGAACAGGGCGGCGACGATGGACGGCACACCGGTGAGGATGTCGACCATGAAGGTGGTGATCTTGCCGAACCGGGTGCCGCCGCCGTACTCCACGAGGTAGACGGCGACGAACACACCGACCGGGATGGAGATCAGCGAGCACACCAGGCCTTGGAGCAGGGTTCCGACGACCGCGTGATAGACGCCGCCGCCCGCCGTGAAGGTCGTCATGCCGGCCTGGGAGTTGGTGAACCAGGTGGCCGACGTGATGGCGGTGAAGCCCTTGGTGATCACCGAGTACAGCACCCAGATCAGCGGCACCAGGGCCACCAGGACGGAGCCGGTCACCAGGACCGTCGCGATGTTGTTGGTGATCTTGCGCCGCGCACTAACCCCTTGGAAGGCGGGTGCCTTGACCGGCTGTTCCAGCGTGGAGGTCATTTGGCGCCCCTTCCGGCCACTGCGGCGCGGGCCAGCGAGTTGACGATGAACGTCAGGATGAAGAGCACCAGACCGGCCGCGATGTAGGCACCGGCCTTGTACTGGTCGTTGAATTCGCTTGCGGTGGCGGCGATCTTGCTGGCGAAGGTGTAGCCACCGTCGAACAGCGACCAACCGAACGCCGTCTGCGTACCGCGCAGGATGATCAGCAGGGCGATGGTCTCACCGAGCGCACGGCCGAGGCCGAGCATCGCGCCGCTGATGTAGCCGGACAGGCCGAAGGGCAGGACCGTGGTGCGCACGACCTCCCAGCGGGTGGCGCCCAGCGCCAGTGCCGCTTCGATCTGGCCGCGCGGCGTCTGGACGAACACCTCGCGACTGACGGCCGTGATGATCGGCAGGATCATCACGGCGAGCACGATGCCTGCCGTGAAGATGGTGCCGCCGCCGGCCACCGAGGCCGTGCCCGTCTGGAACAGGAACAGCCAGTCCAGGTTCTGGTTCAACCACAACGCCAACGGTTTGAGCACGGGCGCCAACACGTACAGGCCCCATACGCCGTAGACGATCGACGGCACCGCGGCGAGCAGGTCGACCATGTAGGCCAGCGGCCCGCGCAACTGCTTCGACGCGTACTGCGTCAGGTAGATCGCGATGCCCAGCGCCACCGGCATGGCCAGCACCAGCGCGAACAGCGACACGAACACCGTCACCTGCAACAGGTCGAAGATGCCGAAGTGCATCGCCGACGTGTCGGTGGTGATCCAGTTGCCGCCGTAGGTGAAGAAGTTCTCTTTGTTGCGAGCCAGCGCAGGGACGGCGCGCCAGAGGAGGAACACCCCGATCGCCGCGATGAGCGCGACGATCAGGATGCCCGAGCCCTCTGCCAGACTGCGGAAGATGCGGTCTCCCAAGCGCTCTTTCGCACCCTTGGAGGGGTTGGTGGAGATGGGTTCTGGCTCGGGTATGGGCATGGCAAGCGCCTCGCCCGAACCCGCCTTCGTTGGATCTGGTGTCGTCACTGTTATCCCGTCAGGGACCTGATTGGTCATTGGTCCGCCAGTCCATCCTCACCGCAATTTCTGTAGTTCGCCAGCCGTCAGGCGATTGCCGAGACGGAAGCCAGCAGACGCGTCTTGAAGGCGTCCGGCAGGGCGACATAACCGGCCTGCGACAGGCTGGCCTGGCCCTGGTTGGCGGCAACCGTCAGGAAGGACTTGACGGCGGCGGCGGTGTCGGCGTCGTAACCCTTCGAGCAGACGATCTCGTAGGTGGCCAGCATCAGCGGGTAGGCGCCGGCTTCCTTGGAGGCGTAGAGCGCGTTCAGGTCCAGGGTGAGGTCCTTGCCCTCGGCCTTGAACTTGGCGGCGCCGACGGCCTTGGCGGTGGAGTCGTCGGTCAGCGCGACGGCGCCGGCACCGCTGTCGATCTGCGCGTAGGGCAGACCCGCGGCCGCGGCCGGGCTCTTCTCCACGTAGCCGATGGCGCCCGGGGTGGCCTGCACGGCCTGCACGACACCGGAGGACTTCTGCGCGCCCTCACCGGCGCCACCCTGGAACTCCTTGCCGGCACCCTTGGTCCATGCCTGCGGTGCGGCGGCGCCCAGGTACTTCTGGAAGTTGTCGGTGGTGCCCGACGAGTCCGAGCGGTAGATCGGGGTGATGTTCGCGTCGGGCAGGTTGGTGCCCGAGTTCAGCGCGGCGATGGCCGGGTCGTTCCACTTCTTGATCTCGCCCTGGAAGATCTTGGCGAGCACCTCGGGGTTCACGACCAGCTTGTCGACACCCTCGATGTTGTAGGCCAGCGCGACGGGGCCGAACACCAGGGGCAGGTTCCACGCCTCGTTGCCACCGCAACGCTCGGCGGCCTTGGTGACCTGATCGTCCTTGAGCGCCGAGTCAGAACCGGCGAAGTCGACCTGCTTGGCGATGAACTGATCCACGCCCGCGCCCGAACCGGTCGGGTTGTACGCCAGGGTCTTGCCGGAGCAGACCTGGCCCCACACCTTGTTGAACTCGGCGATCGCGTTCTGCTGAGCGGTCGATCCCTCGGCGGTCACGCTGTTCTTGCCCGCACAGTCGGCGGCAGAAGCGGCGGAGCTACCCGAGGCGGCCGGGGACGAGGAACTGCCGGAGTTGTTGTCGCTGCCGCAAGCGGTGAGCGACAGAGCGGCGGCTGCGGTCACGGACAACGTCGTACCAAGGACCTTGCCAAAGCGATTGAGCTTCACTTATCCCACTTTCGATTGACGGCTTCAGACTCTCCGGCAACGTATGCGGTGGTAGTGGACTCTTTTTAGATGGAAAGTGAACGGAAGGTGAATAGGTCCAGGGTGTTCACAGGATGCTGAGAACGCCGAAACGGCTAGAACCCGTAGGCGACGTCGGTGCTGAACACGTCGAAACCCAGGCGTCGGTAAGTCTTCACCGCGGCGGTGTTGTCCCCTTCGACATAGAGGGTCACCTCAGCATCGGGACCGAGCCGCCGGGCCAGGTGGTGCAGACCCACCAGGGTCAGCGTCGCGCCCAATCCGCGGCCTTGCGCGGCAGGATCGACACCCACCACATAAACCTCGCCGAGCACGTCGCTGTGGATTTTCGTCCAATGGAACCCCAGCAGGGTGGCCCCCTCGAAGGCCATGAACAGCCCGGCCGGGTCGAACCAGCTCTCACCGCGGCGCTCCGCGATATCGGCCTCGGTCCACCCGCCCTGCTCTGGATGCCAGGAGAACGCGGCGTTGTTGACGCGCAGCAGCTCGGCGTCATCCGAGGGCCCGGCGTAGGTCCGCAGGCCGTCGACCGCGGGCTCGGGCGGCAGGTCGGCCAGCCCCCGGCGCATCTGCAGCAGTTCCCGCTTGGGCACCAGTTTCAGCGCGGCGGCCAATGCCCGCGCCGGTTCCAGATTGCCGTGCGCCCAGATCTGGAGGTCGGCGCCGCCGGCGTCCAGGCCGGTGCTCGCCAACTCGGCTCCGATACCGCGGCGCCGCGCGTCCGGATGCACGACGAGCTCGGCCATCCCGGGGGCCAGGTTGAGGTAACCGACCAGTTCCCCGTCGTCGACGGCCAGCAGGTGCCGGGTGTCGTCGCGGGACAGCTCACGCAACACCTGATCACCGACGGGCGCGACGCCGTCGTGCGCGGTGGCCGCCCCGATCACGGTGGCGATGCGCTGTTGTTCGGATACCGGCAGGCCGGTCTGCCACGAGATCACTGACTGTGCAGCGGGTCGAACGTCTCGGACGCGGTGCCGAAACCGTCGTCGTCGAAAACGTCCTCGTCGTCCTCAGCTTCGGGTGCAGGGGCGCGGCCGCGGGCCGGTCGTACCGCCTTATAGCCGACGTTGCGCACGGTGCCGATCAATGCCTCGTACTCGGGCCCGAGCTTGGCCCGCAACCGTCGCACGTGCACGTCCACAGTGCGCGTGCCACCGAAGAAGTCGTAGCCCCACACCTCCTGCAGCAGCTGGGCCCGGGTGAACACCCGCCCGGCGTGCTGGGCGAGGTACTTCAAAAGCTCGAATTCCTTGTAGGTGAGGTCCAGCGGCCGACCGCGCAACCGCGCGGTGTAGGTGCCTTCGTCGATGACGAGCTCACCGAGGGTGACCTTGCCCATGCTCTCCTGGTCGGCGACCCCGCCGCGCCTGCCGACCAGCAGCCGCAGCCGCGCGTCGATCTCGGCGGGCCCGGTACCGGGCAGCAGGATCTCGTCCAGACCCCACTCGACGTTGACCGCCACCAGACCGCCCTCGTTCACCACGGCAACCACCGGGATCGAAGTTCCGGTGGTCCCCAGCAGGCGGCACAGGCCGCGGGCGGCCGCCAGATCCGTACGCGCGTCGACGATCGCGATGTCGGCGGTACTGGCCTCCAACAGCGAGGAAACCTCGGTCGGGGCGGAGCGGACGTTGTGTGCCAGCAGGGACAACGACGGCAGCACCGACTCAGGATTGGGGTCTACGGTCAGTAGCAATAGCTCCAAAAGGCCCTCCGGCGCCCTGGAACAGTCCCAGGACAACGCTGTCGAAGGTCATCTTCCAGATTCATGACTGACACGCGGCCGTTACGACCAGCGATGCATAACGATAGCGTGCTACCTGCTGATTAGCCGACTTGAACGGGGCGCCGTCACCGCCGGTCGCCCGCGGGTACGCCAGAATGACCGGGTGCGCAAACTGCTCGTCGCTCTCATCGCGACTCTCGCCTCTGTGGTGTTGGGGGCTGTCGCCGTCGATGTCGGGGCCGCGATCTATGCCGAATACCGGCTGGCTCGCAGCGTCCGCACAGCCGCGCACCTGCCCTTCGACCCGTGGGCCAGCATCCTGAGCTTCCCGTTCATCTCGCAGGCGGCCAACCACCGTTACAAGGAGGTGGAGATCCGGGCCACCGGAGTAGACCACCCGATCACCGGCAAGGTCTCGCTGGAAGCCACCTTGCACCGCGTCGACCTGCACGATTCGTCCTGGTTGATCGCGCCCGACGCCGCGCTGCCGGTCGGCAAGCTGGAGAGCCGGATCATCATCGACTCCCGGCACATCGGCGATTTCATGGGCATGAAGGACCTGCAGATCGAGGCCCCGCCGCGCGAGACCGAGGACGGCGGCGGCGCCAACACCACCGAGTCCGGCATCTCCAGCGGTGACGGCCTGGTGTTCACCGGAACCCCGACCTCGGCCGGGTTCGACAAACGGGTCAGCGTCGCGGTCGATCTGACCTTGGCAGGCCCGAACCAGAACACGCTGGTGTTCACGCCGACAGGCGTGCTCACCGGGCCAGGTACCGCCGATGAGGCGGTCCCCGAGGATCGCAACGACGCGGTCCTGAAGGCCTTCACCTCTCAGGTCCCCGGCCAGAAGCTGCCCTTCGGCCTCACACCCACCTCGGCGGGCGCCCGCGGCTCCGACATCATCGTGGAGGGCATCACCGAGGGAGTAACCATCACGCTGGACGGGTTCAGACAGTCATGAACACTTCCATGGCCCTGGTCATCGTGGTGGTGATCGGCGTGCTGGGTGTCGGCTTCGTCGTCGGACGCCTGATGACGCGGCGCGCGGGCATGCTGCGAGCCGCCGCCGAGGACGCCCCCGCCGAGGATGTCGACACCTCCGACCTCGGACTGTCCGGCACCGGACCGACGATCGTGCACTTCACCGCCGTGTGGTGCGGCCCGTGCGCCGCGGTCCGCCGCGTCGTCAGCCAGGTGTGTGGCGACCTGCCTGCCGTCGCGCATGTCGAGATCGACATGGATGCCAATCCCGCGGCGGCCCGGCGCCTTTCGGTGCTGTCGCTGCCGACGACGTTCATCTTCGACGCCCAGGGCCGGCAACGCTTCCGCGCCACCGGGGTTCCCAAGGCCGCTGACCTGCGCTCGGCGCTCGAGCCGCTATTGGCTTGACCGCAGGGTCAACAGGTATTGTGTGCGACGTGTCCGCCCGCCTTGAGCTGCTGCTCACCAAGCGCCGCGCAGTTGATCTGTGCCGCGTCGCGGGTTGTTGCTGTTGTTGTTGTAGCTGCTGAGTAGCCGCGCTCTTCTCTTTGCGCCGCGCTCGGGGCCGGGCCGAAAAGCCGGACGTGCCCCTTCACAGCCCCAGCCCAGCCACGCAAACAGGAGTCACAGATATGTCCAGCAATCCCAGCCTCGATCAGGTTGACGTCCGCGGTCCCCGCTTCGTCGCCTGGGTGACCACCGGGGTCCTCGTCGTCACGCTGCTGGTGTCGGCGATCAGTGTGCCTGCCGCAGCGGTCATCCTCGGCGTGCAGGCCGTGGTCTTCGCCATCGGCGCTGCACTGGGTCCGCGCAAGCACCCCTACGGCCGAGTGTTCGCCGCGCTCATCGCACCGCGGCTCGGCCCGGTCACCGAGAGGGAACCGGTGCCCCCACTGAAGTTCGCCCAGTTGGTCGGCTTCGTCTTCGCTGTGGTCGGCGCCGCCGGCTTCGCAGCCGGACTCGGCACACTGGGCATCGTTGCGACCGCGTTCGCCTTGTTCGCGGCGTTCCTGAACGCGGCCTTCGGCATCTGCCTCGGCTGCCAGATCTACCCGTTCGTCGCTCGCCTGCGACGCGCAACACCCGCCACGAGCCACTAACCGAAAGGAACCACTTCATGGCACGCTCCGACGTCCTGGTCTCCACCGACTGGGCCGAGAGCAATCTCGATGCGCCGAACACCGTCTTCGTCGAGGTCGACGAGGACACCTCGGCTTACGAAGGCGGCCACATCGCCGGCGCCGTCCGGTTGGACTGGAAGACCGAGCTGCAGGACCAGGTCAAGCGTGACTTCGTCGACCAGCAGCAGTTCTCGAAGCTGTTGTCCGACAAGGGAATCAGCAACGACGACACCGTCATCCTGTACGGCGGCAACAACAACTGGTTCGCCGCGTACGCCTACTGGTACTTCAAGCTGTACGGCCACAACGACGTCAAGCTGCTCGACGGCGGACGCAAGAAGTGGGAGCTCGACGGCCGCCCGCTGGTGACCGAGGTCGCCGACCGCGCCGCCACGTCCTACTCGGCCAAGGCCCCGAACAACGACATCCGCGCCTTCCGCGATGAGGTCATCGCGGCGATCGGCGAGAAGAACCTGGTCGACGTCCGCTCCCCCGACGAGTTCTCCGGCAAGATCCTCGCGCCCGCCCACCTGCCGCAGGAGCAGAGCCAGCGCCCCGGCCACATCCCCAGCGCCATCAACGTGCCGTGGAGCAAGGCCGCCAACGAGGACGGCACCTTCAAGTCCGACGAGGACCTGGCCAAGCTCTACGCCGAGGCCGGCCTGGACGGCGACAAGCTGACCATCGCGTACTGCCGCATCGGGGAGCGTTCTTCGCACACCTGGTTCGTGCTGCAGGAACTGCTGGGTCACCAGAACGTCAAGAACTACGACGGTAGTTGGACGGAATACGGCTCCCTCGTGGGTGCCCCGATCGAGTTGGGAAGTTGATATGTGCTCTGCACCGAAGCAAGGCGTGACGCTGCCGGCAGGCGTCGACCTGGAGAAGGAAACCGTCATCACCGGTCGTGTGGTGGACGGCTCGGGCCAGACGGTCGGCGGTGCGTTCGTGCGCCTGCTCGACTCCAGCGACGAGTTCACCGCTGAGGTGGTGGCGTCCGCGACCGGCGATTTCCGTTTCTTCGCCGCGCCCGGCACCTGGACCGTGCGTGCGCTGTCGCCCGCCGGCAACGGCGACGCCAGCGTGCGTCCGTCCGGCGCCGGTATCCACGAAGTCGACATCAAGGTCGCTTAGCTGGTTGGTGAGCCGCTGCGCCCGGACCCCTCCGGTTCGAGCGCGGCGGCTCCCTGCAGTTAGAATTCCGACGTGGTTCTCTTCTTCGAATTCATGCTTGTGGCGGCCGTGGTCGTCATCACCTGGTTTGCGCTGTACGCGCTGTACCGTCTGATCACCGACGAGGCGTGAGCACCGGCGACGCGGTCGAGCCGGGCTCGGGTGACCGGGCCGTCGCTGCGGCAGTAGAGCGGGCCAGGATCACCGCGGCCCGCAACATCCCCGGGTTCGACGATCTGCCGTTTCCGGCCGATACCGCGAACCTGCGCGAAGGCGCCGACCTCAACCCCGCCCTGCTGGCGTTGCTGCCGTTGGTCGGCGTGTGGCGCGGCGAGGGCGAGGGCCGCGACGCCCACGGTGACTACCGGTTCGGCCAGCAGATCATCGTCTCCCATGACGGCGGCGACTACCTCAACTGGGACAGCCGCTCCTGGCGGCTCGACGCCGACGGCGCCTTCGAATCGCCGGGCTTCCGCGAATCGGGGTTCTGGCGGTTCGTCGACGACCCCGCCGACCCCTCCGAGACCCAGGCCATCGAGCTGCTGCTGGCTCATTCGGCCGGCTACGTCGAACTGTTCTACGGACGCCCGCGTAACCAGTCCTCCTATGAACTGGCCACCGACGCCCTGGCCCGCAGCAAGTCCGGCATGCTCGTCGGCGGCGCCAAACGGCTGTACGGCATCGTCGACGACGGCGACCTGGCCTACGTCGAAGAGCGGGTCGATGCCGACGGCGGTCTGGTGCCGCACCTGTCGGCGCGCCTGAGCCGCTTCGTCGGCTGACATCACAAGGCCATAGCGCACCCCAAGGTCACTGATACGGCGTGCCCAGTCTCGATCCATAACGTCGGCTCCGTTGATTCGAGAACGGAGATTTCATGACCCTGTTATCCCTGCGCACCGCGCTGCTCGGCGCGACCGGCGCGGCCGTGGTGGCCGGTGTGGTGGCGTGTTCATCCGGTGCGGCGCAAAGTGATTCGACGGTTGCCGAGCCGTCCGCCACGTCTACCTCACAGTCACAGTCCGGTGACCGCCAAGCCTTCCGGGACTGCATGACCCAGCACGGGGTGACCATGCCCGAACACGGACCCGGGGGCGGCCACGGCGAGCACGGTCCCGGTCCTGAAGGTCGCCCGGACGGACCTCCGCCCGGCGGCGCACCCGGTGCGGGGCAGGCTCCGCCGGCGCCGCCGGCGCCGCCGGGAGTGGACCAGGGCACCTGGGACTCCGCACACCAGGCGTGCGCCTCGCTGGCGCCGGCACACCCGCCGCAGCAGTAGGCCGTCACAAAAGGCCCCAGATATGGGCGACCCCCGAGCCGTAGATCTTGGTTGGACAAAACCAAGGGCTCGGGGGTCGGGTGGCTGCTCGGAATTCGCCAGCGCTCGCAGGTGATTCCTCGTGCCTGGTGCTGCTAGCTAGCAGCCACCTCACTTGTCCGTATGCCAATCAATTTCTCGGACCACCTCCTTCCATGTGTACCGACGAAAGTACTCGCGCCTGGCGGACCCGACAACCGATTTTTCTCACGCATCGCGGTCTACGGCGGTGTCCACCCACGCGGCGAGCTGCGCCGCACCCGGAGCGGGTGGCAGGCCGACACCGTCCAAGGTGTGCACCCGCGCCGCCAACGTCACCGCCGAGAGAAGCCAAACACCTTGTGCGGCAAACAGATCGGACACCCGCAGTGGTCGGTAGGCCGACCGCGGCACGACCTGGAACAGCGCATGCACCGTGGTGCCTGCCAAGATCGGCAGCGTGGGCGGCGGGCTGACCAAAATTTCGCCATCAGCGATCACCACCGACGACCGCGGACCCTCCAGCACCAGCCCGTCGGCGTCCACATAGATCGCATCGCCCGCGCCGCGCCCGGCCGCCTCCCGAAGCGCCGCGCTGTGGTGCGCGTAGGACAACGACTTCGCCCCGCTGAGTACCGCGGGCGCACCGCGTCGTCCGATCTCGAGGGTCACCGCCGCCACCCCGTCTCGGCGCGCCCCGGCCACCCGGTCCGGCACCGGTGACACCGCGGCGAAGGCCGCGCCGCGGCCGTGCACCAACCGCAACACCGCATCCCCGGTCCACCTCGAGACGGCGGTGGCCGCCGCCGCCCGGAACAGCTCCGTGTCGACCGCGGGCAGCCCCGCGATCCGCGCCGACACGGACAGCCGGCTCAGGTGGGCGCTCAACAGACAGGCCCGTCCGTCACGCACCAGCGTGGTCTCGAACACGCCGTCGCCATGGGTGAGAACCGGGTCGGTGGCGCGGACCAACGGCTTGTCGACCCCGTGGACGAACCCGTCGAGGGTGACGATCAGGCCGGCGGACATGACGCCCGAGCCTAGTGACCACTGCGCCGTAGTCTGGGGGCATGTCCGCAGTTCCCGCCCCTGATGGCGATCCCGATGCCGGTGCCGTGTGGCATTACGGCGATCCGTTCGGCGAGCAGCGCGCCGCCGCCGACGCAGCCGTGGTTGTCGACCGGTCGCACCGCGCAGTGCTCACACTCACCGGCGGGGAGCGACGTTCCTGGCTGCACACCGTCTCCAGCCAGCACGTCAGCGACCTGACCGACGGCACCGTCGTGCAGAATCTCAGCCTCGACGGGCAGGGTCGTGTGGAAGATCACTGGCTGCAGACCCAGCTCGACGGCGTCACTGTGCTGGACACCGAGCCATGGCGGGGCGAACCCCTGCTCGCCTTTCTCCGCAAGATGGTGTTCTGGGCCGACGTGGTGGTCGAGCCGGCCGAACTGACCGTGCTCTCACTCCTCGGGCCTGCGCTGAACGCACCCGAGGTCCTGGCCGCGCTGGGCGTCGACACCCTGCCCGCCCCCTGGACGGCGGTGGCCTTGACCGGCGGGGGCTTCCTGCGGGGCACCTACCCGGGCGAATACGACCTCCTGGTGCCCCGTGAGACCGCCGGCGAGTGGCAACGGACGCTCACCTCGGCCGGGGTCCGGCCGGCCGGCATCTGGGCCTACGAGGCGCACCGCGTCGCCGCGCTGCACCCGCGACTGGGTGTGGACACCGATGAACGGACCATCCCGCATGAGGTCGGCTGGATCGGCGGCCCCGGCGAGGGAGCGGTGCACCTGGACAAGGGCTGCTACCGCGGTCAGGAGACCGTCGCGCGCGTCCACAACCTGGGCAAACCGCCGCGGACGCTGGTTCTCGTGCAGCTGGATGGCTCCGGTGACCGACCCTCGACCGGCGACCCGCTCACCGCGGGCGGCCGTCCCGTCGGGCGGTTGGGCACCGTGGTCGATCACATCGACGACGGGCCCATCGGGTTGGCGCTGGTCAAGCGCGGCATCCCGGCCGACACGGCGCTGAGCACGGGCGGCGAAGTCACCGTGGCCGCGGTGATCGACCCGGACTCGATCGCGGCCGACCAGCACGTCGGCGCCGGACGGCTGGCCGTGGAACGTCTGCGCAGCGGCGATCGTTGACCCTCTACTGGGCGGGCTCGACCCGTGACAGGTAGGGCCTACCAGCGCAGCGCCGTCGGGCACGGTAAAGTGATGGCAGGACAATAAAGACACACAGATCGGAGCCGCCTGCACGTTGGGCCGCTCCGTTATTGCGCGAGGGGGTCCCCCATGGGCCGCGGCCGGGCGAAGGCGAAGCAGACGAAGGTCGCACGCGACCTGAAGTACAGCTCGCCACAAACCGACTTCGACAGGTTGCAGCGAGAGCTGTCACATGCCGAGTCTGAAAATGACTTCGGTGGCGGTGACGGCTTTGCCGATCAACACGCCGACGATGACGACTGGCGTCGCTGACTCACGCGCAGGTGTAGCCCCGCGGTTCTGACTTCTGTCAGAACCGCGGATGCTGACCGACGAGGTGTGCTCGGGCTTCACCCTTGGCACCCTTGGTGACGGTGCCCAGCGTCCAGCAGTTCAGGTGACGTGCGGTGAGAATCGCCAGTGCACGGTCGGTGTCCTCCGGCGCGACGATGGCGACCATGCCGACACCCATGTTGAACGTCTTCTCCATCTCGACGCGCTCGACGCGGCCGCGCTGGGCGATCATGCCGAAGACCGGCGCGGGCGTCCACGTGCCGCGGTCGAGCTCGGCGGCCAACCCGTTGGGGATTACCCGTTCGAGGTTGCCCGCCAACCCACCGCCGGTGACGTGGCAGAACGTCCGGACCTGCGTCTCCGACGCGAGCGCCAGGCAGTCCTTGGCGTAGATGTAGGTGGGCTCGAGCAGTTCCTCGCCGAGCGTGCGGCCGAACTCCTCGACGTGGCCGGCCAGATCCATCCGGTCGATCTCCAGCAGCACCTTGCGCGCCAGCGAGTAACCGTTGGAGTGCAGGCCCGTCGAGGCCATCGCGATGATCACGTCGCCAGGCCGGACCAGTTCCGGTCCCAGCAGGTCGTCGGCTTCCACTACGCCGACACCGGTCGCCGAGATGTCGTAGTGGTCGGGCTCCATCAGGCCGGGGTGCTCGGCGGTCTCCCCACCCAGCAGCGCGCAGCCGGCCAGCACACAGCCGTCGGCGATACCGGACACGATGGCGCTGACCCGCTCGGGGACCGTCCGTCCGACGGCGATGTAGTCCTGTAGGAACAGCGGTTCGGCGCCGCAGACGACCAGGTCGTCGACGACCATCGCCACCAGGTCGAGCCCGACCGTGTCGTGCTTGTCCATCGCCTGCGCGATGGCCAGCTTGGTGCCGACACCGTCGGTCGACGAGGCCAGCAGTGGTTCCCGGTACCCGCCCCGCAAGGCGAACAGTCCGGCGAAACCACCCAGACCGCCGCGGACCTCCGGGCGGGTGGCCTTTTTGGCCAGCGGTTTGAACAGCTCGACGGCGCGATCCCCCGCCTCGATGTCCACTCCGGCCGTTGCATAAGAGATGCCGTGTTGTTCGGCGCGACCCTGACTCATCAGGCTAAAGGCTACCGGTCGCGGTCCCGCCCCGACACCGCTGGTAAGCGCCGGGCCTTCCGCCGACTCCGCACGCATTGATGTGGCGTATGACACTCTGGGCGCTCATGAACCGATTTCGCTGGTCGGCGCTGGCTGCCGCGACCGTCATGCCCGTCGCGGTGGTGCTGCCCGCGGGCGCCTCCGCGACCCCCGGCGTCGGTGTGCAGGCCGAGATCCTGGCGCAGGCCACGCGGGACGGGCACGACTACATCACCAAGGAGCTCACCATCGCACCAGGCGGTGGCACCGGTTGGCACTGGCATCAGGGCCAGGTCTACGGGCTCATCAGGTCGGGCACGTTGACGCATTTCCGGGCGGATTGCTCGGTCGACGGGGTGTATCCGCCCGGCGCCCCGATCACCGAGGAGAGCGGCCAGGTGCACATCGGCCGCAACCTGGGTCCGGACCCGTTGGTGATGTGGGTGCTCTACATCGATCCGGCGGGTGCGCCGCCGGCGACCGATGCACCCGAACCGGGGTGTGGGTTCTAGGGACGTCGCAGCGCGGACGCGTTGTCATTGGCCGGCTGCAGCGGGAGCCCGCTGCGCGCCGCGTTGGCCAACATGTGCTCGATGACGTTCTTGCCCAGGGCGCTCTCTCCGGGCAGTTCGATCGGGTAATTGCCGTCGAAGCACGCCGAGCACAGCCGCGACGACGGCTGCTCGGTGGCGGCGATCATGCCCTGCTGGCTGATGTAGCCGAGTGAGTCGGCACCGATGGCCCGGCGCACGTCCTCGAGCATCTCGTCCTCGTTACCGCTGGAGCCGTTGGCGATCAGCTCGGCCGGGGTGGCGAAGTCGATGCCGTAGAAGCACGGCCACCGCACCGGCGGTGAGGCGATCCGGACGTGCACCTCCAGTGCGCCGGCCTCCCGCAGCATCCGGATCAGGGCACGCTGGGTGTTGCCTCGCACGATCGAGTCGTCGACGACGATCAACCGCTTGCCGCGGATGACCTCTTTGAGCGGGTTCAGCTTGAGCCGGATGCCGAGCTGGCGGATGGTCTGCGACGGCTGGATGAAGGTGCGCCCCACGTAGGCGTTCTTCATCAGGCCCTGCCCGTAGGCGATGCCCGAACCCTGCGCGTAGCCGACGGCCGCCGGAATGCCCGACTCGGGCACGCCGATCACCAGGTCACCCTCGACGGGGTTCTCCGCGGCCAGCCTGCGGCCGATCTCGACGCGGGTGGCATGAACGGACCGGCCACCGATGACGCTGTCCGGACGCGCCAGGTAGACGTATTCGAAGACGCAGCCCTTGGGCGTCGGGTTGGCGAACCGCGTCGAACGCACCCCGTCGGCGTCGATGGCCAGCAGTTCGCCGGGCTCGATGTCGCGGACGAACGAGGCGCCGACGATGTCCAGGGCGGCGGTCTCCGAGGCGACCACCCAGCCGCGATCCAGCCGGCCCAGCGACAGCGGGCGCACCCCGTGCGGGTCGCGCGCCGCGTACAGCGTGTTCTCGTCCATGAAGGTCAGGCAGAACGCCCCGCGCACCGTCGGCAGCAGGTCCAGCGCGGCCTGTTCCAGCGTGGCGTCGGCGGCACCGTGGGCGAGCAGCGCGCCCAGGATGTCGGAGTCGGTGGTGGCGGCGGGGGCGCCGCGGGTCTCGATCAGGCCGGCTTCACGCGCCTGGCGGGCCAGCTCGGCGGTGTTCACCAGATTGCCGTTGTGGCCCAACGCAACCCCGGTGCCCGCCGCGGTGTTACGGAACACCGGCTGGGCGTTCTCCCACGTCGTGGATCCGGTGGTGGAGTAGCGGCAGTGCCCGACGGCGACGTGGCCGGGCATTGCGGCCAGGGTCTGCTCGTCGAACACCTGGCTCACCAGGCCGAGATCCTTGAACACCAACACCTGCGAACCGTCGGCGACGGCGATACCCGCCGCCTCCTGGCCACGGTGTTGCAGCGCATAGAGGCCGTAGTACGTGAGCTTGGCCACATCCTCGCCGGGAGCCCAGACGCCGAAGACGCCACACTCTTCTTTCGGGTCTGTTTCGTCAGGCTCGAAGGTCACGATGGCTGCTCCCTGGGGGCTGTGGGTGACGTAACCCAGTTTACGGGCAACCCCCGCCATTGGCGGAATCGAACGGCGGATTGCCTCCGTGTGAACGTCAACACCACTGCCGTTGGCCGACATTCCCGCCCGCCACGCGCGCGGCCTGGTCAGCCGTCCAGCCGCACCAACGGCAGCCAGCCGGCGATCTCGCCGGCCCGGGACCCCGACATCGTGATGCCGGGTGCCGTGTCGACGTCGAGCAGACCGGTGGCGAGCAGCAGCCAGGTGCGCGGGTCCGCCTCGACCACATTCGGCGGGGTGCCGCGGGTGTGCCGGGGACCGGCGATGCATTGCACGGCCACCAACGGCGGCACCCGGACCTCGACGCTGGCGCCGGGCGCCAGCGCGGCGAGGGTGCGTGCGGTGAGGCGGACGGCGGCGGCCAGAGCGGACCGTTCCGGGGCGGGCAGGCTGTCGTCGCGCAGCCAGTCGGCGACCGCGAGCACCGCTGCCCGCGTCTGTTCCGGATCTGCCGTTCGCCGCGCCACCATCCCATTAGTGTCGCAATGTGGCTGCCGACCGCTCCGCCCCGCCGCAGATCCGGGCGTTCGGCGCGGTCGCGCTGGTGCTGCTGACCGGCCTGGCGGCCGTCATCTATCTGCAGTTCCGCGGCGAGTTCCGGTACCGGGTCGACCTGACGGTGTTGTCCCCGCGGGCCGGCCTCGGGGTGGACCCCGGCTCGAAGGTGACCTTCAACGGTGTGGAGATCGGCCGGGTGCACACCATCTCCCCCACCGACGTCGACGGGACACCTCATGCCCGGCTGGCGGTGCAGATCGAGCCGCGTTACCTGCCGCTGATCCCGGCCAACGTCACCGCCGACATCAACGCCACCACCGTCTTCGGCAACAAGTACATTGCGCTGCGATCGCCGGAAACCCCATCGCCGGAACATATTTCGGCCAACGGTGAGATCATCGCGACCTGGGTCAGCACCGAGTTCAACTCGCTGTTCGAGACGGTGATGGCCATCGCCGAACGCGTCGACCCGGTCAAACTCAACCTCACGCTGACCGCGGCCGCCGACGCCCTTGACGGGATGGGCGCCAGATTCGGGCGGTCCCTGGATGACGGGAACGCGATCCTCGACGACTTCATCGCCCGCACCGATCAATTCGGGCAGGACACCCGGTCCCTCGCGACCCTGGCCGACCGCTACGCCGACGCCGGCCCCGACCTGTTCGACGGGCTGGCCGCGGCGGTACGCACCGCCACCACGCTCAACGAGCAGCGCGGCGCCATCGACCAGGCGCTGCTGGCCGCCGTCGGCTTCGGTGCCGAAGCCGGCGACATCCTGGAGCGGGGCGGACCCTATCTGGCGCGCGGCGCGCAGGACCTGATCCCGACATCGAAGGTGTTCGACTACTACAGTCCGCAACTGCTGTGCACCATCCGCAATTACTACGATGTCGCCCCGCTGATGGCGTCGACGTTCGGCGGCGACAACGGCTACTCCCTGGACTCGGCAGGCACAATCTTCGGCTTGGGGCTGCCCAACCCGTACGTCTATCCGGACAATCTGCCGAGGGTGAACGCGCACGGCGGACCGGAGGGCAAGCCCGGCTGTTGGCAGAAGGTCACCAAAGACCTCTGGCCCGCACCGTATCTGGTGATGGACACCGGGCTGAACATCGCGCCCTACAACCATTTCGAGCTGGGCTCACCGATGTTCACCGACTACGTGTGGGGCCGTCAGGTGGGCGAGCCCACCATCAATCCGTGAGGGTTGACCTCAACCATCATTGAGCTCCTACCGTGGGGCCATGACCTTCAAACCGCACGAAATCGCCTTCCTCACCGACGCAGATCTGGGTCGGCTGGCGACCATCGCACCGGACGGCACCCCGCAGAACAGCCCCGTCGGCTTCACCTACAACGACGAACTCGGCACCATCGACATCGCCGGCTACCGGATGTCGGCCAGCCGCAAGTTCCGCAACCTCGCGAGCAATGACAAGGTCGCCTTCGTCGTCGACGACATCGTCTCCCGCGATCCGTGGCGGGTGCGCTGCCTGGAGATCCGCGGCACCGCCGAGCAGGCCACGACATCCGGGGACGACGGCGACGCAGCCATCATCCGGGTCACGCCGCGCCGGATCATCAGCTTCGGCATCGACGATCAGAACACCGAACCGCACGACCTGGTGCCTGACATCCGCGACGCCTAGCTCTGTCGGCGTTGCACCAGGAGCGCGGCCACCGCACCGGCCTCGTTGATGGCCAGGTGCGCCAGCATCGGCGCCACCAGACTGCCCGACCGGCGGTACAGCCAGTCGAACGCCCAGCCGGCGGCACCGGTAGCCGCGACGGTGACCCACACCGGCTCCCCGGTTCGTTTGGCATCGCCGATGTGGCTGAGCCCGAACGCAATTGCCTGAACCAGGCGGCCCGTCCGGACACCGAAGGCCGCCGCGGCGACGGCGCCCAGGCCACCACGAAACGCCGCCTCTTCGGCCCACACGGTGGCCAGTGGGATACGCAGCAACAACCAGCGGGCCGGATCGCCGGGCAACTCGCGCGCGGCCATCCCGGCCCGCACCGCGGGCAGCGCCGCCGACGCGGCGATACCCACCGCGATCGGGGCGGCCACCGCCAGACCCAGGCGCACACCCGAGCGCGCAGCGGAGCCACGCAAGCCGACGTCCGCACCGCTGACGCCGACCAACGCCGTGCCCGCCGCCGCGAGCACCGCCGGGCGGGTCAGCACGGATTTGCCCACTGCCAACGCGGCGGCCAGCGCAACGACCCGGAACATGGTGCCGGACATCAGTATTGGTCGGATCCGGTGTCATGGTGCAGCGCGCCACGGACCCGCTCGGTGTCCGCGGGCGTCCAGCCCTTCGGCGCGGCGACGGCCACCCAGCCGTCGAGCACCGAGTCGCCGTAGTTGTGCCCGTGCCCGCCCGGTACCCCGGACGCGTTCGTCATGTCGGCGCCCACCTGCCAGAACGTCACGATGGGATACCAGCGCATGGACGCCGTGCGGTCGGCACCCGGCGACTCGGTCAGCCAATCCGGCCTGGAGAACAGTAGTTTCGGCGACCACCAGACGATCGGGTCGGAGGCGTGCTGCAGGAACAACACCCGGGTGCCCTCCCATGGCGCCGCCGCCACCCCGGCGATGTCGTCCGCATTCTGGGCCTGGGAGAACCGCACCGTGCGCCCGTTGTCGTAGCGCGGTTCGACCTCGGGCGTGCCCGGGTCCCGGCGTTGCACGAGTCCGCTCCACAGCGCACTCTCGTTCGGCGGCCCCACCCACAGCACCGACGAGAAGTCCATCGCCGCGATGTCGGGCAACCAGCCGAACGCGCCCTGACCGCCCAGTGACCCCAGACTCTCGCCGTACAAGGCCAGCTTCGGCCGGTGCGCCGGCGGCAGTTTCGACCAGCGGTCGTGCACGGCGTCGATCATCAGCCGGCCGGTCTCGACCGACTTCTGCCGGTCACCCAGGAACGAGATCCAGCTCGGCAGATACGAATACTGCATACCGACCAGGGCGGTGTCCCCGTTGTACATCAGCTCGATGGCCCGCGCCGCAACAGGATTGACCCACCCGGTGCCCGTGGTCGGGACGATCACCAACAGCTTGCGCTCGAAGGCGCCGGTGCGTTCCAGCTCGCTGAGCAGCACCGCCAGCCGGCCTTCGTCGGTGTCGGCGGTCTGCAGCCCGGCGTACACCCGGATGGGTTCCATCGCGGGGGTGCCGTTGATGCGGGTGAGCGCGGCGGCGTCGGGTCCGCCGGCGACGAAGTTGCGACCCTGGTAGCCCAGGGTGTCCCAGGGCGCGAACGACGTCGGACTGCCCGACCTTTCCGGCTGCAGCGGCTGGCTGACGCCTGCGCGGGTGGTGGAGTTCTGCGGCTGGAACACACTGCTGGCCCCCAGCAGGAAGCCGCGGTAGAGCACGCCGTTGACGAGCGTGATGATCAACACCACCACGACGGCGGTGCCGATGAAGAACGCCACCTCGTGGTGCAGGTGCCAACGCCGGATCATCACCCGGGCCAGGAGTTTGACGGCGTCGATGAGGATCCGCCAGGTTCCGACGCAGGCGGCGCCGACCAGCAGCGCGATCAGCAGCGTCCGCAGATACTCCGCGGTGCCCGGGCCCGCGATACCCATGGCCGCCGACACCTGGCGCTGCCAGGCCGCGGCCGGGATCAGCACCAGTAGTGCCGACCCGACGGAGCCGGCGACGATCGCGGCCTTGAGTGCACGGGTCACGCGCGGGGGTGGCGGCCACCACGAGCGGCGCCGAAGGACGAAGCGGTGCAACAATTTTCCCACTCCGACACCGATGCCGTAACCGATCGCGGCGTTGATACCGCCGATCAGCCCGGCGAACAACCAGTCCCTGGGCAGCAGCGACGGGGTCAGCGACAGACAGAAGAACAGGGCGCCGAAGGCCACGCCGACGAAATCGAGGCGGACCAGGCTCCAMGCCCACAACAACAGTGGGTGGTGTGTACCGGTCCGCTCGATCACCCGAACAACCCGGGCAACACGCCCTCGGAGGTCCTTCGCAACTCGTCGAGCGTCACACTGAACTGGCCCTGCACGTCCACCGAATCGCTGCCCTCGTCGGCCACCCCGATGCGCTCCACGGGCAGCCCGCGCGCCTCGCACATGGCCCGGAACCGGCTCTCCTCGGTGCGCGGCACCGCAACGAGCACCCGGCCCGCCGACTCGGAGAACAGCGCCACGAAGGGATCGGCACCTTCCGGAAGGATGATGCGGCAACCGGTTTCGCCGGCCAGCGACGCCTCGACGACGGCCTGGATCAGGCCGCCCTCGCTCAGGTCGTGTGCCGCCGAGACCAGACCGTCGCGCGACGCCGAGGTGAGCACCTCGGAGAGCAGCTTCTCCCGGGCCAGGTCGACCTTGGGCGGCACCCCACCGAGATGGTCGGCGGTGACCTGCGCCCAGATGGAACCGTCGAACTCGTCGTGGGTGTCCCCGAGCAGCAGCAGCGTCTCGCCGGGTTCGGCGCCCAGGCCGGTGGGGATGCGGCGCTTCACATCGTCGATGACGCCGAGCACCCCGACCACCGGGGTGGGCAGGATCGCGGTGGCGCCGGTCTGGTTGTAGAAGCTGACGTTGCCGCCGGTGACCGGAATACCAAGGGCCGCACAGCCGTCGGCGAGCCCGCGGACCGCCTGGGAGAACTGCCACATGACGCCCGGGTCCTCGGGGGAACCGAAGTTCAGGCAGTTCGTCACGGCGACAGGCGTGGCACCGGTGACGGCGACGTTGCGGTACGCCTCGGCCAGCGCGAGCTGCGCACCGGTGTAGGGGTCCAGCTGCGTGTAGCGACCGGAGGCGTCGGTGGACACCGCGACGCCGCGGCCCGTCGCCTCGTCGATGCGCAGCACACCGCCGTCGGCGTGTTCGGCCAGCACGGTGTTGCCGCGCACGTAGCGGTCGTACTGCTCGGTGATGAAGGCGCGGCTGCACAGGTGCGGGCTGCCGATCATCGCGAGCAGGGTCGCGCGCAGTTCGTCACCGGTCCCGGGCCGGGTCAGCCCCGCCGACGTGTCGGCGATCAACGCGTCCTGGGTGTCGGGCCGGGCGACCGGGCGCTGGTATACCGGGCCCTCGTGGGCGACGGTGCGCGGCGGGACGTCGACGACGGTCTCGCCGTGCCAGGTGATCTCGAGCCGGTCCCCGTCGGTGACCTCACCGATGACGCTGGCCAGCACCTCCCATTTGCGGCACACCGCCAGGAATTTGTCGACGTTCTCGGGAGTGACGACGGCGCACATGCGTTCCTGCGACTCGCTGGACAGGATCTCGGCCGGGGTCATGTTCGCAGCTCGCTGCGGCACCGCCTCCAGCTCGACCCGCATGCCACCATCGCCGGCGGATGCCAGTTCCGATGTGGCGCAGGACAATCCGGCACCGCCGAGGTCCTGGATGCCGACCACCAGGTCGGCCGCGTAGAGCTCCAGGCAGCACTCGATGAGCACCTTCTCCATGAACGGATCGCCGACCTGGACGGCGGGCAGCTTCTTGCGGCCGGGGCCGGAGCCCTCGTCGCCGCCGAAGGTCTCCGAGGCCAGCACCGACACACCGCCGATACCGTCCAGACCGGTGCGGGCGCCGAACAGGATGATCTTGTTGCCGGTACCTGAGGCGAACGCCAGATGCAGATCCTCCTTGCGGAGCACGCCCACACACAGCGCATTCACCAGCGGGTTGCCGGCGTAGGAGGCGTCGAACACCGTCTCGCCGCCGATGTTGGGCAGGCCGAGGGAGTTTCCGTAGCCGCCGACGCCGCGGACCACGCCGTCGAGCACCCGTCGGGTGTCGGGGGCATCGGCCGCACCGAAGCGCAGCTGGTCCATCACGGCCACCGGGCGGGCGCCCATCGCCATGATGTCGCGCACGATGCCGCCGACACCGGTGGCCGCACCCTGATAGGGCTCCACGTAGGACGGGTGGTTGTGCGATTCGACCTTGAAGGTGACGGCCCAGCCGTCGCCGATGTCGACGACGCCGGCGTTCTCGCCGATGCCGGCCAGCATCCCGGCGCGCATCTCGTCGGTGGTGGTCTCACCGAAGTAGCGCAGGTGCACCTTGGAGGACTTGTAGGAGCAGTGCTCGCTCCACATCACCGAGTACATCGCCAGTTCCGCGTCGGTGGGGCGGCGGCCCAGGATCTCGCGGATGCGCTGATACTCGTCGTCCTTGAGGCCGAGCTCACGGTAGGGCTGCGGGTGTTCGGGGGTGGTGGCTGCGCGCTCGACGGTGTCTACTTCGGGACTGTTACCAGACGTCACGGAGACAGTTTATTCGTTCTTCGCCGAGCGGCCGACCAGCACCGGTCCCAGCAGTCCGTACAGCGCGACACTGCCGAGCACCACCAGGATGGTGCAGAGCAGCACGGCGCGTTCGGCGTCCCCGTCGAGCACGTTGAACGCGAGTAGTCCCAGCACGATGGTCGCCGCGCCGCGCGGCGCGAGAACCGCCAGCAGCCGGCGTTCCGGCGAGGCCACCCCGGAGCGGGTCAGCGACAGCACCACCGGGACGAACCGGACCACGGTGACCACCAGCACGCAGAACACCACCAGCCCGATCGAGACGCCCTCTTCGAGCACGTACCAGGCCACCGCACCGAACACGAACCACAACACGGCCGACAGCAGGAACGCCACGTCGTCGAGTAACTCCAGTTCACGGGCCGGATCGGAGTAGCGCCGCAGCCCGTTGAACGCGATGCCGCAGACGAACGCGGCGACGAAACCGTTGCCGTGCGACGCCACGTTCAGCGTGTAGGCCAGCACCGGCGTGCACAGCAGGATCAGCCGCCGGGATCGGTCGGTCATCAGCCCGCGGCGATCCACCGCGTTGGCGGCGACGGCGACCACCGCGCCGATGGCCAGCCCCAGCACCACCGCGCTCACCAGGTGCGGGACCGCCTCCCGCACGGCGTGCATCAGGCTGGCCGGGCCCGCCTGTTCGCCGCCGGCGATCGCCAGGGCGAACACCAGGATGGGCGCGACGACGCCGTCGCTGTAGCCCTCTTCGATGTTGAGCAGGTTCCTGACCCGGGCCGTCGATGATCGGCAGGATGACGTCGGTGTCCAGCGCGGCCGCCATCGCGTGATGGGTTCCGACTCCCACCGCCGCACCCATCACGACCAGGACCATCGCCGGCGTGATCCGCCAGCGGTCCAGCAGCCGGGCGAACAGCGCCCACAGTGTCAGCGCGGCGGTGATCCCGACGACAGACCACACGATGCCGGCGGATCCTGTCAGGAGGACGCCGCCACGCAGAAGGCGTTGCCGTCCGGGTCCGCGAACACCACCCACCGGAACTCCGCGCCGAAGTCGTGCCGGCCGGTTTCGGTGGCGCCCAGTGACACCAGCCGGGTCACCTCGGCTTCCAGGTCCGCTGCGCTGAAGTCGACGTGCACCCGGTTCTTGCCCGGCGTCGGATCGTCGACCCGCTGGAAGCCCAACCGCAACCCGCCTGCCAGGGCGACGAACACGAATTCCCCTGGCATCAGGGCATTCAGCTCACCCCCGGTGGCCGTCGCCCACCACGCCGCGAGGCGGTCCGGATCGTGGGAATCGAAGGTGATCATCTCCACGCCAAGGCCCATACCGGGAGCCTAGCGACTACGCGGGTGCCAGGAACGCCGCAAGCGCAGCCGAATAGGCGGCGACGTCGAGGGCACCCATCACCTCGCGGGACGAATGCATGGCCAGCTGCGCCGCGCCCACGTCGACGGTCGGGATCCCGGTGCGTGCGGCCGTCATCGGCCCGATCGTCGACCCGCAGGGCAGGTCGGCCCGGTGCTCGTAGCGCTGCAGCGGCACCCCGGCCTGCCGGCACGCCAGCGCGAACGCCGCCGCGGTCCGGCCGTCGGTGGCGTAGCGCAGGTTCGGCTGCACCTTGAGCACCGGACCGGCGTTGACCGCGATCTGGTGGCCGGGCTCGTGGCGCTCCGGATAGTTCGGGTGGGTGGCGTGCGCCATGTCCCCGGAGGCCACCATCGACGCGCTGCACCGGCGCAGGAAATCCTCGCGTGTGCCGTTGCCGGCCAGCACGACGCGCTCCAGCACCGTCGGCAGCAGTTCGGACTGGGCGCCGTGATCGGACTGCGAGCCGACCTCTTCGTGGTCGAACAGCGCGAGCACCGGGATGTGGCCGGTGGGTTCGGTGTCCAGCAGCGCCTGCAGTCCGGCGTAACAGGTGACCTGGTTGTCCAGCCGCGGTGCGCTGACGAACTCGCCGCCGGCGCCGGTGATCGCCGAAGCGGTCAGGTCGTGGGTCATCAGTTCGAAGCCCAGGACGTCGGAAGCGCGCACCCCGGCGCGTTCGGCGACGAATTCGAGAAAGGACCGCTGCTCCCCCAGCCCCCAGACCGCGTTCACATGGCGCTGCGGGTCGGGGCTGACGCCCTTGCGGTCGTCGGACAGGTGGATGGCCAGTTGCGGCACCCGCAGGATCGGGTCGTCGATCCGGACGAGCCTTTCCACCACCGCGGCGCCGTCCGCGACCGACAGCTGTCCGCTGATCCCGAGGTCGCGGTCCAGCCACGAATTCAGCCAGGCGCCGCCGTAGGGCGCCAGCGCCACCACCTGCCAGCCGGCGACCACCCGGTCCGGATGCTGTTTGACGCGCAGGTTCGGACTGTCCGTGTGGCCGCCGACGATCCGGAACGGCACGTCACCTGGCGTCGAATCCCAGGCCACCAGCGAACCCGCGCGCACCGTGAAGAACTTTCCCGCGGCCGGCCAGGCGTCGGCCTCGGACAGCTCGGTGTAGCCGGCGGCCTCCAATTGGCGCGCGGCAGTGGCACACACATGGAACGGTGACGGCGACGCGTCGATGAACTCACACAGGCTCTGGGGGCTAGCTGGCATCTTTTCATCTTGACCGGTGAGGAGACGGTCGGCCGCGCTAGGGTCTGCGATGTGCCCGATCTTGTTCCGCAGGCGGTATTGGCGCCGCTGACCCCGGCCGCCATCTTCCTGGTCGCCACCATCGACGACGGCGGCGAGCAGACCGTGCACGACGCCCTCGGCGACATCTCGGGTCTGGTCCGCGCCATAGGGTTTCGCGATCCGGCCAAGCAGCTGTCCGCCGTCACCTCGATCGGCTCCGACGCGTGGGACCGGCTGTTCTCCGGACCCCGGCCCGCCGAACTGCACCCGTTCATCGCCCTGGACGGACCCCGCCACCACGCACCGTCGACACCGGGCGATCTGTTGTTGCACATCCGGGCCGAGTCGCTGGACGTGTGCTTCGAGTTGGCCGGAAAGATCGCGCAGGCGATGGCCGGCGCCATCACCATCGTCGACGAGGTGCACGGTTTCAAGTTCTTCGACAACCGCGATCTGCTGGGCTTCGTGGACGGCACCGAGAATCCGGGCGGCGCGCTCGCGGTGCACGCCAGTCAGATCGGCGCCGAGGATCCGGACTTCGCCGGCGGATGCTACGTCCACGTCCAGCGCTACCTGCATGACATGTCGGCCTGGAACGCGCTGTCCGTGGAGGAGCAGGAGCGCGCGATCGGCCGCACCAAACTCGATGACATCGAACTCGACGACGCCGTCAAACCGGCGAACTCCCATGTGGCCCTCAATGTCATCGAGGACGCGGACGGCAACGAGCTGAAGATCCTGCGCCACAACATGCCGTTCGGCGAGATCGGCAAGGGCGAATCCGGGACCTACTACATCGGGTATTCGCGGGCCGCAGCCGTCACCGAGCGGATGCTGCGCAACATGTTCATCGGCGATCCGCCCGGCAACACCGACCGGATCCTGGACTTCTCCACCGCCGTCACCGGTTGCCTGTTCTTCACCCCGACCGCCGACTTCCTCGACGACCCCCCACCGTTGCCCGGCGACGAGGACGCGGTTCCCGTCGTCGTCGCCGTCCCCGCCCCCACGTACTCCGGCTCACTGTCGATCGGCAGTCTGAAAGGACAACCCCAATGAACAACCTCTACCGCGAACTCGCCCCGGTCACCGACGAGGCGTGGGCCGAGATCGAGCAGGAGGCGACGCGGACCTTCAAGCGCCACATCGCCGGCCGCCGGGTCGTGGACTGCGCGGGGCCGAGCGGGGCCACCACCGCATCGGTGTCCACCGGGCATCTGATCGACGTGGCCTCTCCCGGCGACGGTGTGCTCGCGCACCTGCGGGACAGCCGTCCGCTGGTGCGGCTGCGGGTGCCGTTCACGATCACCCGTGAGGCCATCGACGATGTGGAGCGCGGTTCACAGGACTCGGACTGGGATCCGGTGAAGGACGCTGCCAAGAAGCTGGCGTTCGCGGAGGACCGGGCGATCTTCGAGGGCTACGCGGCCGCGAACATCAAGGGCATCCGGGCGTCGAGCTCCAACCCGGGGCTGGCGCTGCCCGAGGATCCCCGCGACTATCCCGACGTGATCGCCCAGGCGCTCTCCGAACTGCGGCTCGCCGGTGTCGACGGCCCGTATTCGGTGCTGCTGTCGGCCGACGCGTACACGAAGGTCAGTGAGACCACCGAGCACGGCTACCCGCTGCGCGAGCACCTCAACCGGGTGGTCGACGGGGACATCATCTGGGCCCCGGCCATCGACGGCGCGTTCGTATTGTCCACGCGCGGAGGCGATTTCGATCTGCAGCTGGGCACCGATGTGTCCATCGGCTACCTTTCCCACGACGCGGAGACCGTGCAGCTCTATCTGCAGGAGACGTTCACGTTCCTGAACTACACCGCCGAGGCGTCAGTCGCACTGAGCGCCTGACCCCGCCCTCATTCCGCGAGCGTGCGCGTCTGTACGTCGACGCGCCGCAGAACGTGGAATTTCGCGCACGCTCGCGGGCGGCGACGTCAGGCCGTCAGCACCGCGTCGAGCGCCGAGTAGAACAAGCCGAGCCCGTCGTCGGACGGGCCGGTCAGTGCTTCGGTGGCGTGCTCGGGATGCGGCATCAGCCCGACCACCCGACCGTCGGCGGAGCTGACCCCGGCGATGCCGCGCATCGACCCGTTGAGGTTGTCGCGGTAGCGGAACACCACGCGACCCTCGCCCTCCAACTCGTCGAGCACGGCCTCGGAGGCCACATAGCGGCCCTCGCCCGACTTCAGCGGCACCAGCAGATCCGCGTCCTGCTCGTACCGGCTGGTCCACGCCGTCGCGTTGGACGCGACCTGCAGCCACACGTCCCGGCAGATGAAGTGCAGGCCGGCGTTGCGGGTCAGTGCGCCCGGCAGCAGGCCGGCTTCGCACAGCACCTGGAAGCCGTTGCAGATGCCCAGTACCGGCAGGCCGCCGCGGGCGGCGTCGACCACCGAGCGCATCACGGGAGCGAAGCTGGCGATGGCGCCGGCCCGCAGGTAGTCCCCGTAGGAGAACCCGCCGGGCACCACCACGGCGTCGACGTTCTTCAGGTCGGCATCGGCGTGCCACAGGGCGACGGCCTCACCACCGGACAGCCGTACCGCCCGGGCGGCGTCGACGTCGTCGAGCGTCCCGGGGAACGTGATCACGCCGACTTTCGCAGTCATGCCTGTTCCCTGCTGACGACGAAGTCCTCGATGACGGTGTTGGCGAGCAGCGATTCGGCGATCTCGGCCAGCGCCGCGTCGGACACCGAGTCGTCGACTTCGAGCTCGAAACGCTTGCCCTGACGGACATCCGAGATACCTGGATGGCCGAGACGCCCCAGCGCGCCGACGATCGCCTGCCCCTGCGGGTCGAGGATCTCGGCCTTGGGCATCACGTGCACTACGACGCGGGCCACGGGTACTCCTTCGAAAAATTCGGAAAGCGGTCCTGATCGGCTGTAACTCTACCGACGTGAAGACAAGCCACAATGGAGCCATGCAACTCACGCACTTCGGTCACTCCTGCCTGCTGGCTGCCTTCCCGAACGGCAGTGGGGATGACACGACCGTGCTGTTCGATCCGGGCACCTTCTCGCACGGTTTCGAGGGCATCAGCGGACTGGACGCGATCCTGATCACCCATCAGCATCCCGACCACGCCGACACCGCCCGGCTGCCTGCACTGTTGGACGCAAATCCGCAGGCCAAGCTGTACGCCGATCCGCAGACCGCGGCCCAGTTCGGAGGCGCGTGGACGGCGGTGCACGCCGGGGACGCGTTCAACGTCGGCCATCTGTCGGTGCGGGGCGTGGGCGGCACGCACGCGACAATCCACCCCGAGATCCCGGTGATCGACAACACGTCCTACCTGATCGGTGACGGCGACCACCCGGCCCGGCTTATGCATCCCGGCGATGCACTGTTCGTCCCCGGCGAGCCGGTGGACGTGCTGGCCACCCCGGCGGCGGCGCCGTGGATGAAGATCTCGGAGGCCGTCGACTACCTGCGCGCGGTCGCCCCGACCCGCGCCGTACCGATCCATCAAGGCATCGTCGAGCCCGCCGCCCGGGGCATCTACTACGGCCGGTTGTCCGAGATGACGGACACCGACTTCCAAGTGCTCGACCCGGAGAACGGAACGGCATTCTGAACGCGCGCTCACTGCTGTTCTGGTGGCCGCCTGTCGGTCTGACGGCCATGGTGGTGTTGGGCCTGCTGGTCGGTCCCAGCAACACGGCCTTCGACATCGCCGCGCTCGATGCGATGAACAGGATCCTCGGACCCGACCCGGTGTGGATGCTGTGGTTCACCTGGGGCATCGCGATGGTCGTGCTGCTGTTCTGCGCGGTGCTGGTGACGCTGTGGCGGCGGCGCTGGCGCGTGGCGGCGGTGGTGGCCCTGTGCCCGGTCGTCGCACTGATCGGGTCGCGGGTCCTGAAGACGTTGTTCGGCCGGTCCAAGAGTGACGGCCGAAGCTGGGCCCACGCGTATCCGAGCGGGCACACCACGGTGGTCACCACGGTGACGGCGATGGTGGTGTTGGCAGTCGGCTACACGGCATGGCGGGTGGCGCTGGCCGCCGCGGTCAGCGTGATCGGCGGTATCGGGATGGCCGCCATCGACGCCCACTATCTGACCGACATCTTCGGCGGCTGGCTGTGGGCCACCTCCATCGTGTGTCTGGCCGTCCTCGCGGCCGGACCTCAGGCGGTGTCGCGCGCGGCCGCCCGGCCCGCGGCCCTGCCGGAGAACACGCAGCCACCCAAGAAGGTGCCTTCCAGCGATCTGTAGCCGTGCACTCCGCCACCGCCGAACCCGGCGGCCTCCCCGGCGGCATAGAGCCCGGCGAGCGTGCCGCCGTCGGCGGTCAGCACCCGCGAATCCAGGTCGGTGTGCAGCCCGCCCAGCGACTTACGCGTGAGGATGTGCAACTTCACGGCGATCAGCGGGCCGGCCTTGGGATCGGTCAGCGGATGCGGGGCGACGACGCGGGCCACCCGGTCCGGCAGGTACTCCCGGGCGCCGCGGATAGCGGTGATCTGCCCGTCCTTGGTGAAGCGGTTGACCACCTCACGGTCCCGGGCGGTCACCTCGGCCTCCACCGTCGCGTAGTCCAACGGCTGCACGTCGGCGACCCCGTTCATCGCGGACACCAGTTCGCGCAACGAGTTCCCGGTGACGAAATCGGCGCCCTTGTCCACGAACGCGCGCACCGGCGCGGGTCCGCCGTCCCGGCCGCGGGCCAGCACCGCGCGCACGCTGCGCCCGGTCAGGTCCGGGTTCTGTTCCTGCCCGGACAGGCCGAACTCCTTGGCGATGATGCGGGCGTTGAGGATGAACCAGGTGTAGTCGTGGCCGGTGGCAGCGATGTACTCCAGGGTGCCCAGGGTGTCGAACCCCGGGTACAGGGGCACGGGCAGACGTTTTCCGTCGGCGTCCAGCCACAGCGACGACGGACCGGGCAGGATCCGGATGCCGTGGTCGGGCCACACCGGGTCGTAGTTGGTGATGCCCTCGGTGTAATGCCACATCCGGTCGGCGTTGATCACCTGTGCGCCTGCGGATTCGGCGATCCCGATCATCCGGCCGTCGACGTGTTCGGGCACCCCGGAGAGCATCGTCTTGGGCGGCGTCCCCATCCGGGCCGGCCAGTTCTTGCGCACCAGTTCGTGGTTGCCCCCGATGCCGCCACTGGCGACGATCACCGCCTGAGCCCGGAACTCGAAGTCCCCCACAGTGTTCCGCGATGACGCGACGCCACGCGCGGCGGCCGACAGTTCCAGGACGGCGCCGCGCACACCGACGACGGCGCCGCCGTCGACGATCAGTTCGTCGACCCGGTGCCGGTGCGCGAACGTCACCTTCGAGTTGCCGAGCAGGCGGCGGGCGAAGATGTCCACGAGCGCCGGGCCCGTCCCCCACGTGATGTGGAAGCGCGGGACCGAGTTGCCGTGTCCGCGAGCGTCATAGCCGCCGCGTTCGGCCCAGCCGACGAGCGCGAAGGTCTGCAGCCCGCGCTCGCGCAGCCAACGGCGCTTCTCCCCGGCGGCGAAGTCGACATAGGCGTGCGCCCACTGTCGGGGCCAGTGATCCTCGGCGCGATCGAAACCGGCGGCGCCCAACCAATCCTGGAGTGCCAGTTCGTGGCTGTCGTGGATACCGAGGCGGCGCTGCTCCGGGCTGTCCACGAAGAACAGGCCGCCGAAGGACCAGAACGCCTGACCGCCGATGTTGGCCGCGTTCTCCTGGTCGATGATCAGCACGCTGCGGCCGCGTTCGGCCAGTTCGCATGCGGCGACCAGGCCTGCCAGTCCCGCACCCACCACGATGACGTCAGCGTCCATGAGACGCCACGTTAGTCTCAGGCGGCGTCGGTCAAGGCGGGGTACGGCGTCCAGCGGTACACCGCAGGCACGCACTGGTGCATGAGGGCCAGGTCGATGGCATCCAGGATGGCCTGCCGGGTGCCGCTTCGGCGCAGTTGGCGGGCCGACACGGCCAGGCGCACCATCCCGCCCCGGCGGGCGCTGCGCTCGGCGGACAGCACCAGCGTCCGGCACCACCACGGCTCGGTCAGGAAGCCCTCGCCGATGCCGAGCACCCGGGCCCGGATGGCGGTCTCGCGCATCAGATCGGTGATGTCCGCGACGCCGATCAGCAGCCGGAAACCATTGCGCGGCAAGGCCGCGACCGTGCCCTGGGACACCGTCCAGCCGGGCGCGGCGAACAGCCGGGTACGCAGTCCCAGATGCTCAAGAACCCGGTCGGCGCCCATCAGGCGGAGATTCGCCTCGTGCGCGGGCAGCACCGCGAATTCGCCCTTGCGCGCCTTGGTGGCGGCCTCGTCGAACCCGTGCAAGACCAACGCGTCCCCGCGGGAGCGCCGGTCGCTGAGCCAGTCGACGCCGGCCCGGTCCTGTTCCAGGCGGTAGTCACCCTTGAGCCGCGGCGCGACCATCAGCGACACCGGGACACCGCGTGCGTCGAGCTCACCGCAGAACGCGTCGACCTCGGCCAGGGTGCGATCCCGGATGCCGGATATGGAGACGATCAGTTCTCCTGCCACGTTCACAGTGTGGCAACGCCAGGTGTCGCGACGGTTGCGAACACCCGGACGCAAGTTGGCTATTTCGGGAGAACCGCCTCGATCGCCGCGATCACCTCGGGTGCGTCGGGTTCGGTGCGCGGCCGGAACCGCTGCACCACGGCGCCACCGGGCGCCAGTAGGAACTTCTCGAAGTTCCACTGGATGTCGCCGGCCTCACCGTCGGCGTCGGCCGCCGCGGTCAGGGCGGTGTACAGCGGATGCCGGTCGTCCCCGTTGACGTCGACCTTGGCCAGCAGCGGGAAGCTGACGCCGTAGGTGGTCGAGCAGAACGTCTGGATCTCCTCGGCACTGCCCGGCTCCTGACCCATGAACTGGTTGCACGGCACCCCGACGACGGTGAGCCGGCCCGCGTAGTCCTGGGCCAGCTTCTCCAGTGCGGTGTACTGCGGCGTCAGTCCACATTTGGAGGCGACGTTCACGACGAGCGTTGCGCCGTCGGACAATTCGGCCAGCGTGGTGGATTCTCCGGCGAGGGTGGTCAGCGGGAGGTCTTGGATGTCTGTAGGGCTCACGGCTTCCGACGCTAGCCGTCGAACAGGATCGCCGCCAGCCTCTCGACCATGGCGACGGGATCGCCGGTGGTGTCGACCGCGTCGTTGAGCCACAACTGGGCGAATCCGTGCACCAGGGACCAAGCGGCCAGGGCGGCAGCCTCGGGATCCGCGTGGGCGTGCGGGTCGGCGAGCGTGCCAACCCCGCGGTTGAGCTCGGCCCCCGCCGCGTCGGCGGCCCGGCGCAGTTCCGGGTCGTCGTCGTCGAAGAGCGACTTGTCGAACATGACCTCGTAGTGGCCGGGATGGTCGAGGGCGAACCGCACGTACGCCTTGGCGGCGTCGATGAATTGGGGTCTGGCGTCGGTCAGCGCGGCCGCCAGCAGCCGGAATCCCTCGGCGGCCAGCGCGGTGAACAGACCGCGCCGGTCGGTGAAGTGATGCGCCGGCGCCGCGTGCGAGACGCCGGCCGCCCTGGCGAGTTCGCGCAGCGAGATGCCGTCGGCGCCGCGTTCGGCGACCAGGATCGCCGCCTGGGCCAGGATCACCGCGCGCAGGTCGCCGTGGTGATAGGTCCGCTTGTCCACCCGCACATCCTATCTTGACAGCGCCTAGTTTCCGGTTAGGTTAGATCTAGTCACTGTCTAGATTAGGAAGGTTCGATGGCCGTCTTCCTCGCACTCGTACTCGGGTCCCTCGCGGCGCGGTTGAGCATCGCCGACACCTGGCCGGCCGCCCTCGCGGCCGGGCTCGCGTTGATGTTCATCCTCACCGGAGTGGCCCACTTCGTCCCGAGCATGCGCCGGGACATGATCGCGATCGTGCCGCCGCGGTTGCCCCGGCCGGCACTGCTGGTCACCGTCACCGGCGTGCTCGAACTGGCCGGCGCGGCCGGGTTGCTCTATCCACCCACCCGAGTGGCCGCCGCGACATGCCTGTTCCTACTCATGCTGGCCATGTTCCCGGCCAACATCCACGCCGCGCGGATGCCCCGTCCGCCGGCGTCGATGACCACCAACCTAGGTACGCGGTCCGCCGAACAGGCTGTCTACCTGGCCGCTGCCGTAGTTGTCGCTGTCTGCGGTGGCCAGTAGCCACGCGAACTGGAACGCGGTTTCCTTCCACCGTTCGTAGCGCCCACTGATACCGCCGTGCCCGGCCACCATCTCGGTCTTGAGCAGCACCGGGTGCTCGTCGGTCTTGCTATGACGCAGGGCGGCAACCCATTTCGCGGGCTCGACGTAGTACACCCGGGTGTCGTTGAGCGAGGTCATCGCCAGGATGGCCGGGTAGTCCTTGGCCTCGACGTTCTCATACGGCGTGTACGACTTCATGTAGTCGTAGACGTCCTTGTCCTCCAACGGGTTTCCCCACTCATCCCATTCGGTGACGGTGAGTGGTAACGACGGGTCCAGGATGGTGGTCAGCGCATCGACGAACGGCACCTGGGCCAGTACACCGGCGAACGCCTGCGGGGCGAGATTGACCGCCGCACCGATCAGCAGGCCGCCAGCACTGCCGCCGAGCGCCACCAGATTCTGCGCCTTTGTCAGCCCGGTGTTGACCAGATGCGTTGCCACCGCGACGAAGTCGGTGAAGGTGTTGCGCTTGTGCAGCATCTTCCCGTTCTCGTACCACGGCCTGCCGAGTTCGCCGCCGCCGCGGACATGCGCCACCGCGAACACCATGCCGCGGTCCAGTAGGGATAGCCGTGCGATCGAGAAGCGCGGATCCTCACAGGACTCGTAGGCGCCGTACCCGTAGAGCAGTGCCGGTGCGGGGAAGGCCAACCCGGCCCGGTGCACCACCGAGATGGGAATCCGCGCACCGTCGTCGGCCACGGCCCAGTCCCGGCGTTCGACGTAATCCTGCGGCCGGTAGTCGCCAAGGACGGGCTGCTCCCGCAGCAGCGTGCGCTCGCCGGTGGTCAGGTCCAGGTCGTAGATCCGCACCGGGATGACGAACGAGGTGGCACCGACGCGCAGCTTCGGCGACGACCAGTTCGGGTTCCCGGACAGGCCCGCCGACATCAACTCGGATTCGAAGGCGATCTCCTCGACCGCACCGTAGGAACCGTCGGCGTTGATGGGCCACAACTGGATTCGCGGCAGCGCCTCGCTGCGGTAGCTGACCACCAGGTGCTTCTCGAACGCGTCGACACCGTCGAGGCGGACATCGTCGCGGCCCTCGATGAGGGTGCGGAAGGCGGTCGGGTCGCTCACCGGGGCATCGACCAGGGTGAAGTTCAGCGCCCCGTCGTTGTGCATGATCAGGAAGCGGTCCTCGCCGCCGACGACCGCATGCTCGACGGAGTATTCGACCAGTTCCCGGCGCGGCAGCACCACGGTGAACTCGGCCTCCGGGTCCGCGGCGTCGGCGTAGCGCACCTCGGTGGTGACCGCGCTGCCCGCCGCGATGAGCACGTACTTGTCGCTGCGCGTGCGCCCGACCGCGAGCCAGAAACGCTCGTCGGGTTCGTGGAACACCTTCTGCGAGGGCAAGCCCGCACCCAGCCGGTGCCGCCACACGGTATCCGGGCGCCAGGCGTCGTCGACCGTGACGTAGTAGACGGTGCGGTTGTCCGCGGCCCAGGTCACCCCGGCGCCGATCCCGGTGATGGTGTCCTCGTACAGCTGATTGGTCCGTAAGTTCCTGAACCGCAACGTGTACCGCTCGTCACCCTTGACGTCCACCGAGTAGGCCAGCACGCTGCCGTCGACACTGACACTGATGGCGCCGAGCGAGAAGAATTCGTGGCCCTCCGCCTCGATGTTCTCGTCGAGCAGAATCTGCTCACCCGGAATCGCCGTGTTCTCGTCCAGGACGGGCGGGGTCCAGTCATCGGAATCGACTATCGGGCAACGGCATTGCACGCCGTACTGCTTACCCTCGAAGCTGCGCCCGTAGTACCACCAGTCGCCGCGGCGGGTCGGGATCGACAGATCCGTCTCCTTGGTGCGGGCCTTGATCTCGTCGAAGATCTTCTGCCGCAGGGGCGCCAGGTGGGCGGTGGCCTGGTCGGCGTAGTCGTTCTCCGCCTCCAGGTGGGCGATGACCTCGGGGTTGTCCTTCTCGCGCAGCCACTCGTAGTGGTCGATGAAGACGTCGCCGTGATGCTCGCGGCGTTTGTCCACGCGTTTTGCCACCGGCGGGTTCATGCACTGATCCAATCGCTGAAACTGAGTCCGGAAATACGTTCGTAGGCTTCGATATAACGCGCCCGGGTGGCCGCGGCGATCTCCTGCGGCAGCGGCGGGGGCGGGGTGTTGCCGTGCCGATCCCAGCCGGAGTCCGGTCCGGTCAGCCAGTTGCGGACGAACTGCTTGTCATAGCTGGGCTGCACCACACCGGGTTGGTAGCTGTCGGCAGGCCAGTACCGCGACGAATCCGGGGTCAGCACCTCATCGGCCAGCACCAGCTCACCGTCGGCATCCACCCCGAACTCGAACTTGGTGTCGGCGACGATGACACCCTTGCTCAACGCGTGCTCGGCCGCCTTCGAATAGATGGCCAGAGTGCGATCGCGCAGCTGCGCGGCGCGCTCGGCGCCCACCTGGGCCACCACCGCGTCGAAGGCGATGTTCTCGTCGTGATCGCCGAGTTCGGCCTTGGAGGCCGGGGTGAAGATCGGCGCGGCGAACTTGCTGGCCTCGCCCAGACCCGCCGGCAGTTCGATGCCACACACCGAACCGGTCTGCTGGTAGTCGATCAGCCCGGATCCGGTGAGGTAGCCGCGGGCCACGCATTCGACGGGCAGCATCTCCAGTTGGCGCACGACCAGCGCACGACCCAGCACCTCGGCGGGGATGCGCTTGTCGTCGGGCGGGCCGGCGAGGTGGTTGGGCACGCCCAGGTGGTCGAAGTAGAAGACGCTCATCGCGGTCAGGATCCGGCCCTTGTCGGGGATCTCGGTGTCCAGGATGTAGTCGAATGCCGAGATGCGGTCGGAGGCCACGAACAGCAGGTGGTCGTCGTCGATGCGGTACAGCTCGCGAACTTTGCCGCTGGCCAGATGCCGGTAGTCGGTCAGAGCGGGGCGCATCCGACCACCCTATGTGCTGGGATCGGAGTCATGAGCTCGCGGTACCTCCCCTATGCCACCAAGCCCGGCCGGCTGCTGGCGCAGCTGCTCAGCGATATCTCGGTCATCATCTGGACGGCCATCTGGGTGATGGTCGGCGGGGCCGTCTACTCGGCCGTCGCCACCATCTCCAAGGTGGGCCGTCAGGTGCAGAGCGGCGCCGACGGTGTGTCGGGCAACCTAGCGTCGGCAGGTGACAGCACCGACGACGTCCCGCTGATCGGTGACACCCTGGCCGGACCGCTCAAGGCCGCCAGCCGCGCCGCCGACGAGATCGCCGGCGCAGGCCACAGCCTCGACGTCACCGCGAGTTGGCTGGCGTGGGTGCTGTCCCTGGCCGTGGCGGCCACGCCGATCCTGGCCGTCGCGATGCCCTGGCTGTTCCTGCGGGTGCGGTTCTTCCGCCGCAAGCTGGTGGTGTTGTCCCTGGCCTCCAGCCACGCGGGTCAGGAGCTGCTGGCCATGCGGGCCCTGGCCAACCGGCCACTGGCCAAGCTCACCGCCATCGACCCCGACCCGATCGGGGCCTGGCGCCGGAACGACCGGATGGCGATCCGTGGCCTGGCCCTGCTGGAACTGCACGCGGCCGGGATACGTCTCAAGTCCTAGCCCCCGAGCGGCGATTTGTGGAGCGCCACCCGTAATCGTTCCGGCTGCGGCTCCACAAAACACGACGAATGGAACCGATCACCAGGCGAGTGCGTCCAAGTCGACATGCTCAACAACTTGCTGCGTGATCACGACGGGGTCATCACCTTGGCCCAGGCTTTACAGACCGGCATCAGCCAGGGCGACATCGACTACCGGGTGCGCACCGGCAAGTGGCGACGATGCGCCCGCGGTGTGTACTTCGCCGACGACCGGCAGTTCACCGATGCTGCGCGGGTTCGTGCCGCCGTATGGTCCTACGGCGACGAGGGCGTTGCCAGTGGGCTGACCGCCGCCTGGTGGCATCGCCTCACGCAGTTCGCCCCGGACATCATCGAAGTCACCGTGTCCAGGTGTCGCCGGCTCAAACTCCAGCCCGGCACGAGGCTGCGGCGACGCGACCTCGATCCGGCCGAAGTCGTCGAGGACCGAGGCTTGCGGGTGACCGCGCTTCCGCTCACGGTCGTCGAGGCATCGGTCCGTCGGGGCGGAGGAGCCAAAATCATGGACACGGCTCTGCAGCGGCATCTCGATCTGCCCGACCTCTGGAAGTCGCACCTGAACAACAAGGGCCGGCACGGATCACCGCGCGCACGAATCCTGTTGTTGGCTGCAGGTGACGGCACACGATCCGAGGCCGAGCGGTTACTTGGGAAAATCCTGCGGCAAGCCGGTATCACCGGTTGGACGGCGAACTATCGGGTCGCCGGGTACAAGGTGGACTACGGCTTTCCCGCCGCCACCCTTGCGCTCGAGACCGATGGTTGGGCATTTCACAGCGATCCGGATGTCTTTCACAATGACCGGGTCCGCCAGAACGCCCTCATATTGTCCGGCTGGCAAGTGCTCCGATTCACCTGGCTCGACCTCAACGAATATCCAGAGCGGGTCGTTGCACAGGTCAAACACGCTCTGAACCAGCGACTTGTGGAGCAACACCCGTAATGGTTACGGGTGAGACTCCACAAATCGCACGACGAGGTGCCGCATACCGGTGTGCCGGTTGCTCCGTGTCCATTCCACCGGCGCCACCAATTCCGCTCCGGAGAAACGGGCCAGCAGCTCTTCGAACATCACCCGCAGCTCCAGGCGGGCCAGGTTCGCGCCCAGGCAGTAGTGCACGCCATAGCCGAAACCCAAGTGCGGGTTGGGTTTACGGGTGATGTCGAACGTGTCCGCATCCTCGAACACCACCGGGTCCCGGTTCGCCGAGCCCTCCCAGACCTGCACCTTCTGCCCCGCGGTGATCGCCACACCACTCAGCGATACATCGGCGGTGGCGGTACGCCGCTTCGACGGCGACGGTGTCGTCCACCGCACCATCTCTTCGATGGCGTTGGGCAGCAACGACATATCGTGACGTAGGGCGGCCCATTGCGACGGGTGCTCGATCAACGACAGCAACCCGCCCGCGACGGCATTGCGGGTGGTCTCGGCGCCGGCACTGAACAGCAGGCTGAAGAACAGGTACAACTCTAGGTCTGACAGCTCAGCGTCGGCTGCATTGGCCACCACCGAGAGCATGTCGTCGGTGGGCTGCGCGCGCTTGGCGGCGATCAGCTCCTGACCGTAGGTGTACATCCGGACGCCGTCGTCGGCGTCGACCTCCCGCGCCAGATCGAACTGCGGCTCGATGGCATGGAACAGCCAATGCCGTTCGGATTCCGGGATTCCCAGCAGGATGCAGATCATCTGCATGGGCAGCTCGGCCGCCACCTCGACCAGGAAGTCCAACGGCTCGCCGGGCACCACCGCGTCCAAAAGCCGGCGGGTGCGCACCCGAAGGTCATCCTCGACACGGCTGATCATCCGCGGCGTCAGCCCCGAGGACACCAGCCGCCGGATCTGCGCGTGCCGCGGATCGTCCATCATGTTGAGCACCTGACCGGCGATGGACAGATCCTGCAATAGCGTCCCGCCATAGGGCCGCGTACCGCCGGTGACGGACGAGAATGTCACCGGATCACGCAGCACCGCAAGCGTTTCGGCGTGGTTGGCAACCGACCAGAACCCCTCGCTGTCCGGGGTGTGCTCGGTGGGCGAGTGCCAGAGCACCGGCCCCATGCGCCGGTGCTCGGCGAACAGCTCGTGGGGAAACCCGTGCGCGAAGTTGTCCAGATCGGTGAGATCTGCCAGCGTCACAAGATGGCGCCCGATGTGTACTTGGCGGCCTCCGGGTAACGGCTCACCAGCTCGTCGACCGCGCCGACCACCGCGTCCACCTGAGCCGAGGCCGCGCCGGTGAACGCCGCGCGGTCGGCCAGCGCGGCGTCGAGGGCGACCCGGTCCAGCGGCAGCCGCGGGTCGGCAGCCAGCCGGTCCAACAGGTTTGGCTCCGCACCCTTTTCCCGCATCGCGAGGGCGACGGCCACCGCGTGTTCCTTGATCACCTCGTGGGCCGCTTCGCGTCCGACCCCGGCGCGCACCGCGGCGATGAGAATCCGGGTGGTCGCCAGGAACGGCAGGTAGCGATCGAGTTCGCGCTGGATCACCGCGGGGTAGGCGCCGAACTCGTCGAGCACCGTCAGGAAGGTCTCGGTCTGCCCGTCGATGGCGAAGAACGCATCCGGCAGCGCGACCCGGCGCACCACCGAACAGAACACGTCGCCTTCATTCCACTGGGCGCCGGCCAATTCGGCGGCCATCGATCCGTAGCCGCGCAGGATCACCTGCAGACCGTTGACCCGTTCGCACGAGCGGGTGTTCATCTTGTGCGGCATCGCCGAGGACCCGACCTGCCCCGGCGCGAATCCTTCCGTGACCAGTTCATGCCCGGCCATCAGCCGGATGGTGTGCGCGAACGACGACGGCCCGGCGCCCACCTGCACCAGTGCCGAGAGCACATCGTGGTCCAGCGAGCGCGGATACACTTGACCGACGCTGGTGAAAACGTCTGCGAATCCCAGGAATTGGGCGACGCGGCGCTCCAGTTCGGCGAGCCGGTCGGTGTCCCCGTCGAACAGGTCGAGCATGTCCTGGGCGGTGCCCATCGGGCCTTTGATGCCGCGCAGCGGGTAGCGGTCGATGAGCTCGCGCAGCCGCTGCAGCGCCACCAGGGTCTCCTCGGCGGCGGATGCGAAACGCTTGCCCAGCGTGGTGGCCTGCGCCGCGACATTGTGCGACCGGCCCGCCATCGTCAGCTCGCGGTACACCACCGCCCGCTCGGCCAGCCGGGCCACAACGGCCACACCGTGCGAGAAGACCAACTCCAGGGAGCGCCGGATCTGCAGTTGCTCGACGTTCTCCGTGAGGTCACGGCTGGTCATGCCCTTGTGCACATGCTCGTGGCCGGCGAGGGCGTTGAACTCCTCGATGCGGGCCTTGACGTCGTGGCGGGTGACGCGTTCGCGCGCGGCGATGGAAGCCAGGTCCACGTTCTCCAGCACCCGCTCGTAGTCGGCCACCACCCCGTCGGGCACCGGCACCCCGAGTTCGGCCTGGGCGCGCAGCACCGCCAGCCACAACCGGCGTTCGGCGACGATCTTGGCTTCGGGTGACCAGATGGCCACCATGTCATCGCTTGCGTAGCGGTTGGCCAGGACATTCGGGATGCTCACGAACACACAGCTTACGAGTCAGTCGAACGGCGCGAGAACGTCGATCACTTCCATGAGCGTCGCGCGCGCCGTCTCGCGGGCAGTGTCACCGTCGTCGACGAGCGCGGCGACCACCGCACCGTCGACGGCGCGGACCAGCGCGGTGAGCAGTTCGGTGCGCACCGTCCGGCCGGATCGTTCGACCACTTCGACGACTGCATCGGTGCGTTGACGCAGGATCCGGCGCTGAATGTCGCGCAGTTCCGGCTGCCGCGCGCACGCGATGTAGCGCTCATAGCGGGAGATCAGTTCGGGCACCCGCGACCCCGGATCGTCCCCGACCAGGAGGTCCACCAGCAGGTCGGCCGTCGACTCGGCACCGCGCCGCCGCCGCGACAGCGTCGCCACCTGTGTCTTCAAAAGTTCGGCCTCCCGCGTGCCGACCTGTTCGACGGCCTTGGCGATGAGGTCCTCCAGGGAGGAGAAGTAGTACGTCGTCGACGCCAGCGGCAGACCAGCCCGGCGCGCCACTGCGCGATGGCGCACCGCATCGATGCCGCCTTCGCACAGCAGGTCGGCGGCGGCGCTGACGAGCGCACCCCGCCGCCGTTCACCCTTGGGGGTCACCGCCGCTGTCACGCTTTGCATGCTGCCAGCAAAGAGCCTGTTGTATGGGGGTTTTTCGGCAATCGCCAAGCCACTACACATGTTCGTCACACAGCCGATGGCATGATGGCCCGCATGCCAGACGTGACTCGCCGGACCGTTCTGYGGCTGGGCCTCGGCGCGGCTGCCGGCGCGGCGGGCGCCTACGCGCTGGGCTCGCTGCCGACCGTCCCGGAGGCTGCCACCCCGCCCGTGACGATGACGAGTGTGGGTGCTCCGCTCGCGCCGCTCCCCCCTCTGGCCCCGGCCGCACCGGCCCCGACCTACGTCACCGGATCGTTCGTGTCGGCGGCGCGCGGCGGAATCACCACCAACTGGGCCATCGCCCGGCCGCCCGGCCAGACGGCGCCGCTGCGTCCGGTGATCGCACTGCACGGCAAGGGCAGCGACGCCGCCACGGTCATGGCCGGCGGGGTCGAGGACGGTCTGGCTCAGGCCGTCGCCGCCGGGATACCGCCCTTTGCGGTGGTCGCGGTCGACGGCGGCGGCGGGTACTGGCACAAGCGTGCCGACGGCGACGACGCCGGAGCGATGGTGCTCGACGAGCTGATCCCCATGCTGGCCGGTCAGGGGCTGGACACCACCCGGGTGGGATTTCTGGGCTGGTCGATGGGCGGGTACGGCGCACTGCTGCTGGGCTCGCGGCTGGGCCCGGCCCGCACCGCGGCCATCTGCGCGGTCAGTCCGGCGTTGTGGACCTCGTCGGGGGCGACGGCGCCCGGCGCATTCGACGGCGCCGACGACTACGCGGCCAACAGTGTCTGGGGTCAGCCCGCGCTGGGCTCGATCCCGATCCGCATCGACATCGGCAACAGCGATCCGTTCGCCTCGGCGACGCGGCAGTTCATCGCGCAGCTGCCCACCCCGCCGTCAGGCGGGTTCTCCCCCGGTGGTCACGACGCCGGGTTCTGGAGTTCGCAACTGCCCGCCGAGGTCTCCTGGATGGGCCCGTTGCTCGTCGCTTAGATCCCGATGCGACCTTCGGCCGCCGCCAAACCGATATCGCTGCGGAAGTGGCTGCCCGGCAAGCGAACTGAGCCGACTCGCCGGTAGGCGTCGGCCCTGGCCTCGTCCAGGTCGGCACCCGTGCCCACCACTGACAGCACCCGCCCGCCCGCGGAGATGACGGCACCGTCGTCACGACGGCTGGTGCCCGCGTGCAGGACGCCGTCGGCGTCGGCTCCGGCGATCACATCGCCGACGCGCGGCCGGCCCGGATAGTTCTCCGCGGCGATGACCACGGTGACCGCCGCGCCGTCGCGCCATTGCAGTGCCGGTTGCTCGGCCAGTGTCCCGGTGGCGGCGGCGTGCAGCAGGGTTCCGAGCGGCGATTCCAGCAGGGCGAGCACCGCTTGGGTCTCGGGATCGCCGAAGCGGCAGTTGAACTCGACGACGGCGGGCCCGTTCGACGTGATGGCCAGCCCCGCGTACAGCAGCCCGGAGAATGAACTCCCGCGTGAAACAAGCTCGGCAGCAACGGGTTTGACGACATCGTCGACGATGCGGCGCAGCACCTCGTCCGACAGCCAGGGCAGCGGGGTGTAGGCGCCCATCCCGCCGGTGTTGGGTCCGGTGTCGCCGTCGCCGACCCGTTTGAAGTCCTGCGCGGGCAGCAGGGGCACCACGGTCTCGCCGTCGACGACGCAGAACAACGACACCTCGGGGCCGTCGAGGAACGATTCGAGCAGCACCGGATGCCCGGACTCCAGCAGTTCAGCGGCGTGGGCGCGCGCCGCGTCGCGATCCGCGGAGACGACGACGCCCTTGCCCGCGGCCAGGCCGTCGTCTTTGACCACCCAGGCCCGCTGACCGGCCGACGGGCCGAAGCGGTCCAGGGCGGCGTCGAGGTGGCCGGGGGTGTCGACGATCTCGCTGGTGGCGGTGCGCACGCCGGCGACGGTCATCACGTCTTTGGCGAAGGCCTTGGACCCTTCGATGCGCGCGGCGTCCTTGGACGGGCCGAAGGCGGCGATGCCCGCGGCCCGCAGTGCGTCGGCGACACCCAGCACCAGGGGCACCTCGGGTCCGATCACCACGAGGTCCGCTTCGAACTTCCGCGCCAAGGCGACGACGGCCTCACCCGAGGTCGCGTCGACGTCGTATTGGTCGGCGAGGGCGGCCGTCCCGGCGTTGCCGGGCGCGATGGCCAGGGCTTCTACGCCGGGGTCGCGGCGCAGCGCCAGCAGCAGGGCATGTTCACGGGCACCGGATCCGATCACGAGGACGCGCACGAGTGCTCACCTTATCGGCACCTCCACGGAGGCGGCCACAAGCCGCGGCCATACATCTGGATCAGCAGTGTATGGTCGACGGAACGAGTGCGGTACGTCACAGGAGGAAGCCGATGACCACCACGAAGACTTGCCCTTTCGGCGCGGACGATTCCCCGGTCGCTTCGCTCCTGCCCGCCGGATACGACTTCACCGATCCCGACGTCCTGCTCCGCGGCATCCCGGTCACCGAATTCGCCGAGCTGCGCAAGACGGCGCCGGTGTGGTGGAACGAGCAGGGTGAGTCGATCTTCGGCGACGGCGGCTACTGGGTGATCAGCCGGCATGAGGACATCAGGGCCATCTCCCGTAACGGCGACCTGTGGTCCACCAATCTCAAGGGCGCGGTCATGCGGCTGCCCGACGGCGTCACCGCCGAACAGCTCGACCTCACCAAGGCCCTGCTGATCAATCACGACGCCCCCGAGCACACCCGGCTGCGCAAGCTGGTGTCCCGGCTGTTCACCCCGCGCTCGGTGGCCGCCCTGGAGGAGAAGCTCGCGGTGGCGGCCCGCGAGATCGTGGCCGCCGCGGCGGCCAAGGGTACCGGCAATTTCGTGGACGACGTCGCGACAGGATTGCCGCTGCTGGCCATCGCCGACCTGATCGGCGTGCCCGAGGAGGATCGGGCGAAGATCTTCCACTGGTCCAACTGCATCATGAACACCGACGACCCCGATTTCGACGCCGACCCGACCGTGGCCAATGCCGAGCTGATGGGCTACGCCTACAACATGGCCGAGGCCCGCCGGAAATGTCCGGCCGACGACATCGTCACCCGGCTGGTGCAGGCCGACGAAGCAGGCGACGGCATCACCGAGGTCGAGTTCGCCTTCTTCGTCATCCTGCTCGCCGTCGCAGGCAACGAGACCACCCGCAACGCCATGACGCACGGCATGAACGCGTTCTTCGAAAACCCGGACCAGTGGGAGCTTTTCAAGCGGGACCGCCCCGACACCGCCATCGACGAGATCATCCGGTGGGCCACCCCGGTGCACTGCTTCCAACGCGCTGCGCTGGAGGACACCGAGATCGGCGGGGTCACCATCCGCAAGGGCCAGCGGGTAGGACTGTTCTACAGCTCTGCCAACTACGACGAGGAAGTGTTCGAGAACCCCTTCCAGTTCGACATCCTGCGCAACCCGAACCCGCATCTGGCCTTCGGCGGGAACGGTGCGCACTTCTGCATCGGCGCCAATCTGGCCCGCATGGAGATCAAGCTGATGTTCAACGAGATCGCCGATCAGATTCCCGACATCTCGAAACTGGCGGAGCCGCTTCGCCTTCGCTCCGGCTGGATCAACGGAGTGAAGGATCTGCAGGTCTCCTACACCTAGTGCCCTAGCATTCTCAGGATGCGAACCCACGGCTGGTCCGGCGCCGCCCCGGCAAGCGACGAAGAGGCCGTCGCGCGCATCCTGGCCGCCGCGGGCAAGGCCATCGATGAGCGCGGTGCAGATTTCTCCATCGCCGACGTGGCACGCACCCTGGGCGTCACCCGTCAGACGGTGTACCGCTATTTCCCCAGCACCGATGCGCTGCTGATGCAGGCCGGCGTGGCCGCCGCCACCGGTTTCCTGGAGCGGCTGGCGACGCACCTGCAGGGCATCACCGATCCCGCGGACGCCGCCACCGAGGCCATCGCCACCGCACTGGAATGGCTGCCGAAGGACAAGCACATCGGGCTGCTCCTGGCCCCGGGCCGCTCGCCCGCCCTGACCGAATCGGTGACCTCGGACATCGCCCTGCAGTTCGCCCAGTCGGTGGTGCGTCAGTTCGACGTGGACTGGCCGGCAGCCGGATTCACCGATGCCGATCTCGACGAGCTCGCCGAGCATCTGCTGCGGATCATCCAGTCGTTCGTCATCGACCCCGGCCGGCCACCGCGCACCGGCGCCGAGTTGCGCGATTATCTGCGCCGCTGGGTCGCCCCCGCCCTACGTCCCTAGCGATTTGTGGAGCCGCACCCGCAATGATTACGGGTGCGGCTCCACACATCGCGGGAAAACTAGACGACGGTCAGGGGCAGGGACTTTCGCTCCTCGAACACCCAGGACGCACCGCCGCTGAATTCGCAGACCTCGACCTCGGGCAGTTTCTTGGCCGGGGTGTCGGTCGTGACCACCCGGACCGTCCAGTCCGACTCGGTGCCCGACACCTCGGCCCGCAGGTGCGGGTCGACGGCGGCCACGATGGCCTGCAGCGGGGCGTCCACCACCGGCGAGACCAAGGAGATCCACGAACCATCCTCGTACGCAGGTGATTTCCGCACATGGACGAAGTCCGGGTCGACGTCGGCGGACACGTAGGCGGCCGGGTTGAGCAACGGATGCAGCTCCAGCACCCGCAGCGCACCCGCCGCGTCAGCAGGCAGTTTCAAAGCCTTGTGGATCCGCTCGGACGCCACCCCCGCGATGCCGATCAGCTGCTTGGTGCGGATCGAGCGGGCCAGGGCCGCATCGTCCTTGGCCCGCTTCTCGACGGCGATGGTGAACGACTTGACCAGCAGGTGCATCTGGATGCACACCTCATCGGCGATCCGGACCAGGGCCGAGTGGGAGAACGCCCCGAAGTCCACATCGGCGAGCAGATCACCCGAATAGTCCGACATGCCTTCATCGTCCGGATCGATCGGATCCAGCTCACACGCGTGCGCATGGGTGGCGCCGACGAGATCCATCGCCGGAATGAACGGCACCTCCGGATAGGATTCGTCGATGATGACGGTCCACCGGCAATGCGGGTGCTGATCGGTCGAGGCCCTGGGCGGCCGGTGGATGGGCCGGACCTGTGCCTTGCGGTTGGTGGCCAGTGCGGTGGCATCGAAGGTGGGATCCTCGATGTCGTGGCACATGCCTTTGACGTAGTCCTCGCCCATCGGCTCGACGTCGAGCAGCGCGCCGCAGTGGTCCAGGTAGAACTCGCCGTGCCAGCGGTCGTGCACGACGTAGCGGAAGTCCATGAACTGCGGTGGCGCACCGATATCGAGCTGGAGACCCTTGAACAGGGTGAAGATGTCGACACCCTCGTACTTGAGCGCCTTCTGCATGCGCCGGGTGTAGAGCGGGCTGGATGCCGCCCACTCCTCGATGGCGATCTGCAGCATCTCTTCACGGCCGAAACTGCTGATGCACCAGGCCATCCCGGACCGGTCGATCAGCTGACCGATGAGCAGCAGCTCGGGGACCAGCGTGGCCAATTCGTCGCGCGACAGCGCGGCATACCTACTCATCATCGAGCGACTTCCCTGTGTTCATCCGGACAGCGGCGTTGACGTTCGCCTTCTTGTCTTCGCCCTGCCCCTTCTCCGCAGCCTTGCGGCGCTTGGCCACCACCTTGGAGACGGTTCCGTTGAACGCGGAGCCGAGCGGGAAGCCCAGGTACTGGGTGAGGAAGATCCCGATGTCCTTGAGCTCGTCCTCGGTGAACTCGCCGTTGAACAATGCCGCGTTGACCTGGATCTCCGCGAGGTCCTGAGAGCCGACGGCGGTAACGCACGTCATGGTCATCAGCCGCTTCTCACGCATGGACAACCCGGGCCTGGACCAGATGGTGCCGAACAGATGGTCCACAGTGAGGTCGAAGTACGGGTCGCCCTCGATGTTGGGCATCTCCCAGCCGTAGACCTCATTCATCTTCGCCAGGCCTTTGGCGCGCAACTCGTCCATACTGACTACTCCTTAGTGTGCGGTACTCCGAGGCCGTCGGCCAGGCGATCCAGTGCCACCCGCGCCAACGGAAGATCCACTCCCACAACCTCACCCAAGCCGAGGGCCAGCGCCAGGTCCTTCTCGGCCAGACCGCGGGTGTGGACGAACATGTCGTAGATCCAGTGATCGGGAGCCAGCTGTGCGGTGTCGTCGCGCACCATGATGGCGCCCGGCCCGCCGCTCTGCGCGTCGCTGTGACGCACCACCCGGCCCAGCTTCTGCAGGTCGATTCCGGAGGCCTCGGCCAACTTCTGCGCCTCACACGCGGCCGCGAACCCGATGAAGGTCAGCATGTTGCGGGCCAGCTTCATCCGGGTGCCCGCGCCGGGCTCACCGGCGCGCACCACCATGGACGCCCACTTCTTGAATACCGGCTTGACCAACTCATAGGCCTCGTCGCCGGCGCCGACCATGACGGCCAGCTCGCCCTTGTCGGCGGCACCCGCCCCGCCGCTGACGGGCGCGTCGACCACGTGAATGCCCTTGGGCGCCAGCGCGTCGGCGAGTTCGGCCGCCGTGTCCGGCTCGATCGTCGAGTGGATCGCGATGACGGTGCCCGGCGCGGCATGTTCACCCAACTGGCCGACGACGTCGCGCACCTGTGCGTCGTTGAGCACGGTCACGCTGATGACATCAACTTTCGCGACGTCGGCGACGCTGTCCGCCACGGTCGCACCCAACTCGACGAGCGGCGTCATGGCCTCGGTGCGCACGTCGTACACGATCAACCCGCCCGGCCAGTCGGCCAGGCGCTTGGCCATCGGCGCGCCCTGGTTACCCAGGCCGATGTAACCGAGCTTCAGATCAGAACTCATGAGCGGATGATCTGTCCGCCGTCGACGTTGAAGATCTGCCCGGTGATCCACTTGGCCTGATCCGACAGCAGGAACAGACACATTCCGACAAGGTCCTCGGGCTGCCCCATCCGCGACAGCGGGATGCCCTTGACGATGTCGGCGACCATCTCCTGCGGGGTGGTGGTGCGGTTGGCCTCGGTGTCGATGGGGCCCGGTGCGATCGCGTTGATCCGGATGTTCTGCCCGCCCAGCTCACGGGACAGCTGCTGGGTCAGACCGTTGACGCCGACCTTGGCCAGACCGTAGAAGTTGGCGTACATCCAAGCGGCCGTGGAGGATTGGTTGACGATCGCGCCGCCTCCGCGCTTGGCCATCTTCTTGTAGACCGCGCGGGTGCACCACAGTGCGCCGTCGAGGTTCACGCTCATGAACTTCTTGTAGTACTCCGGGTCGACCGTGACCAGGAAGTCCAGCTTCATGCCGCCGAAGATCGCGGCATTGTTCACCAGGTAGTCGATGGCACCGAACTCGGACAGCGTCGTGGCGGCCATCTCTTTGGCCGACTCCGGGTCGGAGACGTCCACCCGCACGGCCAGTGCGTTGCCGCCCTCACCCTTGATGCCGTCGGCAACCTTCTGCGCGCCTTCGAGATTGATATCGGCCACGACGACGGCCGCGCCCTCACGGGCCAGCGCTTCGGCGTAGGCCTGGCCGATACCGCCGCCGGCACCGGTGACGATGCCGACCTTGTCCTTGAATTCCGCGTACTGCCCCATCGTTGATATCTCCTTAATTGGCCAGGGTGGCAATGAGTTTGGTCTCCAGATATTCCTCGAAGCCGGCCACGCCCATCTCGCGGCCGACACCGGACTGCTTGTAGCCGCCGAACGGTGCATCAGCCGAGTACCAGATGCCGCCGTTGACGTTGACGGTGCCGACCCGCAGCCGCGAGGCCACCGCCTGGGCGCGGGCGTCGTCGCCGGAGAACACGGTGCCCGACAGGCCGTAAGGCGAATCGTTGGCGATGCGCACCGCGTCGTCGTCGCCGTCGTGGGCGATGACCGTCAGCACCGGGCCGAAGATCTCCTCGCGGGACACCTTGGCCGAGTTGTCCAGTCCGGCAATGACGGTCGGCTCGATGAAGTAGCCGGTGTCCTGGTCGGCCGGCCGGCCGCCACCGCAGGCGAAGCGGCCGCCCTCGGCGATCGCCGAGTCCAGGTAATCCTGGATGCGGTCGCGCTGGCGGGCCGAGATCACCGGACCGCAGATGGTGCGCTTGCTGTTCGGATCCCCGGGCTTGATGCCACCGAGGGTGGCCGCCGCAGCTTGGACCGCTTCGTCGTACTTGGCCCGTGGCACGACCAGGCGAGTGGTGATGGCGCAGCCCTGCCCGGCGTGCATGGCGACGGTGAACGCCGCCATCGCGCAGGCGCCGCCCAGGTCCGCGTCGTCGAGCACCAGGAAGGCGGACTTACCGCCGAGTTCCAGGAACACCTTCTTGATGGTCACGGCGGAGTCGGTCATCACGGCGCGGCCGGTGTTGGTGGAGCCGGTGAACGACACCATGTCCACGCGCGGATCTTTGGACAGCAAAGCGCCGACGCCGTGGTCGTCGGAGGTGATGATATTGATGACGCCTGCCGGGAAGTCCGTGTGCTCGGCGATGATCTCACCGAGCACCGCTGCGGCCCAAGGGGTGTCGGGCGCGGGCTTGAGGATCAAGGTGTTGCCTGCAGCCAGCGCCGGGCCTACCTTGGCCAGGTTGATCTGATGCGGGAAGTTCCACGGCGTGATCGCGCCGACGACACCGACGGCCTCACGGGCGACGGTCCGGTTGGTCGGAATGCCCTGCGGTGTCGCGTATCCCAGGTCGCTGCGCCACTGGTAGTTCTCGGCGGTGTCGGCCGAGAACGCCAGATCATCGACCGGGCCTTCCAGTTGGGCGCCCGACGTCAGCATCCGCGGCGCACCCACCTCGGAGATCGTCAGTTCCCGCAGGTCCTCGATATTCGCCTGAAGGGCCTCGCGCAGCTGACGCAGGCAACGCACCCGCAATTCGGTGTTGGTCGACCAGTCGGTGTCGTCGAACGCCGTCCGGGCCGCGCCGATCGCGGCTGACATGTCCGCTTCGTCGGCATCGGCCGCCACGCCGAGGACTTCCTCGGTCGCGGGATTGACGGTCTCGAACGTGCCGTCACCTCCGGTGACGAGCTTGCCGTCGATGAGCAATCTGCTCTCACGGTCGGCGATCAGCGCCATCCACACTCCCCTTACATCCTCGGGTCTTCCCGGTCGGATCCGTTCCTGGACAACTGTCCGGCGGCATTCATCCGAACGATAGCCGCAGGCAAGTCTCAGTGGCAAGACCGGATTGTGCCGGCATCGCCAATAGTGCTCATTTGCTGCATCTTTGCTCCAACAACTTGCTTCATAAGCCCAGTGTCGGATAACTTGGACATGTGTCCAGCGATGCCGTGGCAGCCGTCACAAGTGAGGCCGGGGAGACGCCGCGCAACCGCCGTCAGGAAGAGACCTTCCGCAAGGTCCTGACCGCGGGCATGGAAATGCTGCGTGAGACGTCGTACTCGGACCTGACCGTGCGCGCGGTTGCCGCCCGCGCCAAGGTCGCCCCGGCCACCGCCTACACCTACTTCTCGTCGAAGAACCATCTGATTGCCGAGGTCTACCTGGACCTGGTGAAGCAGGTGCCGTACTTCACCGACGTCAACGACTCGATGACCAGTCGCGTCGACAAAGCCGTCCGTGCCCTGACACTGGTGGTCGCCGACGAACCCGAGGTCGCCGCCGCCTGCACCACCGCCCTGCTCGGCGGTGGGAGCGACCCGGCGGTCCGCGCGGTCCGCGACCGCATCGGCGCCGAGATCCACAAGCGCATCCGTTCGGCAGTCGGCCCCGATACCGATCCCCGCATCATCTCAGCCCTGGAGATGACTTTTTTCGGGGCGCTGGTCAACGCCGGCAGCGGCGCGTTCACCTATCACCAGATCGCCGATCGATTGACCTACTCGGTCGGCCTGCTCCTCGGAGAGGACAATTAGACATGAGCCTCGGAGAGCACCGATGAGCCTTCATACCGTCGAGCCGACGTTCGATCCGTACGACTACGACTTCCACGAAGATCCGTACCCGTACTACAAGCGACTGCGCGACGAGGCCCCGCTGTACCGCAACGACGAGCTGAACTTCTGGGCGCTGTCCCGGCACAAGGACGTGGTGGCGGGTTTCCGTAACAGCGTCACGCTGTCCAACAAGCACGGTGTCTCGCTGGACCCGATCTCACGCAACGACGAAGCCCACCGCGTGATGTCGTTCCTGGCCCTCGATGATCCGGGTCATCTGCGGCTACGCACCCTGGTGTCCAAGGGCTTCACGCCGCGTCGCATCCGCGAACTGGAGGGCCGGGTCACCGAGATCGCCCACCAGCATCTGGATATCGCCCTGCAGGGCAACAGTTTCGACTACGTCGACGACTTCGCGGGCAAGCTGCCGATGGATGTCATCTCCGAGCTCATGGGTGTGCCGGACGAAGACCGGGTGCGCATCCGGGCGCTCGCCGACGCCGTCATGCACCGTGAGGACGGGGTGGCCGATGTACCCGATTCGGCCATCGCCGCATCCGGCGAGCTGCTGGTGTACTACGCCGACATGGTCAAGCAGCGCAGGAAGAACCTGACCGACGACCTGACCTCCGCGCTGGTGGAAGCCGAGATCGATGGCGACCGACTCACCGACGACGAAATCATGGCGTTCCTGTTCCTGATGGTGGTCGCGGGCAACGAGACCACCACCAAACTGCTTGCCAACGCCGCATATTGGGGCTACAAGAATCCCGGCCAACTCGCTCCGGTGTTCGACAACCACGACCTGGTGGTGCCCTGGGTCGAGGAGACGCTGCGCTATGACGCCTCCAGCCAGATCCTGGCGCGACTGGTCACCGAGGACCAGACGTACTACGACACCACCGTGCCCGCGGGTGACGTGCTGGTGCTGTTGATCGGCTCGGCCAATCGCGACGAGCGGGTCTTCGAGGATCCCGACGAGTACCGGATCGACCGCGAGATCGGTCCGAAGCTCACGAGTTTCGGCAGTGGCGCCCACTTCTGCCTCGGCGCGCATCTGGCACGCATGGAGGCCCGGGTGGCACTGACCGAGTTGTTCAAGCGAATCCGCGGATACGAGGTGGACGAGGCCAACGCTGTCCGCGTCCACTCCAGTAGCGTCCGCGGATTCGCTCATCTTCCGATAACCGTCCAGCAACGCTGAAAGGCCTGAAAGGTTTCTCAAGCATGCCTCGTTTTGCTCCCCTCCCCGACCGGCGCCCCGCACTGGTCGCCGGCGCCTCGTCCGGAATCGGCGAAGCCACCGCGATCAAGCTCGCCGCCAACGGATTTCCCGTCGCACTCGGCGCGCGCCGGGTGGAGAAGCTCCAGGAAATCGTCGAGAAGATCCGCGCCGACGGTGGCGAGGCCATTGCGGTCCACCTGGACGTCACCGATCCCGATTCCGTGAAGGCCGCCGTCGAGCAGACCACCGCCGAACTCGGCGAGATCGAGGTCCTGGTCGCCGGTGCCGGCGACACCTATTTCGGCAAGCTCGACGCGATCAGCACCGACGAGTTCGATTCCCAGGTCCAGATCCATCTGGTCGGTGCCTACCGGGTGGCCGCCGCAGTCCTGCCGGGCATGCTCGAACGGCAACGCGGTGACCTGATCTTCGTGGGATCCGATGTGTCGCTTCGGCCGCGGCCGCACATGGGCGCGTACGGCGCGGCGAAGGCCGCCCTGGTGTCGATGGTGACGAACTACCAGATGGAGCTGGAAGGCACCGGCGTGCGCGCCTCGATCGTGCATCCCGGCCCCACCAAGACCTCGATGGGCTGGAGCCTGCCCGCCGAGTTGATCGGCCCCGCGCTCGAGGACTGGGCCAAGTGGGGTCAGGCGCGCCATGACTACTTCATGCGGGCCTCCGACCTCGCACGCGCCATCACGTTCGTGGCGGAGACTCCGCGCGGCAGCTACGTCGCGACCATGGAACTGCAGCCCGAGGCCCCGCTGGCCGATGTGAAAGACCGCCAGAAGCTCGCCCTGGGCGAGGAAGGGATGCCCGGACAATGATGAGCAATCTCAAAGAGGTACAGCGCGTCTCCGGTGGGGAAGGCGAAGAGCACGGCCACCTCGAGGAGTTCCGCACCGACCCGATCGGGTTGATGCAGCGGATCCGCGACGAATGCGGTGACGCCGGCTGGTTCCAGCTGGCCGACAAGCAAGTGGTGCTGCTGTCCGGCTCGGAAGCCAACGAGTTCTTCTTCCGCTCCAATGACAGCGAACTCAACCAGGCCGAGGCGTATCCGTTCATGACGCCGATCTTCGGCGAGGGTGTGGTGTTCGACGCCGACCCTGAACGCCGGGCCGAGATGCTGCACAACACCGCCCTGCGCGGCGAGCAGATGAAGGGCCACGCGGCCACCATCGAGAACGAGGTCAAGAAGATCATCGCCGGCTGGGGCGACGAAGGCGAGATCGAACTTCTCGACTTCTTCTCCGAGCTGACCATCTACACCTCGACGGCGTGCCTCATCGGACTGAAGTTCCGCGAGCAGCTCGACCGCCGCTTCGCCGAGTACTACCACCAGCTGGAGCGCGGTACCGATCCGCTGTGCTACGTCGACCCGTACCTGGACATCGAGAGCTTCCGCATCCGCGACGAGTCGCGCGTCAAACTCGTCGCGCTCGTCCAGGAGATCATGGACGGCCGGATCGCCAACCCGCCTAAGGGCAAAGAGGACCGCGACCTGCTCGACGTCCTGGTCTCGATCAAGGACGAGGAGGGCAATCTGCGCTTCTCAGCCAATGAGGTCACCGGCATGTTCATCTCGCTGATGTTCGCCGGGCACCACACCAGCTCCGGCACGTCGTCGTGGACGCTGATCGAACTGCTGCGCAATCCCGACTTCTACGCCAAGGTGCAGTCCGAGCTCGACGAGCTCTATTCCGATGGCCAGGAGGTGAGTTTCCATGCGCTGCGCCAGATCCCGAATCTGGACAATGCCCTGAAGGAGACGCTGCGCCTGCATCCGCCGCTGATCATCCTGATGCGGGTGGCCCAGGACGAGTTCGAGGTCGTCGGACACCCGATCCACAAGGGACAGATGGTGGCCGCCTCGCCCGCGATCTCCAACCGGATACCCGAGGACTTCCCCGACCCGGACGCGTTCGATCCCGACCGCTATGAGAAGCCACGCCAGGAAGATCTGATCAACCGCTGGACCTGGATCCCGTTCGGTGCGGGCAAGCACCGCTGCGTGGGTGCGGCGTTCGCGCAGATGCAGATCAAGGCGATCTTCTCGGTGCTGTTGCGCGAGTACGAGTTCGAGATGACGCAGCCGTCGGAGAGCTACCAGAACGACCACTCCAAGATGGTCGTGCAGTTGGCGCAGCCGGCCAAGGTCCGCTACCGCAAGCGCGTCAAGTAGGCCCCCGATGGGTTGCTACCGCATTGAACTCGACGAGGACCTGTGCCAAGGCCACGCCATGTGCGAGCTGGAGGCGCCCGACGTCTTCAAGGTGCCCAAGCGCGGCGTCGTCGAAATCGTCGACGCGGAACCGCCCGACGAACTCCGCGAGGATGTCGAACGGGCTATCGACATGTGTCCCACCCGAGCACTATCCCTGATCGAAAAAGACTAGGAGACAGAGACAATGGCGTCACGACAAGAACTCGAAGACTGGTCCGAGCGTTGGCTGAAGGCCAACCAGGACGCTGAGGCGGCCGGCGACTGGAAGCCGCTGGCTGATTTCTACACCGAGGACGCGACCTACGGCTGGAACATCGGCCCCAAGGAAGACGTGATGTGTGTGGGCCGGGACGAGATCCGCGATGTCGCGCTCGGGCTGGAGATGGAGGGCCTGGAGAACTGGGTCTACGAGTACCAGAAGGTGCTCATCGACGAGAAGCAGAACGAGATCGTCGGCTTCTGGAAGCAGATCGCCAAGAAGTCCGACGGCAGCACCTCCGAGATCTACGGCATCGGCGGCAGCTGGTTCCGGCTGAACGATGCGCTGCAGATCGAGTGGCAGCGCGACTTCTTCGACTTCGGCCACGTGCAGAAGGCCTTCATGGACCTGATCACCTCCGGTGATCTCACCCCGACCATGCAGAAGCGCATCGAGCGGTCCCTGGCGGGCGAAAAACTGCCCGGTTACTACCCCCTCGGCGAGGCTCCCCTACCCATTTGGTAAATCACCACCAAGCGGTTGCTTGGGGGCAGTGTGATGTGGCTAACTAGAGCCTCTAGTCTTGAGCTAGAGGCTCTAGTCGAAAGCAGGAGATATGAAGACCAAAGGCGCTCTGATCTGGGAATTCAACCAGCCCTGGTCGATCGAGGAGATCGAGATCGGTGACCCCGTCAAGGACGAGGTCAAGATCCAGATGGAAGCCTCGGGCATGTGCCATTCGGACCACCACCTGGTGACCGGTGACATCCCGATGGCCGGTTTCCCGGTACTCGGCGGCCATGAGGGCGCCGGCATCGTCACCGAAGTCGGGCCCGGCGTCGAGCACATCGCAGTTGGTGACCACGTGGTGCTGTCGTTCATCCCGTCCTGCGGTGAATGTCCGGCCTGTCAGGAAGGTCTGCGCAACCTGTGCGACCTGGGCGCGGGCCTGCTCGGCGGCACCGCGGTATCCGACGGCACCTACCGCGTCCACTCCGTCAAGAACGGTCAACCCGTCATCCCGATGACCTTGCTGGGCACCTTCAGCCCGTACATGGTCGTGCACAAGAGCTCGGTCGTGAAGATCGACCCGAGCATCCCCTTCGAGGTGGCCTGCCTGGTCGGTTGCGGTGTCACCACCGGCTACGGCTCGGCTGTCCGCAGCGCCGAGGTGCGCCCCGGTGACGACGTCGTGATCGTCGGCGTCGGTGGTGTCGGCACCGGCGCCTTGCAGGGTGCGCTGAACGCCGGCGCCCGCAACGTCTTCGCAGTGGATCCCGTTGAGTTCAAGCGTGACAACGCGCTCAAGTTCGGCGCGACGCACGCCTACCCCGACATCTTCAGTGCGATGGCCGGGGTCGCCGAGGTCACCCAGGGCAGGATGGCGCACAAGACCATCGTCACCGTCGGTGAGCTCAAGGGTGAGGACATCGACCACTACATGAACATCACGGCCAAGGGCGGCACCGTGGTGGCGACGGCAGTCGCGAACATGGCCGAGAACGACGTGAAGCTCAACCTGGCGATGCTGACCTTGCTGCAGAAGCGCCTGCAGGGCACCATCTTCGGTGGCGGCAACCCGCATCACGACATCCCGCAGCTGCTGTCGATGTACAAGGCGGGCCGGCTCAACCTCGACGACATGGTCACCCGGCAGTACAAGCTGGAGCAGATGCCGTAATCATTACGGCTGCCGCTCCACAAATCGCCCGTTAGGAGATGCATGTCCGAGTCACCCGTCGTCACCGCATCCCAGGCCTCCTGGCGCGCCGTGCAATCCGGGGACCGTGAGGGCTGGCTGGCCCTGATGGCCGATGACATCCTGGTCGAGGACCCGATCGGCGAAGCGGTCACCAACCCCGACGGCACCGGTGTGCGCGGCAAGGAAGCCCTGGCCACGTTCTACGACACCAACATCGGGCCGAACACGCTGACGGTCACCACCGAGGCGACGTTCCCGTCCAGTTCGCCGAACGAGATCGCCTACATCCTGTTGTTGCGCACCGAGTTTCCCAACGGCTTCGTCGCCAGCGTGCGGGGCGTGTTCACGTATCGCGTCAACGACGCGGGGCTGATCACCAACCTGCGCGGCTACTGGAACATGGACGCGATGACGTTCACCGAGGCGAAGGCCGATTAGCGGTCTGCTGGCCGGCCGCGCCGCAGTCGTCGTCGGCGGCACCCGGGGAATCGGGCTGGCCGTCGCCGAGCTGCTGTCGGCCCAGGGTGCGGACGTCGTCGTCAACGGGCGCGACCCGGAAGCCACCGAGCAAGCCGCACAGCATGTCTCGGGTATCGGTTTCCCCGGCTCGCCGGCCGACCCCGACGTCGCGGACGGCCTGATCGACGCCTGCGTGAGCGCCCACGGCCGCATCGACATCCTGATCAACTGCGCCGGCACTGCAGAGCCCCCCGGCTCCTCCATCCTCACCGTCAGTTCGGCGCAGTTCCGCGAGCTTCTCGACGCACACCTGCTGACCGCTTTCGAGACCTGCCGGGCCGCCGCGCCGCACATGGTCCGGCAGGGCTCCGGCGCCATCGTGAACACCAGCTCGTTCGCCTTCCTCGGGGACTACGGCGGCACCGGTTACCCGGCGGGCAAGGGTGGTGTCAACGGCCTGACGCTGGCCATCGCCGCCGAGCTGAAAGAGCATGGCGTGCGGGCGAATGTCGTGTGCCCGGGCGCGCGCACCCGGCTGTCCGAAGGGTCCGAGTACGAGCAGCACATCGCGGAGCTGCACCGGCGCGGCCTGCTCGACGATGTCAGCATGCAGGGCGCGCTGGACGCCGCCCCACCCGAGTACGTGGCCCCCACCTACGGGTATCTCGTCAGCGACCTCGCGAAGGACGTGACCGGCCGGATCTTCATTGCCGCGGGTAACTTCGTCGGCGAATTCGCCAGGCCCGAAACGGGTTTCATCGGGTACCGCGACCACAAGGACGTCCCGCCCTACACGGTCGGAGAAGTTCACGCCCTGATCGGCGGCTAATCGGCCCGGATCAGCCGGCCATGCGAGATCAGCGAGCCGACCTGTTTGAGCCGGGTGCTGCGGATGCTGACGTCATAGGCCTGGATGTGGTCGACGGTCGCCAATCGCTGCGAAAGGTAGCGGTAGAAGTGCTCCACGTCGCGACATATCACCACAACCATCAGGTTGGCGGTGCCACTGACTGCGATGACCGAAGCCACCTCGTCGTGCCCGACCAGCCGCTCGGCGGCTGCCTCAAGATGCCGCGGCGGTATCGAGATCCAGATGGTGGCGTTGAGCGCGAAACCCAGTCGTTCGGGCAGCACGTCGACGTCGAAGGTGAGAGTGTCGGCATCTTGCAGCGCGGCCAGCCGGCGCTTGACCCGGGCGGGTGACCATCCGGTGAGCGTGGCCAGCGCGCTGTCGGACATGCGCCCGTCGTCGGCCAGCGCATCGAACAACAGTTGGTCGTCGGCCGACGGCGCGGCGGGACGCTCCCTCCGGGATCCCGCTGCAGGCTGTAACGCGGCGATCTGCCTGGCGTTCAGGGCATTCCCGTGGCCATTCCAATGCGCCCCGGCCGCCGGTCCGAATTCGTTGAGCACAAGGTCCACTCGCACGTCGAGGACCGCCGAGGTGCGGGGCAGCCGGTGCAGCAAGCCGTCGCCGGTATCGCCGATGGGCGCACGCACGACACAGATCAGTTCCGTGCCGCCGGAGAGCACGTTCGCATGGGTCACCTCAGGCCAGCGGACCAGCGCCTCGGCCAGGCGAGGCAGGTTGTCGGGTTTGGCGTGCACCCGGACGATCCACTGGCACTCTCCGTGGATACGCGGGTTCACCACTCCGATCACCCGCAGTACGCCGTCCCGACGCAGCGCGCGGTAACGCCGCGCGACCGCATGTTCGCTGGCACCGACGACGTCGGCGATCCGTCGGAACGGGGCCCGCGGCGCAATCTGCAGCGCGTGCAGAAGATGACCGTCTGGTGCCTCCATGGTGATGAAAACACTACATAAATCGCCGCCGATCGTCGTATTTACGTCATTTGGAGACGCCAACGTGGTCGAGATCGCCCGTACGCTCGATGCTGATGTCATGGAATTGATCAACAACACCGTCCTGATCACCGGCGGCGGTCACGGGATCGGGCGGGCTATGGCCGTCGCCCTCCACCGGCGTGGCAACCGCGTGGTGATCGCCGGCCGCAGGGCTGCCGCGCTGCGTGCCGTCGCCGAGGAACATCCGGGAATCGAATGGCATCCGCTGGATCTGACCGATATCGAGTGCATCCGGCGGTTCGTCGAGACGCTCGCCCACCGCTGGCCCGATGTCGACGTACTGATCAACAACGCCGGAGCGATGGCCCTCGAGGATCTGGACGCGCCCGACATTGCGGTCCCCGTATCACTCGTCGCCACCAATCTGCTCGGTCCGATCGCCCTGACGTCATTGCTGATCCCGCGGTTGCGCGCCGTACCCGGCGCCGCGATCATCAACGTCACCTCGGCCTTGGCATTCGTGCCACTGGCCGCCGCACCGACATACAGCGCCACCAAAGCAGGCCTGCACGCGTACACGGAGGCTCTTCGTATCCTGCTGCGAGACAGTGATGTTCGCGTCATCGAAATCGCCCCGCCCCTGGTCGCCACCGAGATGTCCGAATCACGAGGTGCCGATGCCGACGTGTTCGTCGCGGACGTGCTGACGGCACTCACCACATCCCCGGATGCCACCGAGGTCGTCGTCGAGGCTGCCCGCGCGCTGCGGTATGCCGACCGAGAGGGTCGGTACGCTGACGCGCTGGCCACGGTCAACGCCACGATCGAGGCGGAGGATCTGCCGTGAAATTGGGAATAGGCCTGCCCAACCACATTGCCGGAGTTCCCGGCCCGGCCATGGCGCGATGGGCCTGCCGGGCCGAGGAACGCGGGTTCGAATCCGTCACCACGATCGACCGGCTGCTCTACCCGGGCATCGATTCATTGATCGCGCTGGCCACCGCCGCGGGAGCCACCACTCATGTGTCATTGGTGACCAATGTTCTTCTCGCTCCGGTCTATCCGGTGGTGCCACTGGCCAAACAACTCGCGAGTGTGGCGCAGGTGTCCGGCGGGCGGCTGGTGGTCGGGCTCGGCGTCGGCAACCGCCGCGACGACTATGCCGGCAGCGGTGCCGATTTCGAGCGCCGCGGGCGCGTCCTGGACGACCAGGTGGAGCGCATGCGCAAGCTTTGGGACGGTGAGCCTGTTGTCGGCGATGATTCCATTTCCCCTGCAACCGTGAAGATCCCGTTGCTGTTCGGCGGTCGAGGTGCACCCACGCTGCGCCGGGTGACGGCAGTTGGCGACGGCTGGGCCGCTGGAGCCGTGCGGCACTGGGCCGTACAGACCGAGCTGGCTGAGCGCATCCGGACCGACTGGGCCGCCGCCGGACGAGCAGGGCACCCGTACCTACAGGCATCGGTGAACTTCGGACTCGGATCCACCGACACCATCGCCGCCGGAAAGGCGCACCTGGAACGGTATTACGGATTCAATCCGGAGTACGCCCGGGTGAACGTCGACGACATGATCAGCTCCCCGGACGACGTCCGCGACACCGTGGACCGCTATCGCGACCTCGGGTTCGATCGTCTGCTCTTCCATCCGACGGGCGCGTCGATCGAGCAGCTCGATCGACTCGCCGATCTGATCCTGTGATCGGCTAGTGCCGGTGCACCCCGAACACCCGGCGCAGCGCGACGAAACGCACCAGGGTCGCCACCAGGTTCGCGACCACCAGCACCGACAGCTCCACGGCCTTGTCCTTCGTGAGGCCGAAGTGGTGCAGCACCAACAGCGAACCGCTCGTGATCGCCAACCCGAACAGGAACACCAGCAGACCACTTGCCTGATGCCGGGCCGCGCCGGTCCGCCCGCGGATGCCGAAAGTGAAGGCGCGGTTGGCGGTCGTGTTGCCGATCGCGGTGAGCAGCAATGCGGTGAGGTTGGCGGCCTGGGCACCCATCGCGGCGTGCAGCAGCATGAACAGCAGGGCGTAGATGACGGTGCTGATCACGCCGACGATGCAGAACCGGGCCAGTTGGCCGACCATGCCGGGCGGCACTCCGGGCACCAAGGGCTCGCGCCCCAGAGCGGTCTGCAGTTCGCGCAACGGCAGCGCACCGGTGGCCAGCGCACGCCCCACCCGCCAGCAGCCCTTGAGATCCTCGATCGCCGTCGCGACGATGTCGACGCGGGAGTCCGGGTCGTCGATCCAGTCCACCGGCACCTCGTGGATGCGCAGCCCGGCGCGCTCGGCGATCACCAGCAGTTCGGTGTCGAAGAACCAGCCGGTGTCGGCGACCAGCGGCAGCAGCTGGCGGGCCACGTCGGCACGCACCGCCTTGAAGCCGCACTGGGCATCGGAGAACTGCGCACCCAGCGCGCCGCGCAGGATGAAATTGTATGAGCGCGAGATGAATTCACGCTTCGGGCCGCGGATCACCCGGGCCGAGGCCGCCAGCCGGGATCCGATCGCCACATCGGAGTGCCCGGAGATCAGCGGCGCCACCAGAGGCATGAGTGCGGCCAGGTCCGTCGACAGGTCGACGTCCATGTAGGCGACGACGGTTGCGGGTGACGCCATCCACGCGGTGTACAACGCGCCGCCGCGGCCCTTGCGGTCCAGGTGGAGCACCTCGACACCGGGCAGTTCAGTCGCGAGCCGGTGCGCGACCGCCAGGGTCGAGTCGGTACTTGCGTTGTCGGCCACGGTGATCCGCGTCGCGTAGGGCACCTGCTCGGCGAGGTAATGATGCAGCCGGGACACGCAGCCGGGCAGATCGTGTTCCTCGTTGTAAACCGGGATGACGATGTCGAGGACGGGGGCGTCCAGCGCAGCCGGATACGGGCGCCCGTCCGCCTGGGCGCGAGCCAGCTCGGTCATGAGTTCACACTCGTGTAACAAGCTGCCACGGGACTGCCGCGGCACTGGGAGCTTGCTGCGCGCTGACTATGCTCGGTGCTCATGGCAACCGTGTTCACGATGATCATCAACGGGGATCTGCCCGGCCGTTTCGTCTACGAAGACGACGAGGTGGTGGCCTTCCTGACCATCGAGCCGATGACGCCGGGCCACACGCTGGTGGTGCCGCGGGCCGAGGTGGACAACTGGCAGGACCTTGATCCGGCCGTGTTCGGCAAGGTGATGTCGGTGGCGCAGCTCATCGGCAAGGGGGTCACCAAGGCCTTCGACGTGGAGCGGGCCGGCGTCATCATCGCGGGCCTTGAGGTGCCGCATCTGCACGTGCACGTGTTCCCGGCCCGCAATCTGAGTGATTTCGGTTTCGCGGCCGTCGACCGCAATCCGTCACCGGAGTCCCTGGACGACGCCCAGACCCGGATCAAGGCCGCGCTGGCTCAGCTGGCCTGAGCGGCATCTCGGGCCGGCGCCGCCGAGGCGGCGTCCGCGATACGCGGGAGGTTGACCCGGAATTGGCAGCCGTGCCCGGGCGCGGTACGCACCGAAACCGTGCCGCCGTGCGCGTACACCAGCGAGTCGACGATCGACAGACCAAGGCCGGTGCCGCCGCTGGCGCGGGTGCGTGACGAGTCGGCGCGGTAGAACCGCTCGAACACGCGTTGGGCGTCCTCGCTGCTCATCCCCGGCCCTTCGTCGCACACCTCGACCACGGCGTGCGCCTCGTCGGTGCCGACCCGCACCGTGATGCCCGCGGATTCCGGGGTGTGCTGCAACGCATTGGCCACCAGGTTGCTCAGCACCTGGCGCAGGCGGGCCTCGTCGCCGAGCACCTCCGGTGTGCCGGGGCCGTCGAACACCTCCATCCGGATGTGCCGCGCGGGTGCCACCGATTGCGCGTCGTGCACGGCGTCACTGGCCAGCGCCAGCAGATCGACGCGATGCTGCTCCAGTGGCCGTTGCACGTCCAGTCGGGCCAGCAGCAGCAGATCCTCGACCAGCAGACCCATCCGGCGGGCCTCGCTCTCGATGCGGCCCATGAGCATGTCCACATCGCGCGCGGCGCCCTGACGGTACAGCTCGGCGTAGCCGCGGATGGTGGTCAGCGGCGTGCGCAGTTCGTGACTGGCGTCGGTGATGAAGCGCCGCATGCGTTCCTCGGAGGTGCGGGCCTGTTCGGCGGAGGCATCCGAGGAGGCCACCGCCCGCTGGATCTGCGCTAGCATCCCGTTCAGGGCCAGCGACAACCTGCCGACTTCGGTGCGCGGATCACGTTGCGGGACACGGCGTTCCAGCTCACCTGCGGCGATGGCTGCGGCGGTCTGTTCCACTTCCACCAACGGGCGCAGGCTGCGGTGCACCACCGCGAAACCCGCGAAGCCGAGCACCAGCAGCACGGCCACGCCGATGCCCACCTGGGCGTAGATCAGTGAGCGGACCGTGGACTGCACCTCGGACAGGTCGATGGCGACAGTCGTCAGCTCGCCGTGCGGGCCGCGCACCGTCATGGCTCGCCACTCCACACGGGAGCCGTCGACGGAGCCGACGGTCACCGGCTCCGGGCCGACGTTGTTGTCGTCGGGCAGGTCGGGTTCGGCGTCGCGGTCGTTGACCGCCATCCAGATGTGGCCGTCGGGGCCGATGCCGCGGACGTAGAAGTTCGACGGTGGCCGGGCCGGGTTGGGGTCTTCCGGCGTCTGCGTCGACGTCCGACGGGGTGCCTGCGCCCAGCTGCGGGAGGCATCCAGCAGCGTCTGGTCGATCCGGTCGACCTCGGTGTGGGACATGATCGAGGTGACCGCGACACCGGAGGCGAGTAGGCCGAACGTCACCAGCACCAGGGTGGCGGCGACGAGACCCACCCGCAGCGGGACGCCGCGCCTACGTTTTTCGGTCATGTCCTCATTGTTGGCCGGGATGGCCCGACCGTCCGCTCATTTGGGTCAACGCGGCTCGCGCAGCACGTAGCCGACCCCGCGCAGGGTGTGCAGCAGCCGCCGCTCGCCGGTGTCGATCTTGCGGCGGAGGTAGGACACGTAGGACTCGACGACGTTGACGTCACCGCCGAAGTCGTAGCGCCAGACGTGGTCGAGGATCTTGGGCTTGGACAGCACCGTGCCGGCGTTGATGATGAAGTAGCGCAGCAGCGTGAACTCGGTGGGCGACAGCGAGACCGGTTCGCCGGCCTTCCACACCTCGTGGGTGTCCTCGTCGAGTTCGATGTCGGCGAAGGTCAGCCGGGCATTGCGGGGTTCTTCGATACCGCGGCCGGTGCGGCGCAGGATGACCCGGAGCCGGGCCACCACCTCTTCCAGACTGAAAGGCTTGGTGACGTAGTCGTCGCCACCGAGGGTGAGCCCGGCGATCTTGTCCTGCAAGGTGTCACGGGCCGTGAGGAACAGGGCCGGGGCGTCGATACCGTCGGCACGGAGCCGGCGCAGCACGCCGAACCCGTCCATGCCCGGCATCATCACGTCGAGGATCACCGCGTCGGGCTTGACCTCGCGGGCCTTGTCCAGGGCGGCCGGCCCGTTGGACGCGGTGTGCACTTCGAAGCCCTGGAACTTCAGGCTCACCGAGAGCAGCTCGACGATGTTCACCTCGTCGTCCACCACGAGGATCCGTGCTTCGGGAATGCTTTCAGGAACTGCCGCCATAGCCATACGCCTACTGTCCACCCGCCGTTTGGACTGATCCTGCATACCCACTGTGAGCTTCCTGTGAACCTGGGAGACCGTTGTGAGCGTAAACCTGCCGACCGTCCCGGCGCACCCCCCTAGACTGGCGCCATGAACCTCGGCAACACCGTCGTGCAGTTTGCCACGGCACCGGTCCGGCTCGGACTGGCCGTTGCCGACCTGGGATTGAGCATTGCAGGCGGGACCCTCAAGACGGTCCAGCGTTCGCTGAATGACCCGTCCTCACCGAACGGCACCACCTCGTTCGCCGGCATGCTCGGGCTCGACGACGCGGTCGAGCGCGCCAACCGCCTAGCCCGCCTAATGGACGACGACGCGCCGCTGGGCCGCGCCCTGGCACCCGAAGGCCCGGTCAATCAGCTGTTGCGCCAGGGCGGCTTGGTCGACCAACTCACCGCGCCAGGTGGCTTGATGGACCGGCTCACGGCGGAGAACGGCCCGGTGGCACGCGCGCTGGCCAAGGACGGACTCATCGATCAGCTCACGGCCGAAGGCGGCCTGATGGACCGCCTCACCGCCAGCGGCGGCGTGGTGTCCCGGGTGATCGAGCCCGGCGGCCTGGCTGACCGGCTGCTCGCCGAGGAAGGCGTGGTCGAGCGCGCGCTGCGCGCGGACGGCGTCGCCGACCAGCTGCTGTCCGAGAACGGACCGGTGGGACGGGCGCTCGCCCCGGGCGGCTTGGTCGAGCAGGTGACGGCCGAGGGCGGCCTGATCGACCGGCTCACCACCGACAGCGGCGCACTCTCGCGCCTCATCGCACCCGGTGGCCTGGCCGATCAGCTGCTTGCCGACGACGGACTGATCGAGCGGGTGCTGCGCGAGGAAGGGGTGGCCGACCGGCTGCTGGCCGAAGGCGGACTGCTCGACACCCTGACCGACCCGGACGGACCGCTGCTCAAGCTGGCCGATGTCGCAGACACCCTGAACCGGCTCACCCCCGGACTGGAAGCGCTGGCGCCGACGATCGACGCCCTGCACGAGGCCGTCATCACCTTGAGCCAGGTGGTCAACCCGCTGAGCAATATCGCCGGGCGCATCCCGCTGCCGCGCCAACGCAACCGCCGCAGCAGCACCGGGCCTCGGGCCGTGGTCTCCGAACGGATCATCGACGAAGACCGCTAAGCTGTTCGACGTTCCACTGCCTCCGTAGCTCAGTGGTAGAGCACTCGCCTTGTAAGCGAAAGGTCGTCAGTTCAATCCTGACCGGGGGCTCCACGCTGCATTCAATTTTGTCGGTGCCTGCCCGTAATTTCGAGCCATGCGAGTCTGTCTCGGCTGCGGTGTTGAACTCACGCGACGCAGCCAAAAACTCTACTGCAGCAATCCATGTCAGATTTCGTCTCGACGTGCGGCACGGACGAATCTCTGGTTGGAGTCTGGCCAGGGGAGGGCCGGATCCCTGCGAGGTCACTACATCCGCGAGTACGTCGCCGCCGAGCAATCAAATAGCTGCGCCATCTGCGGCGGCTCCACCACCTGGCATGGGCAGCACTTGGTTCTCGTCCTCGACCACATCGACGGCAACCCGGACAACAACCGGCGTGAGAACTTGAGACTCATCTGCCCCAACTGCGACTCGCAGTTGCCGACCTACAAGAGCCGCAACCGCGGTAACGGCCGCAGCTTCCGCCGGCAGCGCTACGCCGACGGCAAGTCGTACTAGCCGACCCGCGGCGGCAGGATACCCAGCAATGTTTCTGACAGCTGTGTCAAAATAGGCTTGCCTTACCTCGTTTTCTCAGTTTTGCCTCAGCCGCAACGTTTTGGCTCGTCACCGACCCCGACCAGCCTAGGTTGCCTAAAGACCACGCTTGAGCAGGTTATCTGCTCGCCCTTGCGGTCCCGCAAACACAGACGGCCCATAGCTTTCCGCTCGCAAAGTGAGGTAAGGCAAACCTATGGTTTCTTAGCTAAATCTCAGCTAAATTCTGAGCTCGCCACCTACAGGTGACACATGTCAATAGAGGAGAACCCCCGTGCAACTCGCGCTCCACCCGTCTGCCGCAGCAGGCCTCAACCCCGACTCACCCTGGGTCGCGCGCAAGAACAAGATCCTGATCGGCAGCGTCGCCGCGCTCAGCGCCGGCGTCATCGCCATCAGCCCGGTAGCCCAGAACGGCGCCAGCCTCGAGCTGCACAAGGCCGAGCAGCACGCCGTGCAACTGGCAGCAGCGGTCACCGACTCGACCGCTGCGGTGTACGGCGACCTGCTCAGCAATACCGCGTACAACGTGCAAACCCTGATCAAGCAGTACTCCGCCGCGCCGTTCCCGATCCTCACCGCGCTGGTGCAGAACCAGGTCGGCTACCTGAAGCGCATCTTCGACTTCAGTTCCGCCTCCACCGCTTTCCAGACGTGGTGGACCGCCGGCACGCGTGAATCCCCTCCGGGAAAGACCCTGGTGGCCAACGTCGAATCAGCGCTGAAGACCGGTAATTTCGGTGCCGCCTACGAGAACTTCAACAAGTTGGCGCTGTTCGGTGTGCAGAACACCGTGCTGCCGTGGCTGAACAATTGGTTCCTGGGTACCGCCACGAACCCGAGCATCTTCACCCAGATGGCACAGAACCTGACCGATGCGTCCGCCGCGTTCTTCACCACCGGCACGCTGGTGTTCGGCGCCTTCCAGGGCCTGTACGCCCCCGTCAGCGGCGCGGCGTTCGCGGTCTCACGCGCGCTGGGCACCGTGGTGTCCTCGCTGAGCTCGGGCAATATCGTCGCGGCGGTCACCGCGCTGGTGAACACCCCCGGGTTCGTCGCGGATGCGTTCCTCAACGGTTTCGACTACGACGCCAGCGGCACCACCAACCCATGGGCGGGTCTGCTGTCGCCCAAGGATCCGAACTGCACCGGCCGCTGCGCCGGCGGCGGTCCGATCTCGCAGTTCTTCATCACCATCGCGCAGAAGATCGCCGCCGCGATCAAGAACGTGGCACCCACCACGGCGGTCGCTGCCACGGCCACTGCCGCGGCGGACACAACGGCGACCGCAGCCACCGCCGCGGATGTCGCTTCGGCCGCAGTCGTGCCGGCATCCAGCACGGTCACCCTGACCGTGGTCGATGCCGACACCTCGAAGACCGTCGAAAAGGTTTCGGCTGCAACAGAAACCACCGCGGCAACCGAGCAGACCGCCACCGTCGAAACGGCCGACACCACGCCGGTCACCGAGAGCACCACCGCGGACGCCACCCATGCGGAGTCGTCCCCGGCCGAGGCGGCGAAGACCGACACCACCCAGGCGGACACGGCCAAGGATGACGCGCAGGCGGACACCAAGACCGATTCCACCAAGGCGGACACCACCAAGGCCGACTCCACCAAGAGCGGCAGCAAGCACGGCACCAAGAAGTCCGACACCGCCAAGGCTGAGACGACCAAGAGCGACGACACCGCAAAGGCTGACTCGACAAAGGCCGATACCGCCAAGGCCGGCACCCACAAGCGCGGCACCAAGCACGCAGCCGCGAGCCATTCGACCGAGGGCGCCTCGTCTTCGAGCGGCTCGTCGGAGTAGCACAACTCAACCGACGGCCGGGCTCCCTTCCGCGTGAAGGGAGCCCGGTCCCGTTGCGGTGGCTACAGCGTCCCGCCGAGCTGCTCGTCGGCCTGCTGATAGGCGTTGGCCGCGGCAGCCAAATTGTTTGCGTACGTGGACAATCCATCGTGGACAGCCTGGACTTCCGCAGTGAACGACTCCGCGGCGGACCGACATGCCACACCCGAGGACAGCGTCGCCATCCCGTCGGCGGCACCGGCGATCGCGCCGCCGATATCCAGGGCGGCAACCGCCGATGCCACACCCGACTGGGCGGACGCCGCGGCCTGAAGGGCCGACGGATCGACGCGCAACGGTGCAGTCATGCGATCCAGTCTAAGGTCTCGCGTCAGCGGCCCGCCGCACCAAAGTCAGCTCAGGTCAACCACTTCAGGGCTAAGGGCAGAAGCTGACGTGCCCGAACGGGCCGGTCACGCACGGCAGGTAGATACCAGGCCCGTTGTCCCAGCCGCGGTGGCGGCCGTTGTCCCAGCGCCAATCATCGTCGTGACCGTGTCCCCAGCCGCGGTCCTGCGCAAACGGCGCGGACGGTGCCGCATTGGCCATCCCCGCGCCAAAACCCACCGCGCCCATACCCAGCGCACCTACGATCGCCGCCCCCGCTGCAAGTTCACGCAATCCGATCATCACAACCTCCAACACATGCAACACAATCGACTACTTTGAGTCCCCCGACTCCCTAGGAACGACACCCGAAGCCGGGCGAAAATTCCAATCGTTAACTTAGCATCACTAATTTGTGAAGGAAATCTCGGCCGCTGAACATCCGATCGCCTGCCGGTTCGCCGGGAACGTCCGCGGATCGGCTCCCGCGATGACCTGTTGCCGGTAGTAGGCCCGGTCGGCATCGGCCGTGCATTCCAAGGCGCCGTTGAGCACCCGAAAAGACCCTGGATCCGCACCGGGGATCTCCTTGCCCATCCAGTACGCCCGCCGGTCGTCGGCCGCGTAGGCATCCTGCAGAAAGCGCAGTGACGCACGGTCTGCCTCGACAATGGCGTCGCTGAAGTAGTACACCCGGTCGCGGTCGGTGGCATAGGCCCTGCCCAGCACCCGCAAGCTCGGTGGGTCGGCGCCCGCGATCGTGTTCCCGTTGACGTAGACGTTGGCACCGTCCTTGGCGAACAGGTAGTGGTCGGTGTCGGAGACGATCACGAAATGCTGCGGATCATGCGACAGGACAGTGCCATCGGACCAGTACACCGCGCCGCTGTCCTTGGCCAATTCGCCGCCCAGCAGTTGGAAATGCGCCGGATCGGTGCTGAGGATGCGATCGCGGACGAAGATGTGCCTGGCGTCCTTTGCGTAGCCGGGCCGGGCCAGCACGGCGAATGTGATGGGGTCGGCGTCTGGCAGGCGGCGGCCGTCCAGGTACACCGTATGGCGGTCGCGCGCATACGCCGCATCGAGCACCTCGAACGAGTCCACATCGGCGCCCTCGATCTGAAAGGCGCTTCCGGGGAAGGCATTCAGGTAATAGACGGCACCGTCGCGCACGTGATAGCCGGCGGCGTCGAACAGCGAGTTCGGCTGATGGCCGCACCCCGCCAGCACCAGCAACACCGCCGCGAGCACTCTGCGCATCAACCCATCATGACCGCTTGCCCGCCGGCACACACCTAGACTCCACACCGTGCGCGAGGTTCTCGACGACCTGATGGCCACCTGGCGGGCCGGCGGCACCGCCGGGCTGGCCACCGTGGTGCGCACCATCCGGTCCGCACCGCGCCCCGCCGGGGCAGCCCTGGTCGTCGCTCCCGACGGCGCCGTGGCGGGATCGGTGTCCGGCGGCTGCGTCGAGGGCGCCGTGTACGAGCTGGCCACCGAGGTGGTCGCCACCGGCACACCCGACCTGCAGCGCTACGGGATCAGCGACGACGACGCCTTCGCCGTCGGCCTGACCTGTGGCGGCATCCTCGATGTATTCGTGGAACCGGTGTCGCAGAAGACTTTTCCCCAGCTGGCCGAGGTGGCCGAGGCCATCGATGCACACCGGCCGATCGCGGTCGCCACGGTGATTGCCCATCCCGACCCCAGCTGGCTGGGCCGCCGGCTGATCGTCGACCCCGAGCGCGCCACCGGGACCCTGGGATCCGGCCGCGCCGACGCCGCCGTCGCCGACGACGCCCGCGGTCTGTTGGTGGCCGGCAGTACGGCGGTGTTGTCCTACGGCCCGGACGGGGAGCGCGTCGACGAAACCTCCGGCGAGACTGATACGGGCATGGAGGTGTTCGTCGCGAGTTACGCACCGCGGCCGCGCATGCTGATCATCGGCGCCATCGACTTCGCGGCCGCGCTGGCCCAGCAGGCGACATTCCTCGGTTACCGCGTCACGGTGTGCGACGCCCGTCCGGTGTTCGCCACGCCTGCCCGCTTTCCCTCCGCCGCCGAGGTGGTCGTCGACTGGCCCGACCGATATCTGCGGGGCCAACAAGAAGCCGGCGCCATCGACCGCCGGACCGCGATCTGCGTGCTCACCCACGATCCCAAGTTCGACGTGCCCGCCCTCGAGGTGGCCCTGCGCCTGCCCGTGGTCGGCTACGTCGGCGCCATGGGATCGCGGCGCACCCATCTGGATCGACTGGACCGGCTGGCCGACGCCGGACTCACGGAGGCAGATCTGGCGCGGCTGTCCAGCCCCATCGGCCTGGACCTCGGCGCCCGGACACCCGAGGAGACGGCGGTGTCCATCGTCGCGGAGATCATCGCCCGGCGTTGGGGCGGTGGTGGCCGCCCGTTGACTGCGGTCGACGGGCGAATCCACCACGCCCTGGCCGACACACCCTCGATCGACGACGCTGACGTGCGGTAACGCCACTCTCTTCTTTTGGAACGCTCGCTCTCGGGCTACGATAGCGCCACTCACGCACAGGTGTGACCAGCACCACATACGCGCGAAGGTGACCGATCGACAGGAGCCGCCCAGTGACGGGAACCGTGGCCCCCCGCTACGCAGGAACCCGCGTCCCGCGCATCGAGGACACCCGCCTGCTCACCGGCAGGGGCACCTTCGTCGACGACGTGCAGCGCCCCGGCATGCTGCACGCCTGCTTCGTGCGCAGCCCGTTCGCCCGCGCCACCCTCACGGGCATCGACACCACCGCGGCGCTGGCCCTGCCCGGGGTGTACGCGGTGTTCACCGCGGCGGACATCAACCCCGGCGTGCACGAGGCCTGGCATGCCGTCGCGGGCAAGAACGTGGCCGACACCCCACGTCCGCCGCTGGCCGAGGGGGAGGTGAAGTTCGTCGGCGATCCGGTCGCGATCGTGATCGCCGAGAGCAGGCGGGTGGCCGAGGACGCCGTCGACCTCGTCGACGTCGACTACGAGCAACTGCCCGCCATCGCCGACTTCCGTACGGCACAGGACAGCGCGGTCAGCGTGCACGACGCCTATCCCGACAACGTGGCAGGCGGCATGGGCGGCGCCCCACCGGACGAAGACGTGTTCGCGAATGCGGCACATGTCGTGCGGGAGAACATCTATCAGCAGATGTACGTGCCGGTGCCGATGGAGACCCGCGGCATCGTCGCCGAATGGACCTCCAGCACATCGGAACTGACCGTGTGGGCGTCCACCCAGACACCGCACGAACTGCGAGCCTTTGCCGCGCGACTGCTCGGCATCCCCGCCCACGGCGTGCGCGTCATCATGCGCGACACCGGCGGCGGGTTCGGCCAGAAGGTCGTCCCGATGCGCGAGGACATGGCCATCCTGCTGGCCGCGCGCAGGTCCCCCGCCGCGCTCAAGTGGATCGAGGACCGCCGCGAGAACCTGATGTCGGCGGGACAATCCCGGCACGTCGACGGCACCGTGCGGATGGCCTTCGACGCCGACGGCAAGATCCTGGCCGCCGACATCGACTTCGTCCAGGACATCGGCGCCTACCCGACGCCGTATCCGGTGCTCACCACGGCGGCCATCGGCATGTTCTTCCCCGGCCCGTACCGGGTGCCCAAGGCCAGCTTCAACTACAAGACGGTGTTCTCCAACACCGCGGGCCTGCATGCCTACCGCGGCCCCTGGCAGTACGAAACCCTCACGCGGGAAATGCTTCTCGACATCGCCGCACGCAAGATGGACATGGACCCGGTCGAACTGCGGCGGATCAACATCCTGCGCGGTGACGAGATGCCGTTCTTCAACCCCAACGGCATGCCCTACGACAACTGCGCCCCGGCGGACACCTTCGAGCAGGCCGTCAAGATCCTCGACCACGAGGGTTTCCGCAAAGAGCAGGCCGAGGCGCTGGCGCAGGGCCGCTACATCGGACTGGGGTTCTCGGCGTACATCGAGCCCACCGGCGCGGCCACCGGCCACCTCGCCACCGAGGGCGCCACCATCCGGATGGAGCCCACGGGCCGGATCAACGTGTACGTCAACGGCGGCTCCAGCGGCAACAGCCTGGAGACCACCGTCGTGCAGCTGACCGCGGATGCGCTGGGCGCCAACATCAACGACGTCTCCACCATCCAGGGCGACACCGCGGTGACGCCCTACGGCGCAGGCACCCAGGGCAGTCGCAGCGCGCCGATGACGGCGGGCGCGGTCAACGAGGCGGGCACCATCCTGCGTGGGCAGATCGCCGGGATCGCCGCCCAGATGCTCGGCGTCGAACCCGACGACATCGAACTCGCCGACTCGCGGGCCTGCGTCCGCGACGCTCCCGAGAAGAGCGTCAGCTTCGGCGACATCGCCTACCGATCGCACTACGAGCCGGTCATGCTCGCCGGGGCCTCCCCCACCCTGGAGGCCACCGCGCGGTTCAACTCACAGTCGATGATCCACTGGGCCAACGCCACCCATGCGTGCACCTGCGAAGTGGACATCGACACCGGCCACGTCACGCTGACCCGATACATCGTCAGCGAGGACGTCGGACCGATGATCAACCCGAACGTCGTGGAGGGTCAGGTGGCCGGCGGCACCGTCCAGGGCATCGGTGGCGCACTGCTGGAACAGCTTTCCTACGACGCCGCGGGCAACCCGCTGTCGTCCACCTTCGTGGACTACCTGCTGCCCACCGCCACCGAAGTGCCCCCGATCGAGTTCGGCCACGTCGAGATCCCGGGGCCCGGGGTCGGCGGCTACAAGGGTGCGGGCGAGGGCGGGGCCATCGGTTCGCCACCCGCCGTGATCAACGCGATCAACGACGCACTGGCGCCCCTCGGCGTGACGGTCACCCAGCTGCCCGCCAGCCCGGCGGCCATCGTCGCCCTGCTCGAACAAGCGGCATCCCCAGGAAAGGACCACTAGGCGTGGAACTCAACAACGAATTCCGGGTTGCCGTGCCCGCAGCCAAGACCTGGGAGGTGTTCACCGATGTCGAACGCGTGGCGCCCTGCCTGCCGGGTGCCACCCTGCTCTCGGTGGACGGTGACGACTTCACCGGCGCGGTGAAGGTGAAGGTCGGCCCGATCACGGTGTCCTACAAGGGTGTTGCGGCGTACAAGGAGAAAGACGAGGCAGCCCGCCGGATCGTGCTGCGCGCCGAGGGCAAGGAGACGCGCGGCAACGGCACCGCCGCGGCCACCGTCACCGCCCAACTCAAGGACGAGGGCGATGCCACCAGCGTGGTGATCACCACCGACCTGGCGATCTCGGGGAAGGCCGCCCAGTTCGGCCGCGGGGTGCTCGCCGACGTATCCAGCAACCTCATCGAGCAGTTCGCCCGCAGCCTGGAAGCCGAATTGCTCGGCGGCGCAGCACCTTCGGACACGCAGCCCGGCGAGACCGTGGCGCCGGCTTCCGCCGATTCCGTCGACCTGCTGAAGGTGGTGGCGGTGCCGGTGGCCAAACGGTTCGGGCCGGTGCTCGCGGCGGCGGCCGCCGCCGGTGCGGTCGGGTTCCTCGCCGGACGCCGCAAGCGCAAGGCCGTGCCCCCGGCGGGGGCCGTCTCCGCCGAACTGCAGGCGCTGCTGGCCCGGCTGCTGTCGTGAAAGCCGCTCCGTTTGCCTACCACCGGGCCGACACGGTCAAGGAGGCCGCAGAACTGCTGGCCGACTTCGGCGATGAGGTCAAGATCCTCGCCGGTGGGCAGAGCCTGGTGCCCATGCTGGCCATGCGGCTGACGCATTTCGAGAATCTGGTCGACATCTCGCGACTGGGCGAACTGCAGGGCATCGATCTGGTCGGCGACGAGGTGGTCGTCGGCGCGGGCACCACACACGCCCTGGTCGGAATGGACGACGAGGTGGCCGATTCCGTGCCGCTGCTGACGCGGGCGACCCCACACATCGGGCACTTCCAGATCCGCGCCCGCGGCACCCTGGGCGGTGCCGTCGCGCACGCCGACCCCGCCGCCGAGTTCGCGGCGGTGGCCCTGACGCTGGACGCCACCATGGATGCCGTCTCCGCGCGCGGCGACCGGCAGATCGCGGCGGCCGACTTCTTCACCGGCTTGTGGGAGAACGCGCTGGCGGCCGATGAACTGCTGGCCGCGGTGCGATTCCCGGTGTGGTCGGGCCGGTGCGGTTTCGCGGTGCACGAGTTCGCGCGCCGGCACGGCGATTTCGCCATCGCGGGGGCGACCGTCGCCGTCCAGGTGGACGACGACGACCGCGTCACCCGCTGCGGTGTGGGACTGCTCGGGCTGGGCTCCACCCCCGAGCGCGGCACACCCGCCGAGTCCGCGGTGCTGGGCAGGCCTGTCGGTGACATCAGCGCCGACGAGTTCGGCAGGTTGGCATTGTCCGACCTGCACTACATCCCGTCCGATCTACAGGGTTCGGTGTCCTACCGCACCAGAGTGGGCGCCGCGATGGTCGCACGGGCCTGGACCGAGGCAACCACGGAGGCGCTCGATGCATGAACTACCGGTGGGCATCTCGGTCAACGGCCGCAGCCATCAACACTCCGTGGAACCGCGCATCACGCTCGCCGACTTCCTGCGGGAGAACTGCGGGCTGACCGGCACCCACCTGGGTTGCGAGCACGGCGCCTGCGGCGCCTGCACCGTGCTGCTGGACGGTCAGGCGGTCCGCTCGTGTCTGGTGTTCGCCGTCCAGACCGACGGCCAGGAGGTGACGACGGTCGAGGGCATCGCCGAGGAAGACGGTCAGCTGTCCCCCGTCCAGGCCGCCTTGCGCGACTGTCATGGTCTCCAATGCGGTTTCTGCACACCGGGTTTCGTCACATCGATCACGGCGCTGCTACGGGACAACCCGGAGCCCACCGACGAGGAGATTCGCGAGGGCCTGTCCGGCAACTTCTGCCGCTGCACCGGATATCAAGGCATCGTCAACGCGGTGCACCAGGCGGCGCAGAACATCCGCGCCTGACTAGTCGACCACGCCGCGCAGCGCGTCCTCACCGAACACCGGCCCCAGCATCGAGGACATGTCGGGGCCGCGACGCAGGCAGTGCCCGCCGTCCACGTTGAGCAACTGACCCGTGATCCACTGGGCTGCATCGCTGAGCAGGAAGATCGCCGCATTGGCGATGTCCTCCACCTCACCGGGCCTCGGCAGCGGCGTGCAGTTGGCGTAGTCGGCGCTGATCTCCGGTGAATCCAGGATCGGCGCCACCATCTCGGTCCTGATCAGACCCGGCCGGATGCTGTTCACCCGAACCCACGACGGGCCGAGTTCGTCGGCGGCCAGCTGCATCAGATTGTCGAGCGCGGCCTTGCTCGGGCCGTAGGCGGCGAACCACCGATGGGTGTTGCTCGACGCGATCGACGAGATTCCGACGAACGACCCGCCGCCGCCGCGGACCATGGCCCGGGCGCTGTGCTTGAGCACATACATGGTGCCGTTGACGTTGAGGTCGACGGTCTTGCGCCATCCGTCGGAATCCACCTGTGTCAGTGGGCCGATGGTCAGCGAGCCGCCGGCGCAGTGCACGACACCGTGCAGTCGTCCGTTCCACGCCGTGGCGGCATCCACAGCGCGGGCGACTTCGTCTTCGTCGGTGACGTCGGCGGGTTCGTACCGAACCCGTCCCGCTCCACCCGCTGCCGCGATCTCGTCGACGACGGCGGACAGGCGATCCGCGTTGCGGCCCACCAGCATTGCGTTGCCGCCGCTGGCGACCACCGCCGCCGCGACACCCTTGCCGATACCGCTGCCGCCGCCGGTCACCAGAACCGTGCGATCGGCCAATGAGAGCTGCACCGCGATCCCTTCAACGTCAAAACTGAAACACGTTCTCGTCATAGAACCACGCCGCACCGGTGCCGTACAGCAGTTCGCCGTCCAGTCATGGCACAGCAAGTGTCCAGAGCGTTCACAGAATTGGCACGGCCGCACCAATTTTGGCGCCGTTGGCCGCTCTTTCCGGCCCTCGCCAGCGTATTCTCGGCACAGGAGTCACCTCCCGTCCGAGCCCTGGATCACCCAGTCGATCCGGCCGGCAAATCACAGAAAGCGTGACGCTCATGGCGACCTTCGCGTTCCCCGCCCGACGACTGATTCTTGCCGGCGGGTTCGCCGCGGCGGTCGTCGCGGCCCCCGCTCTCGCGGCGTTCGCCGTCGAGTCACCCGCACCGGGACCCGCCCTCGCGTCCTGTCCGTCCGGCGAATCGGAGGACACCTTCACCGGCAACTGCACCCCGGAACTGGTGCCGAACTCTCCGGAGTTCGGCAACACCTCCGCGGGCGGCGGCGGTCTGCCGTCGGTCGACGGCATCCCGTGCACCGGCGGTAACTCCGGCCAGTGCATCGGCCTGTCGGAAGATCAGCCGCAGTTCGTGCAGCCGCGCACCAGCGTGAGCTCCAGCCCCTAGCGCGCCGTTGACAAAAGCCGGGGTTGCCTGCGGGTGCCCCGGCTTTGTCGTGAGTTTCGTCGATCAGCGCCGGCACAACTCCCAGGCAACTCATGGAACCCATGCAGATTCTTCCCAGCTTCCTTAGAATCTGTCCGACGTCTCGGTCAATAACTACAGAAAGCGTGACGATGGCGACCTTCGAGTTCTCCGTTCCACGATTGGTCCTTGCGGGCGGATTCGCTGTCGCGGTGGCCGCCGCCCCGGTGGTCGCCATCCTCGCGACTGCCGGTCCGGCCACCGGCACGGTGGCAGCCTGCCCGTCCGGCGAGGAAGAAGACCTGTACACAGGCTCGTGCCTGCCGCATACCGTCCCGAATTCGCCGGCGTCGCCGTTCAGCGCCATCCCCGGCAATCCCGACCTGCCCGCCATCAACGGCATCCCCTGCACCGGCCGCAACTCGGGCCAGTGCATCGGTCTGGCCGAGGACGCGCCGCAGTTCCAGCAGCCGCACAGCAGCGTCAGCTCCAGCCCGTAAGTGGCTGGTGACCGGGCCTGATGTACACAGCACCGGGCCCGGTCACCTACAGTTAGTGGATGCCTGCAAAATCTGATACCGCCGAGATCGGCGAAGTCGAGCCGGTCGCCGACGACACTGCCAGTCAGGCGCGTCGAGTGGTCGCCGCCTACGCAACCGATGCCGACGAATGCCGGACGTTCCTTTCCATGCTCGGTATTGGTCCCGCGAAGCAAGAGGCGTAGGTGGCCTCCGGAGGCGGAAACTCGACCGACTCCAGCCCCACCGAAGGCAGTTCCGACTTCGTCGTGGTCGCCAATCGGCTGCCGATCGACCAGGTCCGGTTGCCCGACGGCACCACCACGTGGAAGCGCAGCCCCGGCGGTCTGGTCACCGCTCTGGAGCCGCTGCTACGCAAACAGCACGGCGCCTGGATCGGTTGGCCGGGCGTCGCGGACAGCGACGAAGAGCCGATCATCCAGGACGGACTGCGTCTCTACCCGGTGCGCCTGTCCGCCGATGACGTCGCCGAATACTACGAAGGTTTCTCCAACGCCACGCTGTGGCCGCTGTATCACGACGTCATCGTCAAACCCATCTACCGCCGTGAGTGGTGGGATCGCTACGTCGACGTGAACCGCCGCTTCGCCGAGGCCACCTCCAGGGCGGCGGCGCACGGGGCGACCATCTGGGTGCAGGACTACCAACTGCAGCTGGTCCCGAAGATGCTGCGCATGCTGCGCCCCGATCTGACCATCGGCTTCTTCCTGCACATCCCCTTCCCGCCGGTCGAACTCTTCATGCAGATGCCCTGGCGCACCGAGATCATCGAAGGCCTGTTGGGCGCCGACCTGGTGGGCTTCCACCTGCCCGGCGGGGCGCAGAACTTCCTCATCCTGGCGCGCCGGCTCGTCGGGGCCAACACCTCACGCGGGACGGTCGGCGTGCGATCCCGGTTCGGCGAGGTGCAGGTCGGCTTCCGGACGGTGAAAGTCGGCGCGTTCCCCATCTCCATCGACTCGGCCGACCTCGACACCAAGGCACGTGACCGTGGAATCCGGCAGCGCGCCAAGGAGATTCGCGCCGAACTCGGCAACCCACGGAAGGTCATGCTGGGTGTCGACAGACTGGACTACACCAAGGGTATCGATGTCCGGCTGAGGGCGTTCTCCGATCTGCTCGCCGAGAAGCGCGCCGACCGCACCGACACGGTGCTGGTGCAACTGGCCACCCCCAGCCGGGAACGGGTGGAGAGCTACATCGAGATGCGCGAGGACATCGAGCGTCAGGTCGGCCACATCAACGGTGAGTACGGCGAGATCGGTAGGCCGGTGGTGCATTACGTGCACCGCGCCATACCGCGCGACGACCTGATCGCCTTCTTCGTCGCGGCCGACATCATGCTCGTCACGCCGCTGCGCGACGGGATGAACCTGGTCGCCAAGGAATACGTGGCGTGCCGCAGCGACCTGGGCGGGGCACTGGTGCTATCCGAATTCACCGGTGCGGCAGCCGAATTACGGCAGGCCTACCTGTGCAATCCGCACCACACCGACGGGGTGAAGTTGGCCATCGAGCAAGCGCTCGACCAGTCAGCCGACGAAGGTAAGCGGCGGATGCGGGCGATGCGCAGGCAGGTGCTGGCCCACGACGTGGACCGCTGGGCCCGTTCGTTCCTGGACGCGCTGGCCGTCGGCCGCGGTAACTAGACCGGCTGGATGTACTTGATCAACCACTGCCCGCCGACCTTCTGGTAGTCGACCCGCAGCCGGCTGCCGTCGTAGACGGGTTGCTTGGACTTGTCGGTGACGGTGCGGTTCATGAACACCAGCACCGACGCCGAATCCCGTTGGGCGTTCAGCATTCCCGCGCCGACGACGTTCGCCTGACTGACCACCTGGCGGTCCCGGGCCGCCGGGATGATGTCCTTGGCCGCGCGGTCTTCGAACTCACGCCGGTAATCGGGGGTCAGCATGGTGGCCGCTTCGGTCAGGCTGCGTTCCACGGTCTGGTAGTCGTAGCCGAACACCCGGGGGATCTGCTGGGTCGCCAGGGTGGGCAACTCCGCGGTGGCGGCCTGCACCGCACGGGACTGCACCCGGTCCCAGTACAGCGCGCCGCCCACGGCCGACAACCCGACCAGCCCGAGCGCGAACACCAGCACTACCAGCGCAATGAGCTTGCCGCGCATCAGTTTCCACCCTCGGGGTACTTCAGGTCATATCCGGTCATGTGGCCGTTGTCGTCCTCGTGGACGACGACCCGCATCCGGTAGGCCTGCGACGGCTTGTTGACGCCGTCGATGTCGGTGACGGTGACGCGCACGGCGACCAGCACCGCCGCATTGCGACCGACCTCGTCGATCTTCTCCAGCGCCGCTCCGCTGACCACGGCCTCCGAGCTGGCCTGGGTGTCGCGGAAGATGGCCTTGAGGTTGTCGACGTTCTTGCCCTGGCTCATCATGTCCCGCAGCGGCCCGCTGGTGCCGTCGACGAAGCGGTTTACGCTCTCGTCGATGTCGTTTTGGTTGTAGCTGAACATGTTCAGCACGGTCTGCTCCGCGGTGTCCACGAACTGTTGTTGCCGGGCCGTGGCGGCCTCTGAATGCCGGTACTGGGTCAGCAGCACCAGCACCCCGGTCAGGAGCACCGCGGCCGCGAGCACCGCGGCGACCGCCGAGATGACGGCCACCCGGCCGCGGTTGGGCTGCCTGCGTGCCAGCGGAACCGCCACCGCGGGCGTACCGGGACGTGACAGGGCCGGCGCGCCGACCACCACCGACTCCTGGGTCAACCCTGGTTCACCGCCCGCGGGCCCTGCCGCGCGCGACGCACGCCGACGCACCGGCTTCGGCTCGTTGGCCTCCGCCGTGTGTTCCTCAACCATCTGAAACCTGCCTAAACCTGCTTTGGCGCCATCATCAAATCCACCCAGTTCTCCGCGGGCGCGAACTTGTCGCTGCCCGAGGCGAACACACCGGTGCCGCCGGACGGATCCGCGAACACACCTGTCTTCGGATCGTAGGTGGTGCTCGCCGGAGCACTGGCCTGGGGTTGCGGGGCGTCGGCGGGAGGCGCCTCGGCCGGTAGCGGCGGCGGGGGTACATCGGCCGGTGGACCGGGTGGTGGCGGCGGCGTGCGGCCGTAGGGCGGCAGCACCTGATCCGGCGGTGCGTGGAACGGCCACGCCGGTGCGGGCGGGTTGTCGTTCGGCGGCACGGGCAGCGGGAACGGCGCGTTGGGCGCCGGACCCGGGCCGGGCACCACGCCCGGCGGCAGCTGCACCGACGGTGGTCCCGGATCGTAATCCGCGCTCGGCGGGATATTCGGGAACTTGTTGGGCGGCAGAATGTTACGGCCGTCCTCCACCGGGGTGTCATACGGCACCGGTGGCCCGCGCCACGGGTTGCTGCCGACGGGCACGTACCCGCGGGGGTCGCGGCAGAGCTGAATGGTCGGTGCGCGCTTCCCGGGGAATTCCTGGCAGGGGTAGTTGCGCGCGCCGCGGACCACGGCCGGATCGCTCTGCGCGGTCTTGCAGTACAGGTCGGGGGGCAGTTCCCGCAGGGTGGTGTCGGCGGGTGAGCGGATCGCGGTGGGCGGCAGGAAGCCGGTGGAGCACGGCGGCGGATCGCCGAGGTCGACCTTGAAGTCCAGCTTGCCGCCCTCATCGAAGGGCAGGCCGCCGCCGACGGTGTTGAGCGCGGCCATCAGTGCCGGGAAGATCACCAGCGCCTGCTCGATCGACTTGTTGTAGATCACGCCGATCCGGCCGAAGTCCGCCAGGTTCGCCGCGAGCTGCGGGAACGTCGGGCGGATACCGGCGAAGGTGGTGTTCGCCTCGGCCACCGCACCCGGGACCGTCTGCAACACCGAGCGCAGCTGCGGGTCGGCCTTGTTCACCTCCGAGGTGAACCGGGCCAGGCCGTCGACGGAGGACTTGATGTCGTCGCCGGCGCGGATCTGGGCGTCCAGGAACGGTCCGGCCTGGTCGATCAGCTGGATCGTCTGCCCGTAGTTGTTGTTGGCCTCGTCGATCAGCTGGCGCGAGGACTGGATGAGCCGGGACAGCTCGGGCCCGGAACCGTTGAACGCCTTGAAAGTTTCCTTGAGCAGTTCCTGGATGCGGCTGTCGCCGACACTGCTCACCAGATCGTCGGCCTGGCGGAGCAGCCCGGCGATGTCCTGACCGATCGCGGTGTGCGCGACGCCGATGTTCGATCCGTCGCGCAGGAGCTTGGCGGCCGGGGCCTCGCCCCCGCCGGGCGGCACCAGGTCGATGTACTGCTCGCCGACGGCCGACACACTCTTGACCGTCGCGGTCACGTTCTCGGGCACTTCGGTGTCGGTGTTGAGCCGCATGTGTGCGATGACACCGTCATCGGTCAGCCCGACCTGCTCCACCCGGCCGATCGTGACGCCGCGGTAGGTGACGTTCGCGTTCTGGTAGAGGCCACCACCGGCCACGAAGTTCGCGGTGATGTTGTAGGTGCCGATACCGAGCGCAGCGGGCACGTGCAGATAGAACGCCGAGATCGCGGTGACGGTCAGCACGGTGACGATCGCGAAGATCGACAACTGGAGTTTGGTCAGCCGGTCCAGCATTACGGGGTACCTCCGTGCTGCGTGGCCGTACCCGGCGGGATCTTGAACGGATCTGCCGCCTGCCCGGACAGGTTGGCCATCGCACCGGTCAAGAAGTCCGGCGGGTTGATGACCTCGTCGAGGTGCTTCATGTTCGGGTCGAAGAACGACGTGGTGAACATCGATTCGCCGAACCGCCGCGCGGTCAGGTCGAACGTCACGAACACGTTCAGATAGTCACCACGCACCGCGTTGCGCAGGTACTTGTAGTGGAACGGGAACGTCGGCAGCAGTTCCAGGTCCACGATGATGTCGTCGACATTGTCGTTGAACGCCTTGATGACCGGGAACAGGTCCTTCATATCGGCGGTGAAATCGGTCTTCGTCTCGGAAAGGACGTGAGCACCGACGGTGGAGAACTTCTTCAGCGCGCCGAACGCGTCGACGATGTTGGACCGATTGTCGTTGAGCACCTTCAGCGCGTTGGGCAGGCTGTCCAGGGTGCGGCCCAGGTTGTCCTTGCTGCGCGCCAGCATCGAGGCGAACCGGTTGAGTCCGTCGGCCGCGGCGATGATGTCGTTGGTCTGCTGGTCCAGCGAGGCGGTCAGCTCCGCCAGCCGCGGCAGCAGCTCGGCGAACTGTCCGGTGCGGCCGGCGATCGCAGCGTACGCCTCATCGGTGATGTCTTGCAGCGCACCCAGATTGCCCTTGTTGACCACCACACCCAGCGAGGACAGCACTTCCTCGGTGGTCGGGTAGCGGCCGATGCTGCCCAGCGGGATGTTTGCACCCTGCTTCAGCCTGCCGACGCCCTTGCCTTCCGGCGCGGTCAGCGCCACGTGCTGCGAGCCGAGCAGGGAGGTCTGCGCGACGGTGGCCGTCGAGTTGGCGGGCAGGTCGACGTCACCGTCGAGGGACAGCTTCACCGCGGCGAAGAACGTACCGTCGGGGCGCTGGACGGCCTCGATACCGGACACGCTTCCGACGGTCACGTCATCGACCATCACGGGCGAGTTCTGCGGCAGCGTCGCCACATCGGGCAGTTCGACGGTGATCGTGTACGACCCCGAACCGTGTCCCGCGGTACCCGGCATGTCCAGCGAGTTCAGCCCGCCGAACTGGCAGCCGGCCAGCAGCAGCGCACCGGACCCGAGGGCGGTGCCGCGCCACAAGATACGCCTCATCCCCCGGCTCCTTCCGCAGGCAGTGGTGGCGTCGCCACGGCCGGAGCCGCGGGCGGCCCGGGCAGCGGGCCCGCACCCATCGGCGGCGGCGCGGGCACCGGCCCGGCCGGTGAGACCTGGCCGACCACGGCGGGCGGCGGCAGGATCAGGTCGGCGAGGTTGCCGTTCGGCGACGACGTCGGCGGGGTGACACCCGGCGCGGGCTGCCACTGCAGGTACGGCACCGGCGTCTGCGCCTTCGCCTCGGTTTGCGGGGTGTCGTAGATGATCTGACCCTTGTACGCGGTGATGCTGTCGATCGGGTGGAACAGGATCGGCGGGTAGTTCATCGCGATCCGCTTGAACACCGGCCCCATGCGCTGCCGGCACAGCTCGGCGCGCTTGTAGTTGTCCGGGGACGCACCGACGTCGAAGGTTCCACCGCAGAGGAACTGCACCGGATTTCCGAAGTTGGGCAGCGACAGCAAACCACCGACGGTGCCCTGCGCCGGGTTGTAGATGTTGTAGAAGTTGGCCAGACCGTTGGGCGTGATGTGCAGTATCTGCTCGATGTCATCACTGTGGTCGTTGAGGATCTGGGTGAAGTCGGCCAGCTTGCCGACAGAGTCGATCAGCGACTTGTTCGAATCATGCAGCAGGCCTTTGACATCGCCGAGCGCCTGGTTCAGCGCGCCCAGGGTCTGGTCCAGGTCGGCCGAACTGGCGGCCAGCACCTGCGACACCGACGCCACGTGGCTGGTGAACTGCACGATCTGCTCGTTGCTGTTGGACAGCGCGTTCACCAGCACCTGCAGGTTGCGCACTGTGCCGAACAGATCGGTGCGCGAGTCGCCGAGGCGCCCGGCGGTCTGCGACAGCTCACGCAGCGCGGACCGGAACGAGTCGCCGTTGCCGTCGAAGGTGTCGGCGGCCTGGTTGACGGCGGCCACCAGCGGGCCCTGCACGCCACCGTCTTTCGGTCCGAGCTGGGCGGAAAGCTGGGTCAGCTGCTCCTTGACCTCGTCCCACTCGACCGGAACGCCGGTGTGGTCCAGTCCGATCTGAGCGTTACCGGCCAGGGTGTCACCCCCGGTGTAGGCGGGTGTCAGCTGGATGAATCTGGCGGACACCAGGTTCGGCGCGATGATCAGGGCGCGGGCATCGGCAGGCACCTTGATGCCGTCGTCCAGCGTCATGCTGATCTTCACGTCGGTTGCCCGCGGCTCGATCGAGTCGATCTTGCCGACCGGTACGCCGACCACCCGGACGTCGTCGCCGGGGTACAGGCCGACCGCGGTGGTGAAGTACGCGACGACCTTCTGGCCGCCACGGCTGGGCCACACCAGGTAGACGCCGACGGCGAGCAGCGCGACCAGCGCCACGGCCAGGCCGCGGCGCAGCCACTTGCCACGCGATGATGTCGAATCAGGTTGGGTCATGGCGACTTCGGCCTTATCAGCGTGCGCTCGGAGATGTATCCGCGCAGCATGTCGGCGAGGCTGTCCGGCAGCTTGCCGGGCTGGAAGTAGGTGTCCAACAGCACTTCGGAGATGGTTGCCGGCGGCAGACCGTACAGGTTGATCTGGAAGCCCGGTCCCGAGCCCACCACCTCGCCGAGCGCGGTGGCATAGCCGGGCAGCCGCTTGAGCGCCTCGCCGATGTGCTCGCGCCGTTCCAGCAGGTTGGCCATCACCGCGTTGAGTCGTCGCAGCAGGGGTTCGAACTCGCGCTTGTTGTCCGCCACGAAGCCCGAAAGCTGGTGCGAGACATCGTCGATACCGGCGATCAGGCTGCTCAGGGCCTGCCGGCGTTCATCCAGCGCGGCGAACAGCAGGTTGCCGTCGGTGACCAGCTTGTTCACCTGATCGGCGCGCTGGGCCAGCGTGTCGGACACGTTCTTGGCGTGCATCAGCAGCTCTTCGAGTGCCTGATCCCGCTTGTTCAGGCTGCGGCTCAGGCTCGCGACCCCGTCCAGCGCTCCGCGAAGTTGCGGGGTGGCGTCGTGCAGGGTGTCGGTCAGAGTCTGCAGCGCCTCCTCGAACTTGGGCTTGTCCAGGGCGCTGACGTTGCCGCCGAGATCCTGCAACGCGGTGTTCAACGTGTACGGAGTCGTGGTGCGCCCCACCGGGATCACCGTCGAATCCCCGTTGCCCTTCGGGGTCACCGACAGCGACTTCTGGCCCAACACGGTATCGGTCTTGATGGACACCAGCGTCTGGTTGCCGACCTTGATGTTGCGGTCGACGGTGAAGCCCACCTTGGCCTGATCGCCCGCCAGGGCGACCGAGGTGACCTTGCCGACCTTGATGCCGGACACCGCGACGTCGTTACCCGGCGAGATTCCGCCGGCATCGCTGAAGTAGGCCTCGTAGTTGCGGCCCTGCGGGTACCACGGCAAGCCGGTGTAACCGAAGGAGATCAGTACCAGGCAGGCCACCACGAAGATGCCGAGGATGCCGGTCCGTAACGTGTTGCTGCCGCTGGGGCTAGCCATTTTCCGAGCACCTCCCCTTGGTCGGGTCCGGTGGGCCGCCGAACGGGATCAGGATGTCGCTGCCCGCCGGTCCGTTGATCTTCATCCGGATCGAGCAGTAGTAGATGTTGAAGAACGAGCCGTACGCACCGAGGGCGTTGAGCCGCATGTAGTTCTCGGCCAGCGGCTCGATCACCTTGTTGATGTCGGCCTTGCGCTCGTCGGCCCGCTGCAGGAACGGCCGGGCATTCTCGATGACACCCTGCAGTGGGCGCCGCGATGCCTCCAGCATCTCGGTCAGGTCGCTCGAGGCCGAGGCCAGGGGCCCGATGGCGCCGGCGATGGGATCCCGGCCTTCGGCCAGACCGGTGATGAGCTTCTGCAGTTCATCGACGCTGGCGTTGAACTGGGTGCCCTTCGCGTCGACGGTGCCCAGCACGGTGTTCAGGTTCGTGATCACGTCGCCGATGAGCTGATCCCGGTTGGCCAGGTTCTGGCTGAACGAGCTGGTATTGGCCAGCAGGTTCTGGATGGCGCCACCTTGACCCTGCAGCAGTTCGATGACGGCGTTGCTGACCTCGTTGACCTTCGACCCGTCCAGGCCCTTGAGCACCGGGCGCAATCCGCCCAGCAGCGCGTCCAGATCCAGTGCGGGCTGGGTGTTCTCGCGTGCGATCGTGCTCCCGGGCGGGAGCTTGCGCAGCTCGCCGGGGCCCGAGGTGATCTCCAGGTAGCGGTCACCGACCAGGTTCTCGTAGCGAACGACGGCGCGTGTCGAGGTGTACAGCTGGTAGCGCTTGTTGACGTCGAAGGCCACGTCGACGCTGTTGTCGGGGTTGAGCTTCACGGTCTTGACGCTGCCCACCGGCACACCGGAGATGCGTACGTCCTGACCGGCTTTCAACCGGGACGCCTCGGCGAAGTTGGCGTGATACGCGGTACTGGAGGCGAATCGGAACTGGCCGAACACCACCACCAGGCCCGCGGCGACCAACAGCATCGCGACCGTGAATACGGCGACGTTGATCAACGTCCGCCTCTGGCTCTGCATCAGAAATCATCCCGTTCGGCGTACGCCCCGTTGAACAGGAACTGCAGCGTCGAGGGCGCGTTGAACTGCAACTCGGTGTTCGGCTGGAACGGCACGTAGGCGTTGTCGGTCACCAGGAACGGGGTGTGGTACCAACTGCCACCGAACTGCTTGCTGGGCACGTCCGGAAGCCCACGGCAGTTCGGGCCACCGGAGGCGTTCACCATCGGCAGGCTCTCGGGGTAGGTGTACGCCGGGGCACCGGGCAGGAAGTTCGACGCCACGAACAGGCCCGGCCGGATTCCGCCGATCACCGGCGCGAACGTCTCGTTGGCCTTCTTGACGCCCTTGAAGAGGCAGCCGAATTCAGGTGAGTAGTCGGCCGCTACCTTGGCCAGCGCCCGCAGCCGCTTGATGGCCGCGATGTAGTCGTCGGCGGCCGGCGCCAGCGTGGCCGTGCCGTTCTCGGCGAATCCGGTGGCGGCCAGCAGCGCGGCGTTCAGGTTGTCCTGCTCGTCGACGATGGTCTTGGACAGCTTCGGCGCGTTGTCCAGCACGGTGGCCAGATCCGCACCGGTGTCGCCGTAGATGTTGGCGACGACGCCGGCCTTGGAGATGTCGGACTGCAGCGTCGGCAGCTTCGGATTGAGCTGCGCCAGATAGGTGTTCAGGCCGGCCATGGTGGCGCCCAGGTCATCACCGTGGCCGCGCAGGCCTTCGCCCAGCGCGGTCAGGGTGGCGTTCAGGTTGATGGGGTCGATCTTGTGCAGCAGGTCGGTCAGGGTTTGGAAGAGGGTGTTGACTTCCAGCTGGACGCTGCTGGCCGCGATGCTGGTGCCCGGCTGCAGGTGCGTCTTCTTCGGATCCTCGGGCGGCAGGAACTCCACCGACTTGGCACCGAAAACCGTTGTGCCGCCGATTTTCACCACAGCGTTGGACGGGATGAACCGCATCTGGTTGCGGTCGATGTCCAGGGTCAGCTTGGCCTGTTCGCCGGCGTAGGCGATGTTGGTGACCTTGCCGATCTGGATGCCGCGGTACTTGACCTTGGCATCGGTTTCCATCACCAGGCCGGCCCGCTGGGAGGTGACGGTGACGGTGTCGGTCTTGGTGAAGGCAGCCGTGTACGAGAGATAGGTGAACACCACTGCGGCGACGACGATCAGCGCGAGGATCGCGGCGGCGATCCTGACATGGCTGCGCTTGGCGCTTCCGGAAGACACTGGCCGCCTACCCGGAGAGGTTGAAGTTGCCGGACGCGCCGTACACGGCGAGTGAGATGAACAGGGTGATGGTGACGACCACGATGAGCGAGGTGCGCACGGCCTGGCCCACGGCGATGCCCACGCCCACCGGACCGCCGGATGCGTTGTACCCGTAGTAGGTGTGCACCAGCATCACCGCGATGGACATGACGATTGCCTGCAGGAACGACCACAGCAGGTCGGTGGGGATCAGGAACGTGTTGAAGTAGTGGTCGTACAGGCCCGCGGACTGGCCGTTGATGAACACCGTGGTGAACCGTGCGGCGAAGAACGCGGCCAGCACCGACAGCGAATACAGCGGGATGATGGCGATGAGCCCGGCGATCAGGCGGGTGGACACCAGATACGAAACGGCATGCACCGCCATGGCTTCCACCGCGTCGATCTCCTCGGCGACCCGCATGGCGCCGAGCTGTGCGGTGGTGCCGGCCCCGATCGTGGCGGCCAGCGCGATACCCGCGATGACCGGCGCCACGATGCGGACGTTGAGGAAGGCCGAGAGGAAGCCGGTGAGGGCCTCGATGCCGATGTTGCCCAGCGAGGAGTAACCCTGCACGGCGATCACGCCGCCCGACGCCAGGGTCAGGAACGCCGCGACACCGACGGTGCCGCCGATCATCACCAAAGCGCCCGCGCCCATGGTCATCTCGGCGACCAGCCGGATGGTCTCTTTGCGATACCGGGTCAGGGCGTTGGGAATGTAGCGCATGGTCTCGCCGTAGAACAGCGCCTGTTCGCCGACATTGTCGACGATGGCGGGCACGCCACGGAAGAACCGGCGCACGCGCAAGGTCACGTCATAGCTCATCGAGTGGACCTACCGCTCCAGAACCCGGACGCCGACGGCGGTCAAGATGACGTTGATGACGAACAGGCAGATGAAGGCGTAGACCACCGTCTCGTTCACCGCGATGCCCACACCTTTGGGGCCGCCCTGCACGGTGAGCCCGCGGTAGCAGCCGACCAGGCCGGCCATCAACCCGAACAGCACGGACTTGAACATGGCGAGCACCAGTTCACCCAGTCCGGTCAGGATGGTCAGGCCGTTGATGAAAGCTCCCGGGTTCACGCCCTGCAGGAACACGGAGAAGACGTAGCCGCCTGCCAGGCCGATCGCGCAGACCAGGCCGTTGAGCAGGAGGGCCACGAACGTCGAGGCCAGCACACGCGGCACCACCAGCCGCTGGATCGGGTCGATACCGAGGACGCGCATGGCGTCGATCTCTTCGCGGATGGTGCGCGCACCCAGATCCGCGCAGATGGCGGTGGCGCCCGCACCGGCGACCACGAGAACGGTCACGACCGGACCGAGCTGGGTGATGGTGCCGAACGCCGTGCCGGCACCGGACAGGTCGGCCGCGCCGATCTCGCGCAGCAGGATGTTGAGCGTGAAGGCCACCAGGACCGTGAACGGAATGGACACCAGCAGCGTGGGGACCAGTGAGACGCGGGCGATCATCCAGGTCTGGTCGAGGAACTCGCGGAACTGGAACGGCCGCTGCCACATCTTGACGAAGGTGTCGATGGTCATCTCAAAGAACCCACCCACGGCCCGGGCCGGAGCCGCAAGCTGTTCGATCAACCTCGGCTCCGTTCTCGGTTGGGGGAAGAATGACCCCGCGTTGGCGAAGAGCCCGAATATAGCGGGTATCTGTTCGCTCCGGCGGCCTTTCCACCCCTGGTCTACACGCTCGGCTTAGTGAGCGGGCTCATACTAACTAGAACACGTTCACAGTGTCAAAGAACCGCAATCTTGCCGAAAAATTCTTGTTTCCGCTGGTCAAGACCAGTGTGACCTGCATCATTTTAGAACGTGTTCTAATCCCCATCAGTCACTCGGGTATGGCGTTCTCGATTTCAAGAACCCATTAGCGCAGAGGCGGAGAATCCCGTTTCCGGATCCCGCTCAGCAAAGAAGCCGCCGAGCGCAGAACTCAGTGCCGCCGGGTCCCACGCGTCGCCGGTGGCCTCGAAGCGCTGCGCCACCGTCGGCGCGGCAACCAACGTGACCGTCGGGCCGTAGACGATGAACAGCTGCCCGTTGACGGCCTCGGCCGCGGGCGAGGAAAGGTACGTCACCAGGGTCACGACGTGCTCGGGCGACAACGCGTCGACCTGACCGTCGGACAGCTCCGGCGCGTCACCGAACACGTCGGCGGTCATGGCGGTGCGGGCGCGCGGCGCGATGGCATTGGCTCGCACCCCGTAACGGCCCAGGCCGCGGGCGGCGGTCAGCGTCAGCGCCGTGATCCCGGCTTTGGCCGCGCCGTAGTTGGCCTGCCCCACCGGTCCGGCCAGGCCGGCCTCGGACGAGGTGTTCACGATCCGGCCGTAAACCTGGCCGTCCGCCGCCTCTTTCGCCTTCGCCCGCCAATAGGTGGCCGCATTGCGGGTCAGCAGGAAGTGGCCGCGCAGGTGTACGGCGATGACTGCGTCCCAGTCCTCGTCGGACATGTTGAACAGCATCTTGTCCCGCGTGATGCCCGCGTTGTTCACCACGATGCTCAGGCCGCCGAGGCCGTCCGCGGTCGACACGAGTTCGTCGGCGGTGCTGCGGGCGCTGATGTCACCGGCGACGGCCACGCCCTTGGCGCCGGCCGCGGCGATCTCGTCGAGCACATCAGATTTGTCCAGGGCGGCAGCGATGTCGTTGACCACCACGGTCGCGCCGGCACGGGCCAGACCGACGGCTTCCGCGCGGCCCAGACCGGCCGCGGCACCGGTCACGACGGCGACCTTGCCGGACAGGTCGAGGGCGTCGTTTCCAGCTGAATTCTGCGATGACGAAGTCAATTTATGAATACCTCTAGTCTTTTCGGATCAACGCTGCGCGGGGGCACTCGGCGACGGACTGCTCGGCCAGGTCCTCCTGGTCGGCCGGCACCGGGTCGGCCTTGATCACCGCATAGTCGTCGTCGTCCAAATCAAACAGGTCGGGGGCAATACCCACACATACCGCGTTGCCTTCACAACGATCGCGGTCGACTTCCACACGCATGACAACCTCCTCGTGTTCTTCACGCAATTGATCTCCGGGGCCTGCACAGCCCTGCCAATGTGCCGGCTAACCATACCGCCCTGGACCCCAAGACTAGAACGTGTTACAACCGGTTGAGAAAAAGGTGCCGTTGAGCACCTTCGATACAACGCGGCATGGCAACGCCACCCGACAGTGAGGACGTCAATATGCGGATCGGTTACACCGCCGAGCAGGAGGAGTTGCGCCGCGAGTTGCGGTCGTACTTCACCAAACTGATGACACCCGAGCGTGCCGACGCCCTGGCCGCCAGCGACGGCGAGATGGGCCGCGGCAACGTCTATCGCGAAACCGTGTCGCAGATGGGCAAGGACGGTTGGCTGACGCTGAACTGGCCCGAGGAGTACGGCGGCCAGGCCCGCACGCCGATGGAGAGCCTGATCTTCAACGACGAGGCCGCCCTCGCCAACGTCCCGGTCCCGTTCCTGACCATCAACAGCGTCGCGCCGACGATCATGCACTTCGGCACCGAGGAGCAGAAGAACTTCTTCCTGCCCAAGATCGCCGCGGGCGATCTGCACTTCTCCATCGGTTACTCCGAGCCCGGCGCCGGCACCGACCTCGCGTCGCTGCGCACCACCGCCGTGCACGACGGGGACGACTACGTCATCAACGGCCAGAAGATGTGGACCAGCCTCATCGCCTACGCCGACTATGTGTGGCTGGCCGTGCGCACCAACCCCGAGGCGAAGAAGCATCGCGGCATCTCGATGCTGATCGTCCCCACCACCGCCGAGGGTTTCTCCTGGACGCCGGTGCACACCATGTCCGGTGTCGACACCAGTGCCACCTACTACCAGGACGTCCGGGTGCCCAAGACGTCGCTCGTCGGCGATGAGGACGCGGGCTGGAAGCTGGTCACCAACCAGCTCAACCACGAGCGCGTCGCGCTGGTTTCCGCGCAGCCGATCTTCTTGGCGCTCAACGGGGTTCGCGAATGGGCCCAGAACACCAAAGATGTGCACGGCAAGCGCCTGATCGACGCCGAGTGGGTGCAGCTGAACCTGGCCCGGGTGCACGCCAAGGCCGAGGTGCTCAAGCTGATCAACTGGGAGCTCGCGTCGGCCGAGGATGTCGCGCCCTCCCCCGCCGACGCGTCCGCGGCGAAGGTGTTCGGCACCGAACTGGCGACCGAGGCCTACCGGCTGCTCATGGAGGTGCTCGGCACCTCGGCGACGCTGCGCACCGGATCGCCCGGCGCCCTGCTGCGTGGACGGGTGGAGCGCATGCACCGTTCGTGCCTCATCCTGACCTTCGGCGGTGGCACCAACGAGATCCAGCGCGACATCATCGGCATGGTCGCGCTCGGCCTGCCCCGAGTGAACCGATAAGGACCATCATGGATTTCACCCCTACCGAAGCATCCACCGATCTGGGCGGCCTGGTCCGCACCATCACCGAATCGGTTTGCACACCCGAACACCAGCGCGTGCTCGACGGACTCGACGAGCGCTTCGACCGCGACCTCTGGGCCAAGCTGATCGACGCCGACATCCTGTCGACGGCCGCGCCGGAGACGTTGGGCGGCGGCGGTTTCGGCGTGCTGGAACAGGCCGCCGTGCTGACCGCACTGGGCCGCCAGCTCGCGGCGGTGCCCTACCTGGAGTCCTCGGTGCTCGCCGCGGGCGCGCTGGCCAAGTTCGGCTCCGAAGCGCTGCAACAAGACTGGGCCGTGCCCGCGATCAACGGCGCGAAGGTCGTCACGGTCGCGCTCGACGGTGAGATGGGCGAGGGCCCGGTGCAGGCTGCGTCTTCTTCAGGGCCTGACGGTCCTGTGTACCGACTGACCGGATCCCGCACCCAGGTCGCCTACGGCCCGGTGGCCGACGCCTTCCTGGTGCCTGCCGAAACTCCCTCCGGTGTCCAGGTTTTCGTGATCACCGCCGCAGATCCGGGCGTCTCCGTGAGCACGCTGGACACCACCGGTCACGGCACGGTGGGTCATCTGGAGCTCGGCGGTACCAGCGTCGACGCGTCCCGCGTCGTCGGCGGCCAGGAGGTGCTCGACTGGCTGACGGTACGCACCGCGCTGGGCCGCACCGCATTCCAGCTCGGTGTGCTGGAGCGCGCCCTGGAACTCACCGCCGTGTACGCCCGCGAGCGCGAGCAGTTCGACAGGCCGATCGGCAGTTTCCAGGCGGTGTCCTCTCGACTGGCCGACGGATACATCGACGTCAAGGCACTGCGGTCGACGCTGACCCAGGCGGCGTGGCGGCTCTCCGAGGATCTGCCCGCCGACATCGACGTGGCCAGTGCCGCATTCTGGGCGGCCGACGCAGGCCACCGCGTCGCACACACGACGGTGCACGTGCACGGTGGTGTCGGTATCGACACGGATCATCCGATCCACCGGTACTTCCTGGCCGCCAAGCAGACCGAGTTCGCCCTCGGCGGGGCGACGGGGCAGCTGCTGCAGATCGGCCGCGAGTTGGCCGACACCCCGGCCTGACCGTGCCCGACACGGGCTCGACCGTCGGCGGGCTGCTGCTACCACTCGCGGGCGTCACGGACCGCGGCATCCATTGCGGTGCCGAGTTCACCAGCTGGCGCGACCATATCGCCGCGGGTGCCCAGCTGGCCGCGGCCCTGCGCGCCCGCCTCGACCCGAGCAGGCCGCCGCATGTCGGTGTGCTGCTGGGCAACACGCCGTTCTTCTCCAGCGTGCTGGTGGCGGCGGGCCTGTCCGGGCTGGTTCCGGTCGGTCTGAACCCGACGCGGCGTGGCGCGGCATTGGCAAGTGACATCGAGCGGGCGGATTGCCAGCTGGTGCTGGCCGATTCGGGTGCCGAGGTGCCTGCAGGCGTCTCTCACATCGACGTCGAATCACACGAGTGGACAACCGAACTCGCGGCCCATGCCGGCACTCCGGTGCGCTTCGCCGAGTTGTCCCCGGACGATCTCTTCATGCTGATCTTCACCTCCGGCACCAGCGGAGACCCCAAGGCCGTCCGGGTCACCCAGGACAAGGTGGCTTTCCCCGGCCGGATGCTGGCCGACCGGTTCGGGCTCGGCCCCGCCGACACGTGCTACCTGTCCATGCCGCTGTTCCACTCCAACGCGATCATGGCGGGCTGGGCGGTGGCGGTGGCCGCGGGCGCCTCGATCGCGTTGCGGCGCAAGTTCTCTGCCTCGCAGTTCATCCCCGATGTGCGCCGCTACGGCGCCACCTACGCCAACTACGTCGGCAAGCCGCTGTCCTACATCCTCACCACCCCGGCGCAACCCGACGACGCCGACAACCCGCTGAAGTTCCTGTACGGCAACGAAGGGGCGCCGCGGGATCTGGTGCGCTTCGCCGACCGGTTCGGTGTGCGGGTGGTGGACGGATTCGGCTCCACCGAGGGTGGCGTGGCGATCGCCAGGACCCCCGAGACCCCGGACGGGTCGCTGGGGCCACTGACCGACGAGGTGGCCATCATCGACGTGCAGACCGGACAGCCGTGCCCGCCCGGGGTGGTCGGCGAAATCGTGAATCCGACTGGTGCCGGCTGGTTTCGGGGTTACTACAACTCCCCCGACGCCCAGGCCGAGCGGATGGCCGGCGGCGTCTACCACACCGGCGACCTCGCCTACCGGGACGAGGCCGACTTCGTGTATTTCGCCGGGCGCCTCGGCGACTGGATGCGGGTCGACGGCGAGAACCTGGGCACCGCGCCGATCGAGCGGATCCTGCTACGTCATCCCGACATCGCCGAGGCCGCCGTGTATCCCGTCCCCGACCCCGCAGTGGGTGACCGGGTGATGGCGGCGGTGGTGCCGGTGCCCGGTGCGTCCTTCGACGCCGACACATTCACGGCGTTTCTTGCCGAGCAGGCTGACCTCGGCCCCAAACAGTGGCCGTCATTCGTCCGGGTCAGCACCGCACTGCCGCGCACCGAGACCTTCAAGGTGCTCAAGCGGGAACTGTCGGCCGAGGCGACCGACTGCGCCGATCCGGTGCACACCATCCAACGGCAGACCCTGCGCAGCTAGAGTGCGCGCATGGCCATCGACCCGTCCGCCGTCTCCCTGACCGACCGGGTCGCGGTGGTCACCGGTGGTGGTGAGGGGATCGGCCGCGGAATCGCAGCCGGGCTGCGCGCCTTCGGCGCCAAGGTGGCCCTCTGGGAACGCAACCCGCAGACCTGCGCAGGTGCGGCCGCCGATATCGGGGCGCTCGGCCTGGTCGTCGATGTGCGGGACGCGGACGCCGTCGATGAGGCGTTGCGTCGCACGGTCGACGAGTTGGGCCCGGTCCGGATTCTGGTGAACAACGCGGGGGGGACCTTCGCGTCACCGCTGTTGGAGACCTCGGAGAACGGCTGGGATGCCCTGTACCGGGCCAATTTGCGCCATGTCTTGCTCTGTACCCAGCGGGTCGCACGGGTGATGGCCGCCGCGGGCGAAGGCGGCAGCGTCATCAACATCACCTCCATCGAGGGGGTGCGAGCGGCCCCGGGATACGCCGCGTATGCCGCCGCGAAGGCCGGTGTCATCAACTACACCCAGACCGCGGCGCTGGAATTGGCCGAGCACGGAATTCGGATCAATGCGCTGGCACCGGATTTCACCATGACCGAGGGCCTGGCCCGGATCGGTTCGCCGGAACGCTTTGCCCGTGCCGGCCGAATGGTGCCGATGGGGCGCGGCGGCGATGTCGACGAAATGGCCGGGGCGGCGATATTTCTGGCATCGGATCTGTCCAGCTACATCACCGGACAGACCATTCATGTCGACGGCGGAACCCACGCCGCGGGTGGCTGGTACCGACATCCCGAAACCGGCTCTTACACGCTGGGTCCGGGCTGAACCGGGCCAATTATCGTAAAAGTATTTGCCGAATCTGGCGACCCTTTCTGGTCCGCGAATTCGAGTAGTTCTACTCAGCACGTCGAACGCCCCACTGAGCTACGCTTCCGATCGGAAATGCACAGCGGCAAACTTTGCCGCAATGGCACCTGAAGACCTTTGACCCCCGAGGAGTTCTGTCATGAGAGCATCTGCGCTCACCGGTCTGGCGGCCGCAGCGACCGCCCTCGCCGTGGTCCTGTCGGGCTGCGGCTCGGACACCAAGACCGCGACGAGCAGTAGCGAGAAGACCACTGCGTCGTCGTCGGAGAAGACGTCGACCAGCAAGTCCGCCACGGCCACCAAGAAGCCCAAGGTGGCCCCGCGCGAGGAGGATGCGGCCGGTCCCAACCAGACCATCGCCGAGTACATCAAGGCGAACAACATTCAGGAAGCCCAGGTTCACCGTGGTGACCCCGGTTCGCCCACCATCGATCTGCCGCTGCCCGAGGGCTGGGAGTCGGCCGGCGCCGATACCCCGGACTGGGCCTACGGAGCGATCGTCTACACCGGTCCCGAGGCCGAGGAATACACCCCGAGCGTCGTCGCGATCGTGTCGAAGCTGACGGGCAACGTCGACGAGCAGAAGATCCTCGAACTGGCCCCGGGTGAGCTGCAGAACCTGTCCGGCTACGAGCCGCTCAACGAGGGCGCGTCGAGCACCCTCGGCGAGTACCCCGCCTTCCAACTGGGCGGCACCTGGGTCCAGGACGGCCAGAAGAAGATCGTCGCGCAGAAGACCGTCATCATCCCCGGCGCCGACGGCCTCTATGTGTTGCAGCTCAACGCCGACGGCCTGGAGAACCAGATGGACATCGTGAGCGCGGCGACCGACGCCATCGACTCGGGAACCACCATCACGCCCTGACCTGTTCGCTGAGGATGCCTCCACGGGTACGCCCGTGGGGGCATTTTCGTCGGGTAGCGTCGGGTTGTGGGTTACCGCGAGCTCGCCCCGCCGCCAGGCCTGAGTGCACTGGTCGAATGTGGCTGGACAGCAACGGGACTCACCGGGCCAGCCCGCATCCTGCCGGACGGCTGCATGGATCTGATCCGGCGGGAGGACCAGACCCTCGTCGCGGGGCCGGACACCACCGCCTTTCTCAGCCGATCCGGCCCGGAGCCGGTGCGCGGCTTGCGTTTCCACCCCGGGGTGCTGCCCCGGTTGCTCGGGGTCCCGGCCGCCGAGGTCCGCGACACCCGCGTTGCCCTGAGCGAGCTGCGTGCCGTCGGCCGGGACCGCTCACTGACCGAACTGGCCGAGACGATGGCCGCCTACCCACCCCTACCGGAAACGGCGCCGTGGTCGCTGACCACCCTGGGCGAGGTGACCCGGAACCTGGCCCGGGGCGCGTCGGTGGCCGACACCGCACGCGAAGCCGGGTGGTCTGCGCGCACGCTGCAGCGCCAGTGCACCGCGGTCTACGGGTACGGTCCCGCCATGCTGCGCCGAGTCCTCCGGTTCCGGCGGGCAACCCGGCTGCTGGACACCGGCGTCGCACCGGCAGAGGTCGCGTTCCGGGCCGGATACTCCGACCAGCCGCACCTGCACCGCGAGATCCGCACGTTGGCCGGATTGCCACTCGGTCAATTGGTCGCGGGTCAGCCTGCCGCCGCGAACAGGTCGATCGACGTGCCGTCCGGATCGCTGACCGTCGCGTAGCGCTGCCCCCAGGGTGCGTCGAACGGTGCCAGCATGCCAGGATGTCCGGCGGCGGTGAGCCGCTCATACAGCGCGTCGACCTGCGCGGGCGCTTCCACACCGAACGCCAGCGCCAGCCGGCCAGCAGAGTCCGGCGGCGTCCAGCCGGGATGCATCCCGGCGATGACCTCCTCGGTGTCGAACGCCAGCCGGTTGCCGCCGGGCAGTGCCACCTCGACATGCGGCTCGTCTCCCTCGGGGACGGCCAGTCCCAGCAGCCGATAGAAGTCCAGGGACCGGCGCAGGTCGGCGGGCACGATCTCGATGACCACAGAACTCAGGTGAATGCTCATCACCGCAGGTTAGGGCCCGCGCGCGGGCGGCGTCGTGAACGAATCGGACAAACCGGCCTGGTCGATACCGCCGGTACCGAGTAGGTTTGCCCTGACTACTAGTTACTCACCAGTAAGGGAGAGTCGACCATGCCCGCTCCATCCGCCGCGGACTTCGCCCATCTGCGCACGCTGGTCGCCATCGACGATGCGGACGCCCGCCCGTCCAAACCGATCGACGAGGTGTTCACCGGGCGGGAACTCACCACCATCCCGGTCGGCAACGCCGACGATGTCGCGGCCGCGTTCACCAAAGCCCGCGCCGCACAGGCCGAATGGGCCACCCGCCCGGTCACCGAGCGGGCCGCCGTCATCGAGCGCTTCCGTGATCTGGTGATCGCCAACCGCGACTCCCTGATGGACGTCGCGCAGGCCGAGACCGGCAAGGCCCGGTCGGCCGCCCAGGAAGAGATCGTCGACATGATCCTCAACGCGCGCTACTACGCGCGGGAGGCAGTCAAACTGCTGGGCACCAAGCGGGTGCAAGGCCTGTTGCCCGGCGTGGTGAAGACAGTGGTCAACTACCACCCCAAGGGCGTCATCGGCGTGATCTCGCCGTGGAACTACCCGATGGCGCTGTCCATCTCCGACTCCATCCCCGCGCTGCTGGCAGGTAACGCCGTGGTGGTGAAACCTGACAGCCAGACGCCGTACTGCACGCTGGCCAACGCCGAACTGCTGTACCAGGCCGGGCTGCCGCGTGACCTGTTCGCCGTGGTGCCCGGCCCCGGCTCGGTGGTCGGCACCGCGATCGTGGCGCACTGCGACTACCTGATGTTCACCGGCTCCACGTCCACCGGCCGGACCCTGGCCGAACAGTGCGGCAGCCGACTGATCGGTTTCTCCGCCGAATTGGGTGGCAAGAACCCGATGATCGTCACCAAGGGCGCCAACCTGGATGTGGCGGCCAAGGCCGCCACCCGCGCGTGCTTCTCCAACGCCGGGCAGCTGTGCATCTCGATCGAGCGGATCTATGTCGAACGGTCGGTCGCCGACGAGTTCGCCGCCAAGTTCGCCAAGCAGGTCAAGGCGATGAAGCTGTCCACCGCCTACGATTTCAGCGCCGATATGGGCAGCCTGATCTCCGAGGACCAGATCAAGACGGTGTCCGGCCATGTCGACGACGCGAAAGCCAAGGGCGCCAAGGTGATTGCCGGCGGCAACGCCCGGCCCGACATCGGTCCGTTGTTCTTCGAGCCGACCGTCCTGACCGACGTCACCGACGAGATGGAATGCGGCCGCAACGAGACCTTCGGTCCGCTGGTGTCCATCTACCCCGTCGATTCGGTGGACGAGGCGATCGCCAAGGCCAACGACACGGAGTACGGGCTCAACGCCAGCGTCTGGGCGGGCAGCAAGGCCGAGGGTGAGGCAATCGCGGCCCGGCTGCAGGCCGGCACCGTCAACGTCGACGAGGGTTACGCGCTGGCGTTCGGGAGCACCGCGGCACCGATGGGCGGCATGAAGGCCTCCGGGGTCGGGCGCCGCCACGGTGCCGACGGCATCCTCAAGTACACCGAGTCGCAGACGGTGTCCACCGCCCGGGTGCTCAATCTCGATCCGCCGCTGGGCATTCCGTCCGCCTGGTGGCAGAAGGCGCTGACCCCGATGATCCAGGCCGTGCAGCGGCTGCCCGGCCGGTGATCGAACGGGCCAGGCCGTGCGTGGGCTTGCGGGCACGCGGATCTGATCCGGGAACGGATCGCCGGGGCGACAGGCGTCTGATCCGTCGGCTTTACAGGCAGGGCATGGCACGCAACACTCGGTGGGCGTGAACACAGCCGACTTCTTGTTCGTGACGATGGACGGTGGCGGCAACGTGCCGCCGCTGCTCGGCGTCGCGGCTGCCGTCGCCGGACGCGGGCACCGCGTGCATGTGCTCGGCCATCCCCGACTGCGCGACGCCGTGGAACGTGCCGGACTGCAATTCGCGCCGTACAGCAAGGCCCGCCCGTGGGAACCTCAGGCGGAGAAGAGTGCCTTGCAGTGGGTTCCGATGTTCAACGATCCCGGCATCGCCGAGGACGTCAGCCGGTATTGCACCGATCGCCGCCCCGACGTCGCCGTGGTCGACTGCATGCTGCTACCAGCACTCAAGGCGGTTCAACGCGCGGGCATCACCAACGCTGCCTTCACCCACACGATTCGCGGATACATCGACGGCCCGCACCGCCTCGGGGCAGGTACCTTGGCGCGGTTGTACGGCAACAACGCGGCCCAGCTGTGGAATTCGTCGAACGTGAACATCGTGGCGACAGTGCAACACCTCGATCCTGGCGCCCGGGGGCACCAGCCCGCGAACATCCGCTGGGTCGGCGCGGTCGTCGACGGCAGGCCGAGCCTGCCCAGCGATCCCCCGCTCGTGTTGGTGAGCCTGTCCACCAACGGCTTTCGCGGTCAGCGGAGCACGTTGGAGAAGGTCATCGCAGCGTTGGCCACGTTGCCGGTACGCGCGGTCGTCACGACGGGCGGCGTGATCGACCCCGCGGACCTGCCGCGTGCACCGAACGTCGATGTCGTCGGCTACGCCGATCACCGCGAGATCCTGCCGCACTGCTCACTTCTGATCGGGCACGGCGGCCACGCCACCACCTTCCGTGCGCTGGCGCACGATGTGCCGATCCTGTTCCTGCCTTCGAGCGCGCTGTCCGATCAACGCATGATCGGATCGGCGGTCGCTCGCGCCGGAGCGGGCCGCTCGATGACCAGGTTCGCAGGAGTCGGCGCGGTGCGTGATGCCATCGAGACGCTGCTCACCGATCCGGGCGTGCGCGCCGCGGCCACCCGAATCGGCGACGAGATCCGCGGGGCGGATGCCGCAGCCACGGCGGCCGAACTACTGATCTCGCTGCGGCCCTGACGAGCTCAGGAGCCCGCGATGCCGTCCAGTCGCTTGGTGGTCTGCTCGAATCCACTCACCAGTTCGCCGATGATGTCGGCGACGGGACGGATCTCGTTCATCCGGCCGACGATCTGGCCCACCGGCATGGAGACCGTGTCCGGGTTGTCCGAATCGTTCATCCGCTGGTGCGCCTCGCTGACCAGGATGTTCTGCAACGGCATCGGCAGCGGCTCCGGGGCGTCCGGGGCGTCCCAGGCATCGGTCCATTTGGTCTTCAGCAGCCGGGCCGGCTTGCCGGTATAGATCTTGCGGCGCACGGTATCCGCGGTGGTCGCGCGGAGCAGCGCGTCCTGGATCGTCGACGTGCCGCCGGGCAGTCGGTGGCCCAGGTCGTACTCCGCGGCGGTCAAGAAGGCCGAGCCCATCCAGACACCCTGGGCGCCGAGCGCCAGTGCCGCGGCCACCTGCTTGCCGGTGCCGATACCGCCGGCGGCCAGCACCGGGGCCTTACCGTCCAGTGCGTCGACGATTTCCGGCCACAGCACGACCGATCCGATCTCGCCGGTGTGCCCGCCGGCCTCATGACCCTGCGCGACGACGATGTCGACACCGTTCTCGACGTGGCGCAGCGCGTGCTTGGCGCTACCCGCCAGCGCAGCCACCGGAACGCCCGCGGCGTGTGCCTGTTCGATGACGTCCACGGGCGGGGAGCCCAGCGCGTTGGCGATCAGCTTGATCGGGTGCTTCAGCGCGACCTCGACGTGGCTCCGCGCCACCGAGTGCAGCCAGCCCAGCACGCCCTCGCTCTTCTCCTCGTCCTCGGGAAGCGGCGGAACACCCAGATCGGCAAGGGTTTTCGCGACGAAATCGCGGTGGCTCTGCGGAATCAGCTTGTTGATGTCGACGGCCGTGCCCTCGGTGGGGATCTTGGCCGGCATCACGATGTCGACACCGTAGGGCTTGCCGTCGGTGTTGGCGTCCATCCATTGCAGGACTTCTTCCAGGTCGTCGGCGTCATTGAACCGCACGCAACCCAGCACACCGAGGCCGCCGGCCTTGCTGACCGCGGCGGCCACCTTCTCCGACGGGGTGAAGACGAAGATCGGGTATTCGATCCCGAACTTGTCGCAGAGTTCGGTACGCATCAGTTGGCTCCTACATGCTTGGCGTGCACTTCGTCGGCTTGCCGCTCCTCGGTGGTGTCCTTCGCCCACCGGTAGTCGGGCTTGCCCGCCGGAGAGCGCTTCACCTCGTCGACCAGCCAAAGACTGCGCGGCACTTTGTATCCCGCGATCTCGGTGCGCACGAACGCATCGAGGGAGGCCAGCGTCGGCTGAGTGCCCTCGCGCGCCTGCACGACGGCCGCGACATGCTGGCCGAAGCGCTCGTCGGGCACACCGACCACCAGTGCGTCGAACACATCGGGATGGCCCTTGAGCGCGGCTTCGACCTCTTCGGGGTAGATCTTCTCGCCACCGCTGTTGATCGACACCGAGCCGCGGCCCAGCATCGTCACGCTGCCGTCGGCTTCGACCTCGGCGTAGTCACCCGGAATCGCATACCGCACACCGTGATAGGTCCGGAAGGTCTCGGCGGTCTTCTTCTCGTCCTTGAAGTAGCCGACCGGGATGTGGCCGCACTTGGCGATGATGCCGCGCACACCCGAACCCGGCACGACGGGGTTGCCGTCCTCGTCGAGCACCTTGGTGTTCTTGTCGATCGTGACGCGCGGTCCGCCGGTGTGGCTCTGACCCTTGGCGACGATGCTGGTACCGCCGAAGCCGGTCTCCGAGGAGCCGATCGAATCGGTGATGACGCGGTTGGGCAGCAGCTCGAGGAACTTCTCCTTGAGGCTGGTGGAGAACAGCGCCGCGGTGCTGGCCAGCAGGAACAGCGACGACAGGTCGTAGGTGTTTCCCTCATCCTGGTGCGCCAGCAGCGCGTCGAGCAACGGGCGCGCCATCGCGTCGCCGGTGAAGAACAACAGGTTGACCTTGTGGTCGTGGATCAGGCGCCACACCTGGTCGGCGTCGAATTCCGGTGTCAGCACGACGGTTTGGCCGGAGAACAGCGCCATCCAGGTGGCCGACTGCGTGGCGCCGTGGATCATCGGCGGGATGGGCAGCCGGATCATCGGTGCATTCGCGGCGGCCTGCTTGGACAGGTCGTACTCGTCGGCGATGGGCTCGCCGGTCGCGAAGTCGGTGCCACCGAACAGCACCCGGTAGATGTCCTCGTGGCGCCACATCACGCCCTTGGGGAACCCGGTGGTGCCGCCGGTGTAGAGCAGGTAGATGTCGTCCTCGCTGCGCGGGCCGAAATCGCGCTCGGGCGATCCCTCGGCGAGCGCGGCCTCGAATTCCACGCCGCCGTAGCGCTTGAAGTCGTCGTCTGACCCGTCCTCGACCACCAGGACGGTCTTGACGTTCGGCGTCTCGGGCAGCACATTGTCGACCCGGTCGGCGTAGCGGCGCTCGTGGATCAACGCGACCATGTCCGAGTTCTCGAACAGATACTTCAGCTCGCCCTCGACGTAGCGGAAGTTGACGTTGACCAGGATGGCGCCGGCCTTGACGATGCCGAGCATCCCGATGACGATCTCGATGCGGTTGCGGCAGTACAACCCGACCTTGTCGTCCTTCTTGACGCCCTGATCCTGGAGATAGTGGGCCAGGCGATTGGCCTTCTCCTCCAACTGGGCATAGGTCAGCTGCTCGTCACCACATATCAGGGCGACGCGGTCCGGTACGGCGTCGATGGAGTGCTCGGCGAGATCGGCGATATTCAGGGCCACGGAACCTAAACTAGAACGTGTTACATTTCGTGACAAGTCTGGGGTTACCGAACATGGAGGCAGGCACCGGTGAGCGAGACCGAAAAAGGACCCGACGCCCTCATTGAGCAGCGCGGACACACGTTGATCGTCACACTCAACCGTCCCGAGGCCCGCAACGCCCTTTCCGGCGAGATGCTCTCGATCATGGTCGAGGCGTGGGACCGCGTCGACAGCGATCCGGAGATCCGCACCTGCATCCTGACCGGTGCCGGCGGCTACTTCTGCGCGGGCATGGACCTCAAGGGCGCCACCAAGAAGCCGCCGGGTGACTCGTTCAAGGACGGCAGCTACGACCCGTCGCGCATCGACGGCCTGCTCAAGGGCCGCCGGCTGACCAAGCCGCTGATCGCCGCCGTCGAGGGCCCCGCGATCGCGGGTGGCACCGAGATCCTGCAGGGCACCGACATCCGCGTCGCCGGCGAGAGCGCCAAGTTCGGCATCTCCGAGGCCAAGTGGAGCCTGTACCCGATGGGCGGCTCCGCCGTGCGCCTGGTGCGCCAGATTCCGTACACGATCGCGTGCGACATGCTGCTCACCGGACGGCACATCACCGCGCAGCAGGCGCTGGACTACGGGCTGATCGGCTACGTCGTGCCCGACGGCACCGCGCTGGACAAGGCCCTGGAGATCGCCGAGGTGATCAACAACAACGGGCCACTGGCGGTGCAGGCCATCCTCAAGACCATCCGGGACTCCGAGGGCATGCACGAGCTCGACGCGTTCAAGCCCGACACCGCCAACGGCATCCCGGTGTTCCTCTCCGATGACGCCAAGGAGGGCCCGTTGGCGTTCAAGGAGAAGCGCGCACCCAAATTCCAGATGAAGTAGCGCGACGTGTGCACGTTCCGTATCGCTGAGCGTGACGGAACGTGCACAAGTCGCGGGGGTTACCTGTCCTGAAGCGCCGGCGACGGCACGAACGCGTCGCCCTGCTCCCGGTCCAGGTATGTGGTCGCCTTGTTCTTGATGAAGAACAGGTAGACCACCAGCGAGACCGCGATGCAGACCGTCACGTAGCCGATGAAAAGCGGCACCTGGTCGCGAGCCTTGAGCGCCTGGTAGATCAGCGGCGCGGTGCCGCCGAAGGCCGAATTCGCCAGGGCGTAGCCCACTCCCACACCCAGCGCGCGCACGTTCGCCGGGAACAGCTCGGATTTCACCAGGGCGTTGATCGAGGTGTACCCGGTGAGGATCACGTAGCCGACGGCGACCAGGAGGAACGACAGCAGCGGCGAATGCGTCTGCGGCAGATAGGTGATCAGCACGTAGGTGTAGAGCACGCCACCCACACCGAAGAACACCAGCAGCGGTTTGCGGCCCACCTTGTCGCTGATGATCCCGCCGACGGGCTGCAGCAGCATCAGGAAGATCAACCCGATCAGGTTGATCCAGGTCGCGGTCATCGCCTCGTTCTTGTACGTCGCCTTGACGATGGCGGGCGCGTTGACGCTGTAGGTGTAGAACGCCACGGTGCCGCCGAGAGTGATGAGGAAGCACAGCACCAGCGGCCGCCAGTAGCGCGTGAGCAGAACACGGATGGATCCTGCGCCGGTGTCCTTGCCCTCCCTGATCGCCTCCAGCTGCTCCGGGGACAGCGATTCGTCCATGGTGCGGCGCAACCAGAACACCACGATGGCGGCCGCGCCGCCGACGGCGAACGCGATGCGCCAACCGAATTCGTGCACCTGATCGGTGCTCAGCGTGGTCAAGATGATCAGCAGGGTGAACTGGGCGAGCACGTGACCGCCGACCAGGGTGACGTACTGGAACGACGAGAAGAACCCACGCCGTTCCCGTGTCGCCGCCTCGGACATGTACGTCGCCGAGGTGCCGTATTCGCCGCCGGTGGCGAAGCCCTGCACCAACCGGCACAGGATCAGGATGATCGGGGCGGCGGCGCCGATGGTCTCCCGGCCCGGCACCACCGCGATCACCAACGAGCACAACGCCATCAGCGAGACGCTGATGGTGAGCGCGGCGCGCCGGCCCCGGCGGTCGGCGAACCGCCCGAAGAACCAGGAACCCAGCGGCCGCGTCAGGAAGGTGACCGCGAAGATGGCGTAGACGTAGATCGTCGAGTTCTGGTCGGCCGGATCGAAGAACTGCTTCTCGAAGTACGACGCGAAGACGGTGTAGACGTAGACGTCGTACCACTCGACCAGGTTGCCCGAGGACCCCCTGATGGTGTTCCAGATGGCGCGGCGGGTGTCCGCCGATGTCGATGTCGATGTCGTCATGCACCATCTGTAGCCGTCCGGGGTGCCCCGAGTGAAGGCTCTGCCGGATTTGGCGCCGAATTCTTGCAGAGCCCTTACATTCGCGGGGACACCCGTAACCGAGGAATGGAGCTCACCGATGTTTCGCGGCGCGATCGAAGACCGGCTCGCCATCAGGGAACGTTTCGACAGTTACGCCGGCGCGGTGACGCGCGGGGCCCTCGACGACTACCTGGACTGCTGGACAGCCGACGGCGCCCGCCGCGGCGTCGGCGGCGAATGCCAGGGCATCGATGCGTTGCGGGCCCACTGGGACGGCATCTGGAAAGCGTTGGCGCAGATGTCTTTCATCACCCAGATCGGTTCCATCGAGGTCGATGGCGACCACGCCGCGGCCACCTCGTTCTGCCTGGAGAACTTCCGGTTGCACGACAACACGACCCGGCAACTCGTCGGCGCCTACGACGACCGGCTGCGCAAGGTAGACGGTGTCTGGCGATTCAGTGAGCGCCGCTACCGGATACTCCTGGAGAACCTCTAGTCGAGCACCCGCGGGACCGGGGTGAACACCACCGGCATCGCCTCGGGGCCGCTGACGAAGTTGGCCGGCCGCAACGGCACCTGCGCGCCGTCGGCCAGTCGCAGGTCCGGCAGTCTGCGCAGCACGCGTTCGGTCATCAGCTTCAGCTCGAGACGGGCCAGCTGGTTGCCCAGGCAGAAGTGGCTGCCGAAGCCGAATGCCAGGTGGCTGTTCGGGTTCCGGTCGATGCGGAACTCGTCGGGGTTCTCGAACGCGGCCTCGTCGAAGTTGGCCGCCTCGAACATCAGCATGATCTTCTCGCCCGCCTTGAGCTCCGTGCCGTGGAACTCGGTGTCGGCGGTGACGGTGCGGCACATGTTCTTCACCGGTGAGGTCCAGCGCAGCATCTCCTCGATGGCACCCGGAAGCAGCTCCGGATTCGCAACGAGGGCCTCCCACTGATCCCGGTGTCGCAGCAGCGCCTCGGTGCCCCCGGACAAGGTGTGCCGGGTGGTCTCGTCGCCGCCGATCAGGATCAGCAGGGTCTCCATGACGATCTCATCGTCACTCATCCGCTGGCCGTCCACCTCGGAGTGCACCAGGATCGAGAACAGGTCGTCGGTGGGTTCGGCGCGGCGCTTGGCGATGACGTCCATGGTGAACGCGGTGTAGGCGGCGAACGTCTCCATCAGCTTCTGGATGCCCGATTCATCGATGTGCGAGGACAATCCACACACCAGGTCATCGGACCACTGCAGCAGCATCTCGCGTTCGGTCGGCAGCACGCCGAGCATGTCCCCGATGACCGCCATCGGCAGCGGAGCGGCGATCTCACGGACGAAGTCGGCCTCACCGCGTTCGCACACCCCGTCGATCAGGGCATCGCACAGCCGCTCGATGGACGGCAGCTTGTCCATCACCCGCTTGCGGGTGAAGCCGGCGTTGACGAGCTTGCGCCGCACCAGGTGCGCCGGGTCGTCCATGTCGATCATGTACGGCATGCCGGGCTGGTCGGGCCGGATACCGCCGGCGCTGGAGAACAGTTCCGGGTTGCGTTCGGCGTCGAGCACCGCCTGATAGCTCGCGGCGGCGGCCTGCCCGTTGCGGTCCCGGAACACCGGCTGGTTGGCCCGCATCCACCGGTAGGCCTCGCGGGCGGCGGGACCGTCGGCGTAGAAGCGGCCGTCGGCCAGATCCACATCGGGCTTGGCGATTACAGATGTCACGCGATCTCCTTGGCGTCACCGAAAGTCATGTCCACGTTCTGCGCGGACCCCGAGAACAAGGCCCGTTTGGGGAAGCCGAGTTCGGCGAGTTCTCTGGCGTAGGGATGTGCACCGAGGCGCACCCGGACCCCACCCGGCCGGTACCGCACACCCGTCATCCGCATCTCACCCGAAGTTTCGCGGGTGACGCCGTCCAGGTGCGAGTAGGTCGGATGCACCTGGGGGCGCGAGGTGAACATCCCGGGCACCGGCAACCCCGGGCTGAAATCCATCCCGACGGCGTGGCTGCCCTCGATGCTGACGTCGAAGGAGAACGGTTTCCCGTCATCAATCCTGAAGTCCGCCATCACCTTCGGGTAACCCCAGATGGTCCGGCCGGCCTCCAGCGTGAACGCCTGATCGACGGGCAGGTGGTGGATGAACGCCCCGGCCGACTGCAATGCATGCAACCCCGACGCGTTGGAGCCGGGCGGATTGACCATGACATTGGTGCCGTACTCGTAGTACTGGCCCAGATCGGTGTCGAGGTAGTGCATCAGCATCAGCACCACGATGGCCTTGGTGGGCCGGTACCGGCAGACCTGCAGACCGCTGTAGTCGACCATCCGCTGGGCGGCGTCGGCGTTCACCGAGAACATGGCCATGTGCTGCTGCGCGGTGCGCACCCGCACCGGCATCGTCAGGATGGTGCCGGCGATGGTGTGCTGCGTGGCTTGGGTCACACGCCAAATCTAGAACGCGTTCTAGACAACTGGCAAGAAGTGTCTACACCAGCCCGGCAAGATCGTTGATCTGCTCGACCGACCGAGCCCCGACCACCATCATCGTGACGCCGGATGCTTCCCACGCCTTGATCTGTCCCTTGACGTAGTCCAGGTTGCCGACGATCGCCGAATCGTCGACCAGCTCGTCGGGGATGACCTTGGCCGCTTCATCCTTCTTGTCGTTGCGGAACAGCCTCGTCACGTCGTCGACGACCTCCGCGTAGCCCATCCGGCGGTACACATCGGCGTGGAAGTTGGTGTCCTCCGCTCCCATCCCGCCCATGTACAGGGCCAGGTGCGGCTTCATCAATTCCATGATCGCCGGTCGGTCGTCGGTGACCACGACCTGCGCGGTCGCACAGATCTCGAAGGTCTCGCGGGTGCGCCGCGCTCCGGGGCGCGCGAAGCCCTCGTCGAGCCATTCGTTGTACATGCCCGCGATGCGCGGCGAGTAGAAGATCGGCAGCCAGCCGTCGGCGATCTCGGCAGCCAGGGCGACGTTCTTCGGGCCCTCGGCGCCCAGCATCACCGGGATGTCGGCGCGTAGCGGGTGGGTGATCGGCTTGAGGTTCTTGCCGAGTCCGGTGGTGCCCTCGCCGGTCAGCGGCAGCGGGTAGTGCCGTCCGGCGCTGTGCACCGGCGCCTCGCGGGCCCAGACCTGGCGCAGGATGTCGACGTACTCGCGGGTGCGGGCCAGCGGCTTGGGGAACTTGGCGCCGTACCAACCCTCGACCACCTGCGGACCGGACACGCCGAGACCCAGGATGTGCCTGCCACCGGACAGGTGATCCAGCGTCAGCGCGGCCATCGCGCAGGCGGTCGGGGTGCGCGCCGACAGCTGGATCACCGAGGTGCCCAGCCGCAGCTTCGTGGTTTCGCGACCCCACCAGGCCAGCGGGGTGTAGGCGTCCGAGCCCCATGCCTCGGCGGTGAAGACGGTGTCGAAGTCCGCCGCCTCGGCCGCAGCGACCAGTTCGGCGTGGTTGGTCGGGGGCTGCGCGCCCCAGTAGCCCAACTGCAAACCCAGCTTCATAAGCTCACCTCTCGACCGGTGGTTGAAACCATTCTTAGAACCTGTTCTACTCGATGCCGTGACCACAGGCCAAAGCAGCCCGGTGCAGATCGACAAGCATGAGCGGCCTCTCTCGGCGCCGCTGAAGCTCGCATTCGACTACACCCGTTCAGTCGGACCACTCCTGTCCCAGTTCTTCACCGCACTGCGCGAACGACGGATCGTCGGCGTCCGCGGATCGGACGGCCGGGTACATGTACCGCCCGCCGAGTATGACCCGGTCACCTACGCGGCCCTGACCGAGGTGGTGCCCGTCAGCGCCGTCGGCACGGTGCAGTCGTGGACCTGGCAGCCGACGCCTCTGGAGGGCCAGCCGTTGGACCGGCCGTTCGCCTGGGCGCTGATCAAGCTGGACGGCGCGGACACCGCACTGCTGCACGCGGTCGACGCGCCCGAGGGCACGCTCAAGACCGGCGACCGGGTGCACGCGCACTGGATCGACGAGCCGGTCGGCGCCATCACCGACATCGCCTACTTCGTTCCCGGTGAGGATCCGGAACCCGAGGGCGCGCCCGATGACCGGGACCCCATCACGGTGCAGGTGACGCCGAGCTTCATCGAGATCCAGCACACCGCCTCACTGCCCGAGACCACGTTCCTCAAGGCCCTTGAGGAAGGCAAGCTGCTGGGTGGCCGCACCAAGAGTGGCCGCGACGGCCAGCCCGGCAAGGTGTACTTCCCACCCAAGGAAGCCGATCCCGCAACGGGTTTGGCGCTCGATGAGTTCCTCGAGCTGCCCGATGTCGGCACGGTCACCACGTTCGCGATCATCAACATCCCGTTCCCGGGGCAGCGCATCAAGCCGCCCTACGTCGCCGCCTACGTGCTGCTCGACGGCGCCGACATCCCGTTCCTGCACCTGGTCGTCGAGATCGACCCGGCGGATGTGCGGATGGGTATGCGCGTACAGGCGGTGTGGAAGCCCCGCGAGGAGTGGGGCCTGGGCATCGACAACATCGACTACTTCAAGCCGACGGGTGAGCCCGATGCCGACTACGACTCCTACAAGCACCACCTGTAAAGGCAGACATGACTGACATCGCAGTGGTGGGCTTCGCACACGCGCCCCACGTCCGCCGCACCGACGGCACCACCAACGGCGTCGAGATGCTGATGCCGTGCTTCCACAAGCTGTACGAGGAGCTCGGCCTCAAGCAGACCGATATCGGCTTCTGGTGCTCGGGATCCTCGGATTACCTTGCCGGCCGCGCCTTCTCGTTCATCTCCGCGATCGACTCGATCGGTGCCATCCCGCCCATCAACGAGTCGCACGTCGAGATGGACGCCGCGTGGGCGCTCTACGAGGCCTACATCAAGCTGCTCACCGGGCAGGTCGAGACGGCCCTGGTGTACGGCTTCGGCAAGTCCTCGGCAGGCACGCTGCGCCGGGTACTGGCCCTGCAGACCGACCCGTACACCGTCGGGCCGCTGTGGCCGGACTCGGTGTCGATGGCCGGGTTGCAGGCCCGCGCCGGACTGGATGCCGGTAAGTGGACCGCCGAGCAGATGGCTCAGGTGGCCCTCGATTCCTACGCCGCCGGCGGCCGCACCGACAAAGAAGAGGTCACCGGCAGCATTGACGATCTGCTGTCGCGGCCGTTCTTCGCCGACCCCCTGCGCCGCCACGACATCGCGCCGATCACCGACGGGGCCGCCGCGATCGTGCTGGCATCCGGCGACAAAGCGCGCGAACTGCGCGAAAACCCCGCCTGGATAACCGGTTTCGAGCACCGCATCGAGACACCGATCCTCGGCGCCCGCGACCTGACGGCCTCGCCGTCCACCGCCGCGTCGGCCAAGGCGGCCCTGAATGGTGACGCGGGTTCGATCGACATCGCCGAGATCTACGCCCCGTTCACCCATCAGCAGCTGATCCTCACCGAGGCCATCGGGTTGGGGGCCTCGACGAAGGTCAATCCGTCGGGCGGCGCGCTGTCCGCCAACCCGATGTTCTCGGCCGGACTGGAGCGCATCGGTTTCGCCGCGCAGCACATCTTCTCTCGTTCTGCGCAGCGCGTGCTGGCGCACGCCACCAGCGGCCCTGCGCTGCAACAGAATCTCGTCGCCGTCCTGGAAGGGAAATAAAGATGGCGGGCAAGCTTGCCGCGGTGCTGGGCACCGGGCAGACGAAGTACGTCGCCAAGCGACACGACGTGTCGATGAACGGCCTCGTGCGTGAGGCCATCGACCGTGCGCTCGCCGATGCCGGATCGACGTTCGACGATATCGACGCGGTGGTGGTCGGCAAGGCGCCCGACTTCTTCGAGGGCGTGATGATGCCCGAACTGTTCATGGCCGACGCGGTCGGAGCGACGAACAAGCCGCTGATCCGGGTGCACACCGCTGGTTCGGTGGGTGGTTCGACCGCGATCGTCGCGGCCAGCCTGGTTCAGTCCGGCAAGTACAAGCGCGTGCTGACCATGGCGTGGGAGAAGCAGTCCGAATCGAATGCCATGTGGGCGTTGAGTATTCCGGTGCCGTTCACCAAGCCGGTGGGCGCCGGCGCGGGCGGCTACTTCGCCCCGCACGTGCGCGCCTACATCCGCCGCTCCGGCGCCCCGAACCACATCGGCGCCATGGTGGCGGTCAAGGACCGGCTCAACGGCGCGAAGAACCCCTTGGCGCACCTCCATCAGCCCGACATCACGCTGGAGAAGGTGATGGCCTCCCCGATGCTGTGGGACCCGATCCGCTACGACGAGACCTGCCCGTCGTCCGACGGAGCGGCCGCGATGGTGATCGGCAACGAAGAGGCCGCCGAGGCGCATCTCGCCAATGGCAATCCCGTCGCCTGGATCCACGCCACCGCGCTGCGCACCGAGCCGCTGGCCTACGCCGGCCGTGATCAGGTCAACCCGCAGGCCAGCCGCGACGCCGCGGCCGCGCTGTGGAAGGCCGCGGGCATCACCTCACCCATCGACGAGATCGACGCCGCCGAGGTCTACGTGCCGTTCTCCTGGTACGAGCCGATGTGGCTGGAGAGCCTGGGCTTCGCGGCCGAGGGCGAGGGCTGGAAGCTCACCGAGGCCGGCGAGACCGCCATCGGCGGACGGATCCCGTTCAACGCCTCCGGCGGCGTGCTGTCGTCGAACCCGATCGGTGCGTCCGGAATGATCCGGTTCGCCGAGTCGGCCATCCAGGTGATGGGCAAGGCGGGCGACCATCAGGTCCCGGGCGCGCGCAAAGCCCTCGGCCACGCCTACGGTGGCGGCGCCCAGTACTACTCGATGTGGGTCGTCTCCAGCGACAAACCAGCACAGTGACGGCACCGGTCACCCTTGCGGGGCGGCGGTCGCGCGAAGCGGCCGTCGCCCGCGACAAGGACGCCTGGCTCGCGTTGTTCGCCGACGACGCGATCGTCGAGGACCCGATCGGTCCGTCGCACTTCGACCCCGAGGGCAACGGTCATCGAGGCAAGGAGGCGATCGCCAGATTCTTCGATATGGCGATCGCCCCGAGCCAGTTGGAGTTCCACTTCGACAAGACATATGTCTGCGGCGACGAGGAAGCCAACGTCGGTCACATCGTGATCGTCTCGAGCGGGTATCGCGTGCAAGCCGACGGGGTGTTCACCTACCGGGTGAACGCGGAGGGAAAAATCGCCGCTCTGCGGGCGTATTGGGAGCTGGCGGCGGCCACGGCGGGCGCCCGCAAGATCTGATGCCGTCGCGTAGCGTTGAGGACGCTTTGTTCCCTAGTTTGTAAGAGTCAACAGATCACTGTGCTGCGCCTCAACACGTCCGCCATTGCCCCCATCGCCCTCGCGGCGGCCCTGATCAGCGGTTGCGCCGGCACCAACGGCAGCACGCCCGCGGCGACCAGCCTGCCCGGATTTCCGGCGCAGCCCCCAGTGACGACGACATCGTCGTCACCGGCGAAGGCCGCGCCGAACTACGAGCGCCTGTTGATCAGCGCCGAGGACCTCAGTGATGAAGAGGACACCTTCCACCAGCAGTCGGCGCAGTCACAGCCCGACGGACAACCGGGCGCCAGTGCCTTCTTCGTCAACGACCAGGACGACCGCGCCATCAGCAGCGTCGTGCTGATCTATCCGGATGCTGCGACGGCCGAGGCCACCCTGAAGCAGGCGCAGGCGACGCTGCCCTCGCTGGTGGCCGGCGGCACCCCGCAACCCATCGCCGTGGGCACCGGCGGCGTCGTCGTCAAGGGCGCCAAACCCGAAGAGGACAAGTCGGTCACCCTGATGTTCTTCACCGTCGACCGTGCCCTGGTCCGGATGGAGTTCCAGAGCGCGATCGGCGACACCACCACCGACGGGTTCGTCACCAACGTCGGCAAGATGCAGGCGATCGCGCTGCGCACCGGCCTGGCTACACAGCCCTGAGTCCCTCGGCGTAGCGGCGCGCCAGATCCTGGTACGCCACACCGTTGGTGTTGATCCAGATCTCGGCGCCGGTGCCCGCGATCGGCCCCTTGATCTTGGCGGGTGAGCCCGTCACCAGCACCTCGTCGGGAATCTTGGTGCCGCCGGTCACCAGCGCATGCGCGGCGACCAGAGTCCTGGAACCGATGACCGCTCCGTCGAGCACGGTCGCATGGTTGGCGATGACCGCATGGCTGCCGATATGGGCACCGTGGATGACGCAGCAATGCGCGATGGTGGCTCCGGGACCCACATCGACCGGGATACCCGGCGGGGCGTGCAGGACCGATCCGTCCTGCACGTTGGCTCCCTCGCGGATGATGATCGGCGCATAGTCGGCCCTCAACACCGCGTTGAACCAGACCGAGGCCCCGGCGGCGACGTGCACGTCCCCGATGAGCGTGGCGGTCGGCGCGACGAACGCGGTCGGGTCCACCACGGGAGCTCGGCCCTCGAATTCATAAAGAGGCATGGTTCACATATACCGCAGGTGGGCATACATGCATTGCGCGAACGAGGACCAAAACTGTAACGTGTTCTAGTTAGAAGACCGATACGGGAGGCCCACCGTGAGTACCGAATCTGCGAGCGTCCGCGAGATCGACACCGGAGCGCTGCCGGACCGCTATGCCCGCGGCTGGCACTGCCTCGGGCCGGTCACCGATTTCCTCGACGGCAAGCCCCACGGCGTCGAGATCTTCGGCAGCATGCTCGTCGTGTTCGCCGACTCGAACGGCGAGGTCAAAGTCCTCGACGGGTACTGCCGTCACATGGGCGGCAACCTGTCCCAGGGCACCATCAAGGGTGACACCGTCGCGTGCCCGTTCCACGACTGGCGCTGGGGCGGCGACGGCAAGTGCAAGCTGGTCCCCTACGCCAAGCGCACCCCGCGGCTGGCCCGCACCCGCGCCTGGGAGACCGACGTGCGCGGCGGCCTGCTGTTCGTGTGGCACGACGCCGAAGGCAACCCACCGCCGGCCGAAGTGCGCATCCCCGAGATCCCCGAATCCGTCAGCGACGACTGGACCGAATGGCGCTGGAACTCGATGCTCATCGAGGGCAGCAACTGCCGCGAGATCATCGACAACGTCACCGACATGGCGCACTTCTTCTACATCCACTACGGACTGCCGACGTACTTCAAGAACGTCTTCGAAGGCCATGTCGCCTCGCAGTACCTGCACAACGTCGGCCGTCCCGACGTGAACGACCTGGGCACCACCTACGGCGAGGCGCACCTCGACTCGGAGGCCAGCTACTTCGGCCCGTCGTTCATGATCAACTGGTTGCACAACAACTACGGCGGTTTCAAGGCCGAGTCCATCCTGATCAACTGCCACTATCCCGTCAGCCAGAACAGCTTCATGCTGCAGTGGGGCGTCATCGTCGAGAAGCCGAAGGGCCTCGACGAGAAGACCACCGAGAAGCTGGCCCGCGTGTTCACCGAGGGCGTCAGCAAGGGCTTCCTGCAGGACGTCGAGATCTGGAAGCACAAGACCCGCATCGACAACCCGCTCCTGGTCGAGGAGGACGGCGCCGTCTACCAGATGCGCCGCTGGTACCAACAGTTCTACGTCGACGCCGCCGATGTCACCGCGGACATGACCGACCGCTTCGAGATGGAGGTCGACACGACGGCCGCCAACGAGAAGTGGCATGTCGAGGTGGAGGAGAATCTCAAGCGCCAGGAAGCCCAGAAGGCCGAGCAGCCGGCGGAGGCGTGAGTCCATGACCCAGACGCCCGATGTCGACAGGCTGGCCCGCTCGATGCTGGAGTTGCTCGGCCACGACGACGACGATCACGATCACGCGGGCGGCACCACGTCGGCGTCCGGATCATGGTCCAAGGCACCGGATTTCGCTGACGACCCACGCCGCGCGGCCGCCGTCCGGGAGGCCACCGCGCGCGACCGGGAACGGTATCTGACCTCCGGCCTGGTGTCGGTGGACTGTCGGTTCTGCCATGTCGCGGTACAGGTGAAGAAGCTCGGCCCGGAACAGACGTCGGTGCAATGGAGCAGCGAGGCCACCCAGCGGTGTGCCGTGTTCAGTGAGATCAGGGACGCCGGTGGGGATCCCGCCCGTGCCCGGTCTTGTCCGAAGCTGACGGACTCCATCAAGCATGCCGTCGCGGAAGGCTGCCTGGAAGAAGTGTCGACCGCACCCTCGCCGGGTGACGGCTAACGTTACCGCTGCCGACCGGTCACGCCTTCACGAAATCGTAGATGCGGTAGACGATGTCACCGCTCTCCACCTGGTTGTACAGCCGGGCGCCTTGCACACCGGCGATGTCGCGAGCCACCCCACGGATCGGCCTGGGCATGTGCTTGGCGATCAATTCGGTATGCCGGACCGTGTTCTTCTCCAGACCCCGCAGCACCTCCGCTTCGATGGGACGTTGCGACAGCTCGGTCAGTGACCAGTCGTCGAGGTCCTTCTCCCACTGCTGCAGATCATTCCCCGTCCCGCCGCGCAGATCCGCATACAGGAAGTGACCGCCGGGACGCAGCACCCGCGCGACCTCGGCGAGGAACTGGGTGAAATGCGGATAGAGGTGCGCCGCTTCGACATTGATCACCGCATCGAACGACCCGTCGGGGAACGGCAGATGTTCGGCGTCGCCGTGCACGAACGTCAGATTCGGTAGTTGGTGATGTGCCTTGCAATACGCGATGCCCGCCGGATTGAGGTCCAGTCCGGTATAGGAGGCCGGCTTCATGTAGCGACTGACGTAGGACGCCGCACCCCCGTGCCCGCAGCTGACCTCGAGGACATCCTTACCGGCCAGCTCGATCTGGTCGGCGGTGCGGTGATACAGCTGGATCGAATAGCGGTCGACCTCGTCGGCCGCCTCCAGCGGGATACCCATCGGGGGATCCTCCTCGTAGCCCCAGTTCAGGAAGTGCAGATCGTCGTCACCCAAACTCTTGGTGAGAATGCGATAGCCGTAACTGGACACCAATTTGCCAAAATGTCGGTGTGAGATACCGACAACCCGCATCAGCCAGTCCCGGCGATAGGGTTTGGTCGAAGAAGTCGTCATGTCAAAGCACTATGGAGCACTTCTGTGAGCTTCGCCACATGAGTGGGGATTCGCAGCCGGACGTCTTTGCCATCACAACAAGCACATGTTCCGGTCGCAACCAATTACAGGCCTGGTTGCCAGGATCCGCGCGGCGAAATGACTCGTCAACGGCCCGTTCCCGGATCTGCCCGATAGCATCAGGCATGCCGTCGCGGAAGGCCGTCCGGACAAAATCCCGAATGCGGCCACCGCGGGTGAATTCCGTCATCGGCGTCCTCGCATGTGCGCTCGCGCTGACGGGCTGCACCCGCTTCGTCGACACCGCCCTGCCGCAAGCTGCGCCCAGAGTGGGCCCGATCATCGCCGCACAGGTCGGCGACCTACTCAGCGAGCACGTCCAGAGCAAGGACGGCAATCGGTTCGTCACCGTCGAGCCCAAGTCCTGCGCCGGCGTGGCCCGGGAGCAGGACGCGCCCTTCATCGTCGACCGCCACCCCGTCGTCACCGACGGCGGACACTGGGTCGCGATGGACGGACGCGAGGTCTACATCGAGGAGATCGCCGCCGTCTACCCCTCGGACTTCGATCCGAAGGCCGCGCTTGTCGGGGCCCACGCCACCATCGAATCCTGCCGGGATACGCCGTTCCTCGTGACCAGCATGAAGGGCCGCGAGTACCACTTCACCATGGACCCGCGCGTCGACTCGGACTCACCGAGCATCGTGGCGTGGTCCTTCCACAGCGCCGACTGGGGCTGTGACAACGCGTTCGTCGCCGCGTACAACGCGGCTGTCGAGATCACCGCTTGTGGTCCCGTCAACGGCTACGACGTCGGCGCGCTGGCCAAGGACACACTGAAACGCATTGAGCTGCTGGTGAATACGACGGCGTGACGGTCAGAGCCCGTTGAACCGCGCCTTGACCTGCTCGGCCGTCAGCCCGTAGTCATCCAGTGAATAGGTGTGCTTCGGCGCGCGCGGCCCCTGCTGGCTCTCGGCGTGACTGTCGGCGATGGCCAGGCGGGCCGCGTCGGTGAAGTCGATCCCGAAGGTCTGGTAGATGCCCTCGACGGCGCCCACCGGATCTTTGATGAACTCGAAGTAGTCCACATCGCAGAACTGAGCCGGATCATGCTTGGCCCGTTCGGCATCGAAGAGTTCCAGTCCTCGCGACCAGGTCTCCATCGAGTCCGCGCCGATGACATCGCCACCGAAGGTGTTCGACCAGCCTTCGGTGGTGTGCTGGGCCAGTGAGCACATCGACGCCATGATCGTCTCCGCAGGTCGGTGGCACTGCACCACCAGCGCATCCGGGTAGGTCGCGAACAGTGCATCGAGGGCGAACAGGTGACTGGGATTCTTGAGTACCCAGCGCTTCTCGGGTTCGTTGAGCCCGATCAGCTGTAGATTGCGGCGGTGCCGCGCATAGGACTTGGTCCAGTCCTGACGGGCCAGCCACCGCGAATAGGTGGGGATGTGCGCGAGCGTCTCGTACGACACCGAGTGCAGCGACTGGCGCAACAGCTGCCAGCACTCCTCGACCTCGTCAGCGGTCATGTAGTGCAGGCCGGTGTAGTCCGGGTTCTCCTCGTGCGCCTTGGTGAACTGCGCGTCGAGCTGCTGGAAGACCGGGTTCTGCGACCAGGTTTCGCGCGGCGGGCGGGGTTGCGGGAACTCGGCGAGCCACAGTTCCAGGCCCTGGTGTCGCGGGTCGGCCGTGAGCAGCCGGTGGATCACGGTGGTGCCGGTGCGGGGCAGGCCGGTGACGAAGATGGGCCGCTCGATCGGTACGTCGGCGTGCTGCGGATACTGTTTGAACGCCGCCTCGGACACCAGACGGGCCACCAGGGCGTTGCGCACGAAGAAGCGCTGCATCTTGCTGCCGAACTCGGTGAGGTCGGCGTCGCGCTGATAGGACTCCAGCAGCACGCCCAGCGCTTCCTTGTAGTTGTCGTCGTCGCTGCCGAAATCGTCCAGCCCGCAAGCCTTTACCGCGGATGCATGCAGGTCCTCGACGGTGCCTACGTTGGTTCGTGACATCAGTACTTGTACTCCCCGCAGTTGACGTCCAACGTCTGCCCGGTGATACCACTGGACAGATCACTGGCCATGAAGAGGATGGCCGAGGCCACCTCGTCCTCGGTGGGCAGTTTCTTCAGATCGCTGTTCACCGCAGCGGCCTTGTAGATCTCGTCCACGGTGGTGCCGTATTTTCCGGCCTGGTGTTCGAAGTAGCCCTGCAGTGTGCCACCCCAGATATATCCGGGCAGAACGGAATTCACCCGGATTCCGGCGCCGCCGAGCTCGCTGGCCAGCGACTGGGACATCGCCAGCAACGCGGACTTGGCCAACTTGTAGGCGCCCTGCTTGGGGTCGGAGTGCCGGACCACCATCGAGTTGACGTTCACCACGGAACCCTTGGCCTCGGTGAGCGCCGGGGTGAAGCCCTGGATCAGCCGCAGCGCACCGAGCACGGTGAGCTCGACGGTCTCGCGGATGTGGTCGAAGCTCGTCTTGGCGAACGGTTTCATCGACGGCACCCGGAAAGCGTTGTTGATCAACACATCGACCTTGCCGTACGCCGCGAGCGACTCCGACACCAGATTGGCGACCTGCGCATCGTCGGTGATGTCGGTACCGATGGCCACCGCGCGCCGGCCCAGTGCGGTCACCTGACCGGCGACCTCTTCGAGGCGTTCGACCGTACGGGCGGCCAGCACCAGATCGGCCCCCTCCTCGGCACATCGACGGGCCAGGGTGGTGCCGAGCGCAGGCCCGACACCGCTGATGACGACAATCTTGTCCTGCAACAGACCTGTCATGGTCAACCCACCATCCTCTCGCCGATCAGCTTCTGGCGCAGCGCAATCCGTGCCCGCCAATCGTCATCCGAGATCTTGTTCGCTTCGTGGTACGGCAGCGTCGCCGGTACATCGGTCAGTGCGACCACCTCAAGGGTCGGGCCGTCGGTCTCGGTCAGCTCGCGCGACACCCGCTGCCAGCGGAACTGCAGATAGCCCTTGCCGTGGCCGAGGGTCTCACACCAGTTCGTCACGCCGGGGTTCGCCTCGGAGACGACGATGCGGATCTTGCCGTCCGGATCCGCTTGGGCCTGAGTGCCGTTCAGCGAGGTCTGGTGATTGATGTAGTCCAGCGAGATGTACCACAGGCTGCCCAACTGGAAGCCGAGGTACGGCGCATCGGTGACCGGCAACGTGATGACGATCGCTTGATCGGGCGCGAGGTCGTAATGCCCCACCGAGGAGTACTGGGTGGCCAGCCCGCCGGGCGTCAATCGTGGTGCGGTCAGGGTGTTCACCGGAAGGTTGTCGTAGAACCATTTCGGGAACTGCAGCCACGTCTTCACGCGCTGCACCAGTTGCTTACCCGCGACGGCATAACGCTTTTCGATCAGCTCGCGGCTCAGCGGTTCCGGTGCGGTGCCTGCGGTGTCGGCGCGGGCAATGGCGAAGGTTCCCCGCGCCGCGGACCAGTCGTTGTAGACCTCGCGGATCACCAGCTGGGCGGGCTTGTCCGGGGTGAAGCGCCACTCGAAGGTGCCGTCGGCGGCGATCTCCAGCTTGCGGTCGTCGAACGCCGTCTCACTGTCGGGGACCACCTCGTCGGTGTACTCCCCGCCGATCAGCTGGAAGCTGACATCGGTGGTGGTTCCCCGCCGGCCCGTCACCACATATTCGTGGCCGGGCTGCACCCGCGTACCGAAGTACATGGTGTCCGGGTTGTCCAAACCCATCTTGGTGAACGGGCCGGTGCCGCTGTGCAGGAACGGGTGGTCGCGGTCATAGTCGAAGGCGACGTGGGTGCAGGCGGCGATGCAGCCTGCCAGGTACTGCAGACCTTCGAGCAGGTCGGCTTCGGATTCGATGAACGGGGCTGCGGCGACGAGGCGTTCGGCCTCGCCGACCGCATCGATGAACGGCTGCGAATACATTCGGGAGCACGCCTTTCACGGTCCATTATTGGACCGCATCGGTAGACATTCCGACTGAAGACTAGAACGTGTTCCAGTCGGCGTCAACGGCGTCTCCGGTCGATATATGGAACGGCTTGGTACATTTCTGACATGCCTGACACCGGCCGCGCCTCTCCCCCCACCGCTCGGGTGGTCGCCGTCCTGGATTTCCTGGCCCGCCATCCACACCAGCAGTTCGGCCTGTCCGAGTTGGCCAGACGAGTCGACCTGAGCAAGCCCACCTGCCTGGGCATCGTCACCACCCTGACCGGCGCCGGATACCTGGTGCGCGACCACACCGACAAGACCTACCGGCTGGGCCCGGCGCTGATCAGCCTCGGCCACACCGCCCAGGAATCCATGCGGGTCAGCCCCGCCGCCCGGGCCGAGCTCGGGCGCCTCAGCGAGAAGTTCGATGCCACCGCCGCACTCTCGGGGATCGTCGATGACCGCATCACCCTGCTGGAGCTCGTCACCCCGACGGGTACCCCGCCGACCGTGCGGGTGGGTCAGAGCTACCCGTTCGCTCCGCCCGTCGGGCTGATGTTCGTGCTGTGGGACGAGCAAGCCGTACGGGACTGGCTGGCCAAGGAACCGACCATTCCGCTGCGCACCGACAGCGACCGCCTGGAGCGCGTCATCGCCGAGTGCCGGACGACCGGCTATCTCGTGGAACGGCTCACCCCCGGCGGCCGGCGGCTGTACGCACTGATGGCGGGGATGTCGAGCACGCTGCCCGCCGAATTACGGGCCCTGCTGGGCGAATTGGTGTCCGATATCGGTGAGCGGGTGTATCTGCCGAGCGAGGCAGGTCCGCGGGCGCGGCACGACATCAGCGTCATCGCCGCTCCGGTGTTCGACCACCACCGGCGCCAGGTCATGGTGGTCTCGCTGCAGATCGGGTATGCCCTGACCGACAGCGAGATCACCAAACGCGCGCGCGTCGTGATGACCACCGCGGCCGCCCTGACAACGCAGCTGGGCGGGTCGAGTCCGGCCTAGACCTCGGCGAGGACGGCGAGCGCGTCCGTCGGGGACACCTGCAGGTCGCACCGCTCCTTGTACGCGGTGAGCGGCGCCTGGATGGCACGCAGCTCGTCGGCTTGCTGCGGATGGTCCTTGAAGTACCCGTCGAACTGCCCGACCGCGACGAACGCCGGCTGCCGGGTGAAGTCGATCAGTGCCGCGTTCACGTCGGGGTGCGCGGCGAAGTACACCGACAGACCCTTGCTGACCGAGGTGATGGTGTCGGCCAGGCCGGCGGCGGTGCAGTCACCTGCTGCCGGCGCAGCGACGGGTGCCGTGGTGGCCGGAACCTCCGGTGTGTTCGGGGTTTCCGGGCTTTCGGGATCGCCCCACGCGGTCGGCATGCCGAGCACCGCTCCGGCGGCGCCGGCCATGAGGAGGCCGAGGGCGGCACGCCGGAAGATCTCGATACGGGCCATGTTGTCCACTCCTTTGCTGCGGGCCGCGCAAGGATGTCCCCGGCCCTGTAGAGCACTTCGCCTCAGCAAACTCAGCCGTTACAGGAGTGGCAAAACTCGCTGGTCAGTCGACCACCGGATGTGCTGCGATGAGGCCATGACGTATCCGGCGTGGCCACTGTCCGGCCTGGAAGTGAACACCCCGACGGTCACCCTGCGCCATATCAGCGACGAGTTGGCCGCCGAGCTGGCGTTGCTGGCCGCCCAGGGCATCCACGACCCGGCGACCATGCCGTTCTCGGAGCCCTGGACCGACGCCCCTTCACCCCAGCTGGAACGCAACAGCCTGCAGTACTACTGGCGGTGCCGGGCGGAGATCACGACCGCGCATTGGGACATCCCACTCGCGGTGATCTCCGGCGGACGGGCGGTCGGGGTGTGCACGGTGCATGCCGAGGAGTTCCCGGCCCGCCGATCGGTCACCACGGGATCGTGGCTGGGCCGCGCGTACCAGCGTCGCGGGATCGGGCGGGAGACCCGCCACGCTGCGCTGCATCTGATCTTCGCGGGCTTCGGCGCCGACGAGGCCACCACCCGCGCCTGGCATGACAACGCTGCCTCGCTGGGCGTCACCGGGTCACTACCCTATGTGCGCACCGGCACGACGCAGGAGGCCCGCCGCGGCCGGCCGGACACCATGCTGGCCTTCGCGATGGATCGCGCACAGTGGAACACCATCCGCCGCAACGATATCGAGCTCACCGGTATCGAAGCGGTCGCCGCGCAGCTGGGGTTCTCGTCAACGTACCCCGGCCAGCGCGAACGGCAGGACGGCTGACGCGCCGGCCTGACGCACCACCCGCGTCGCCATGGTCAGCGTCCATCCGGTGTCGGTCAGATCGTCGACCAGCAGCACCGGGCCTTCGCCGAGGTGGGTCGGCGGCACCCAGGCGTCGAGCAGCCCAGCCACCCGATAGGCCGAATTCGCCGCGCCGACAGGTCGATGCGTCGCGCTGTACTGCAACACCCCCAGGTCGGTGAGCCGGCCGATCTCGGCCAGTCGGGCCGCGGTCGAGCGGATCAACTGGGGCCTGGTCGCCGAATCCAGAGCGAGGACCGCGGTGGGCCGTGTCTTCCAGTCCCATGCCTTGAGTACCGCGATCACCGCCTGCACCAGATCGTCGGGCACCTCACCGTCCGGACCGTCCAGCAGCCGCCGCAGCCTGCTGCCCCAACCCAGATCGGTGAGCCTGCCGATGACGCGACCGGGCTCGGCGCCGTCGTTGATGCGTCCGGACAGGTCGATCCCCAGCGACGCCAGCCCCGTGGGCCATTGCTTGCGCGCCGCGAGTTCCACGCCGGGGCGCATCAACTGTTCGCGCGCCGACTCGGCCGCCGAGACGTCGACGGCGCTGGGGTAGCGCGAGCCCGCGCAGTTGTCGCAGCGGCCGCACCGGTGACCGTCCTCCAACTCGGGATCGTCGAGTTGGCTGCGCAGGAACGCCATCCGGCACCCCGTCGTCGCCTGGTAGTCCAGCATCGCCTGTTGCTCGCGCTGACGCGCTTCCTCCAGGCGCCGGTAGCGCGGCTCGTCATAACCCCACGGTTGACCGGTGCTGATCCAGCCGCCCTTGACCCGGCGCACCGCGCCGTCGACGTCAAGGACCTTGAGCACCATCTCCAGTCGGGACCGGTTCAGATCGACGAGCGGTTCCAGCGCCGCCGTGGACAACGCCCGGTCCGGCTCCAGGGCGCCGATCACGTTGCGCACCATGGCTTCCGAAGGAAACGCCACCGAGGCGAAGTAGCGCCATACGTCCGCGTCCTCACGGCCGGGGAGCAGGATCACCTCCGCGCTGGCGGTGGCACGGCCCGCGCGGCCGACCTGTTGGTAGTAGGCGATCGGCGAGGACGGCGCACCCAGGTGCACGACGAACCCGAGGTCGGGTTTGTCGAATCCCATGCCCAGCGCCGAGGTGGCGATCAGGGCCTTGACCCGGTTGGCCAGCAGGTCGGCCTCCAGTTGCTCCCGCTCGGCGGTCTCGGTCGATCCGGTGTAGGCGGCCACCGGGAAACCGCGCTCGCGCAGCAACGTGGCGATATCGTGGGCCTGGGACACCGTGAGGGTGTAGATGATGCCCGAGCCGGGTAGCGATTCCAGTTGCGCCGCAATCCATGCCGCGCGTTGCGCAGGGCCGCCGGCCTGTACCACCGACAGCCGCAGCGACTCGCGGTCCAGCCCGCCGCGCAGCACGACGGTATCCCCGCCGCCGACACCCAATTGTGAAGCCACATCGTCGACCACACGATCATTGGCGGTGGCCGTGGTCGCCAGAACCGGTATATCGGAACCCAATTCGGCGATCAGGGTCCGGATACGCCGGTAGTCGGGACGGAAATCGTGACCCCAGTCCGAGACGCAGTGCGCTTCGTCCACCACCACCAGGCCGGCGTCGGCGGCCAACGCCGGCAGCACCGCGTCCCGGAAATCGGGATTGTTCAACCGTTCCGGACTGACCAGCAGCACGTCGAGCTCGCCCGCGGTCACCCGCTGGTGAACGTCCTGCCATTCGGTGACATTGCTGGAGTTGATCGTCGCGGCCGCCACCCCCGCTCGCTGCGCGGCGGCCACCTGGTTGCGCATCAACGCCAACAAGGGCGACACGATGACCGTCGGACCCCGCCCGCCTGCCCGCAGCAGCTTGGCGGCAATGAAGTACACCGCGGACTTTCCCCAGCCGGTACGTTGCACCACGAGTGCCCGCCGTCGCCCGACGACCAGCGCTTCGATCGCGGTCCACTGGTCGTCCCGCAGCACCGCTTCCGGGCCGGCGAGCTGAGCCAGGATGGCTTGGGCGTCAGTACGCGTAGGTGTTGACAGGCTTGGGGATGGGGACGGCACGGGTGACCTCCAGCGTCGGGATGAAGTGGGTGGATGGGTTGGAGGACCCCGGGACGATGCGCCCTTCGACGCGCAGCCAGGTGTCATCGGGATGGGCAGAAATGTTGCCGGACAGATGGATCCGGGCCAGTTGCGCGTCCGCGGCACAGCAGATGATGACCACACGTGCCAGGTCGGCACCCATCGTGAAACCGGTGGTGGCGATCGAACGGTTGTCCAGACTGTGTGTGGAGTCGGCGGCCGCACGCATCAGCACTTCCGGCAGCGACACCGTGCCGTCCGGCGGCAGCGGCGGGAAGGGTCGCAGAGGCGGCTGGGTTGCTGCTGTCGACTCGGGTGTCGCGCCGACCACGCCCACGGCCGGCACCGTCACAAAAGCCGTGAGCGCCAACGGGATCAGCAGCAGCCAAGCCATGTCGCGGTGACGGTGGTGTTCGCCCGCACCATGCCGGGCGTCGGCGACGAAGCCGACCAGCCCCAGCACCACCAGAAGCACCGACGCGGCGATGAGCCACGGCAGCAGACCGGGTTTGACGAAGTTGAGGTAGGTGCCCTTCACCACCAGCAGTCCCGCACTCAGGCCGATCAGCAGCACCAGGGTGTTCTGCGTGACCCGGGTCATGACCCGGTCCCCAGCGCCAGCAGGCCCACCACGGTGGCACTGGCCGTCGCCACCACCAGCGTCACCGGTGCGAACCGGACCGCGAAGGCCCGGCCGAACATGCCGACCTGCATGGCGAAGAGTTTGACGTCGATGGCGGGGCCGACCACCAGGAACACCAGCCGGGGCAGCAGCGGCAGCATGGTGAAACCGGCCGCGACGAAAGCGTCTGCCTCCGAACACAGCGCGAGCACCACCGCCAGCACCGCCATCGAGACGATCCCGACCACCAGATTGCCTGCCACATGCTCGAACACCCACGCCGGGACGAACGCGCGCAACAGGCCCACCGCGGCGGCACCGATCACCAGATAGCCCGCCGACTGCAGGAAGTCGTGCCGGGCGGCGCCGCTGAAGACCGCCCAGCGCGGTGCCGAATCGTCATGCAACGTCGGCAGGGTACGGGTAACCCACTCGGTGCGGCCCCAGCGCTGCCACAGCAGACCCATGGTCACCGCGGCGAGAAGCGATGCCGCACAACGGGCGACCACCATCTGCGGCTGACCGGGGAACGCAACGGCGGTGGCCACCAGGACGACCGGATTGATGGCCGGGGCGGACAGCATGAATGTCAGCGCCGCACCGCCGGTGCCCCCGCCGAACAGCCGGCGCGCCACCGGAACCGAACCACACTCACATCCCGGCAGGGCTGCGCCGCCCACACCGGCCGCGGCGACGGCGAGCACCGGTCTGCGCGGCAGCCAACGCTGCAACCGCTCGGCGGTGACGAAGGCCGCGACCAGCCCGCTGACGATGACGCCCAACACCAGGAAGGGCAGCGCCTGGACGAACACCCCGCAGAAGATGGTCGCGGCGGCCGCCAGCCGTGGATGCGTGGCCAGCACACCGCTGACCGCACCCGCCGACAGCGCCAGCACGATGAGGCCGACCAGGAGGAACTCCAGAGAGCCCACTCGGCGGCGAGTTGACTCGGTGGTGGCCATGCCCCCATCTTGCCGGGGCCTGCTGACAATCAGGCGTTCGCGGCGTCCTGCTCGCGCTTGATCTCCAGAGCGATGTCGATGAGTTGGTCTTCCTGGCCACCGATGAGCTTGCGTTGCCCGACCCGGAGCAACAGCTCGTGGGCGGGTACGCCATAGCGTTCACCCTGGCGGACCGCGTGCTTGAGGAAGCTGGAGTACACCCCGGCATAACCCATCACCAGTGCGTTGCGGTCCAGCAGGCATTCGGCCGGCATCGCGGGAGCCACCACCTCTTCGGCGGCGTCGGCGATGTCGAAGAAGTCGATACCGGTCTTGACGCCGATCTTGTCGAACACCCCGACCAACGCCTCGACCGGCGCGTTGCCCGCACCGGCGCCGAAGCGACGGCAGGACCCGTCGATCTGCTTGGCCCCGGCGCGTACCGCCTCGACCGAATTGGCCACGCCCAGCCCCAGGTTCTCGTGGCCGTGAAAACCGACCTGAGCATCGTCACCGAGCTCGGCAACCAGCGCGGCCACCCGGTCGGCGACCTGGTCGAGCACCAGCGCGCCCGCGGAGTCGACGACGTAGACGCACTGGCAACCGGCGTCGGCCATGATGCGCGCCTGGGCGGCCAGCTTCTCCGGGGAGATGGTGTGGCTCATCATCAGGAACCCGACGGTCTCCAGACCCAGTTCGCGGGCCAGCCCGAAATGCTGGATGGAGACGTCGGCCTCGGTGCAGTGCGTCGCGATCCGGCAGATCGAGCCGCCGTTGTTCTGCGCTTCCTTGATGTCTTCCTTGGTGCCCACACCGGGCAGCATCAGGAAGGCGATCTTGGCTTCCTTGGCCGTCTGGGCGGCGAGCTTGATCAGTTCCTGCTCAGGGGTTTTGGAGAATCCGTAGTTGAAGCTGGAGCCACCCAGCCCGTCGCCGTGGGTGACCTCGATGACCGGAACACCCGCGTTGTCCAGCGCCGCGACGATCGCGCCGACCTCGTCCTTGGTGAACTGGTGCCGCTTGTGATGGGACCCGTCGCGCAGCGACGTGTCGGTCATCCGGACGTCCCAGCTCGCATCGAACCAAACTTCTGCACTCATGCTTGCGCACCTCCCGAGACCGACGCCCGTTCCCTCGCGATTTCTTCGCCGACCTTCGTGGCCGCGGCGGTCATGATGTCCAGGTTTCCAGCGTAGGGCGGCAGGTAGTCCCCGGCACCCTCCACTTCCACGAACACGGTGACGACGTGGTTGCCGCCGTTGACCACCGACGGTTCGTCGAACTGCGGTTCGTTGAGCAACCGGTAGCCGGGCACATAGGTCTGCACCTGCGCCACGACGTCCTTGATCGACGCGGTGATCGCGGCGTGATCAGCGTCCTCGGGAATCGCGCAGAAGATGGTGTCGCGCATGATCATCGGCGGCTCGGCCGGGTTCAGGATGATGATGGCCTTGCCCTTGGCCGCCCCACCGATATCGCGCACGCCTGCGCTGGTGGTCTTGGTGAACTCGTCGATGTTGGCCCGGGTACCCGGCCCGGCGGACGCCGAGGACACCGACGCCACGATCTCGGCGTAGGGGACGTCCACGACACGGGACACCGCGTACACCATCGGGATGGTGGCCTGCCCACCGCAGGTGACCATGTTGACGTTCGGCGCATCCAGGTGCGCGCGCAGGTTCGCCGGCGGGATCACCCCGGGCCCGACGGCCGCCGGGGTCAGGTCGATGGCGCGGATACCGGCTGCCTCGTATCGCGGCGCGGCGTCGCGGTGCACGTAGGCGCTGGTGGCCTCGAACACCAGATCCGGCAATTCGCTCTGCGCCAGAAGCCAATCCACGCCTTCGGCGCTGGTTTCCAGGCCCAGCTTGCGCGCCCGGGCCAGACCCTCGGATTCGGGATCGATCCCGATCATCCAGCGCGGTTCCAGCCAGTCCGACCGCAACAACTTGTACAGCAGGTCGGTGCTGATGTTGCCCGACCCGACAATCGCCACTGAAGCCTTGGCAGCCATAAAAACGTCCTCTTAACTCGAAAACATCACTCAAATGAAAGTTTGACTGAACCTAGTCCGTCGAAATCTGCTACGAAATCGTCACCCGGACGTGCATCTATCGCACGCATGCATGCACCCGGCAATACGATGTCCCCGGCCTTGAGGCGCACCCCGAACTGGTCGACCTTGCGAGCCAGCCAGGCCACCGAGGTGACGGGATTGCCCAGCACAGCGTCACTGCGGCCTTCCGCGACCACCTCACCGTTGCGTTTAAGCACAGCGTTTATGTTTTTGATGTCAATGTCCTTGGGCGACACCCGTTCCGGCCCCAGCACCCACCCCGCGGAGGACGCATTGTCGGCGATCGTGTCGCACAACTTGATCTTCCAGTCGGTAATGCGGGTGTCGATCAGTTCGATCGACGGCGCGAACGCCGCCGTCGCGGCCAGCACGTCGTCCTCGGTGCAACCCGCACCCGGCAGATCATCGGCGAGAAGGAAGCCCACCTCCACCTCCACGCGCGGGTACAGGAACCTGCCGACGGGAACCGGGACGTCTTCGTAAACCTGCATGTCAGCCAGCAGATGGCCGTAGTCGGGCTCGTCGACGCCCATCATCTTCTGCATGGCCTCCGAGGACAGACCCACCTTGTGCCCGATCACCCGGGCACCCTCGGCGACCCGCTGCCGGATGTTGATCAGCTGGATCTCGTAGGCGTCCACCACGTCGATATCCGCATACCGGTCGGTCAGCGGGGTGGTCGGGATCCGGCTGCGCTCGGCCTGGGCGAGATCCGCCGCGAGCTCGTCGCGTACCTCAACACTCAGCATTTAGGTGAATTCCCCTCATCACTTTGACCGGCGCAGTTGTACCCAGGCCGGGCCATTCTATAACGTGTTCTACATGACTGGACAGGAGTACGACGTCGTCGTGGTCGGCAGCGGCGCTGCCGGCATGGTCGCCGCCCTCACCGCTGCTCACCAGGGTCTCTCGACACTAGTCGTTGAGAAGGCTCCGCACTACGGCGGTTCGACGGCACGATCGGGCGGCGGCGTGTGGATCCCGAACAATGAGATCCTCAAGCGTGACGGGGTCAAAGACACCGCCGACGCCGCACGCAAATACCTGCACACGATCATCGGCGACGTGGTGCCCGCGGAGAAGATCGACACCTATCTGGAGCGCGGCCCGGAGATGTTGTCGTTCGTGCTCGCCAACTCCCCGCTGAAGCTGTGCTGGGTGCCGGGCTACTCCGACTACTACCCGGAGACCGCGGGCGGCAAGGCCACCGGGCGGTCGGTGGAACCCAAGCCGTTCAACGCCAAGAAGCTCGGGGCCGACGAGAAGGGCCTGGAGCCGCCGTACGGCAAGGTGCCGCTGAACATGGTGGTGCTGCAGCAGGACTACGTCCGCCTCAACCAGCTCAAGCGCCACCCGCGCGGCGTGCTGCGCAGCATCAAGGTCGGTGTGCGCTCGGTGTGGGCCAACGCCACCGGCAAGAACCTGGTCGGCATGGGACGCGCCCTCATCGCGCCGCTGCGCATCGGTTTGCAGAAGGCCGGCGTGCCGGTGCTGCTGAACACCGCGCTGACCGATCTTTACGTCGAGGACGGCGTGGTCCGCGGCATCTACGTCCGCGCCGATGGATCGCCGGAATCGGCTGAGCCGCAATTGATCCGGGCCCGTAAGGGTGTCATCCTGGGCTCCGGCGGCTTCGAGCACAACGAACAGATGCGGGTGAAGTACCAGCGCGCGCCCATCACCACCGAGTGGACCGTCGGCGCCAAGGCCAATACCGGAGACGGCATCCTGGCCGCCGAGAAGCTGGGCGCCGCACTGGAACTCATGGAGGATTCGTGGTGGGGGCCGACGGTCCCGCTGGTCGACGCACCGTGGTTTGCACTGTCCGAGCGCAACTCCCCCGGGTCGATCATCGTGAACCTCAACGGCAAGCGGTTCATGAACGAATCGATGCCCTACGTCGAGGCCTGCCACCACATGTACGGCGGCCAGTACGGCCAGGGTTCGGGCCCCGGCGAGAACGTGCCGGCCTGGCTGGTCTTCGACCAGCAGTACCGCGACCGCTACATCTTCGCGGGATTGCAGCCCGGACAGCGCATCCCGAAGAAGTGGATCGAGTCCGGCGTCGTCATCAAGACCGACACACTGGCCGAGCTGGCCGAGAAGACCGGCCTGCCCGCCGAAGCGCTGAACGCCACCATCGAACGCTTCAACGGCTTCGCCCGTGCCGGGGCGGACGAGGACTTCCACCGTGGCGAAAGCGCGTATGACCGCTACTACGGCGATCCGACCAACAAGCCGAACCCGAACCTGGGCGAGATCAAGAACGGCCCGTTCTACGCGGCCAAGATGGTGCCCGGCGACCTGGGTACCAAGGGCGGAATCCGGACCGATAACGACGGACGCGCGCTGCGTGATGACAACTCCGTGATCGACGGCCTCTACGCCGCGGGTAACGTCAGCTCGCCGGTGATGGGTCACACCTATCCCGGCCCTGGCGGGACAATCGGGCCCGCCATGACCTTCGGATACCTGGCGGCGCTCGCCATTGCCGCGGCCGGAAAGGGCTGACATGCCGATCGATGTCGAGAAGGCACTCGCTGCCGACCTGGAACCACTCGAATTCTCCTGGACCAGTAGCGATATCCAGCTGTACCACCTGGGGCTCGGCGCGGGTGCCGATCCGATGGATGAGCGCGAGCTGCGCTATCTGACGGACAACACCCCGCAGGTGCTGCCCACCTTCGGCAATGTCGCGGTCAGCTTCCACATGACCGAGGCGCCGACGGTGCAGTTCCCCGGTATCGACATCGAGCTGTCCAAGGTGCTGCACGCCAGCGAGGGCGTGACGGTGCCCCGACCGATCCCGACCAGCGGCAGAGCCTGGTCGAAGCAACGCTTCACCGAGATCTGGGACAAGGGTAAGGCCGCCGTCATCGTCAGCGAGTCGACGGTGACCGACGAGTCCGGCACCGTGCTGTGGACCACGAAGCGCTCCATCTTCGCCCGCGGCGAAGGTGGCTTCGGCGGCGAGCGCGGGCCCTCGACCTCGGTGGAACTACCCGACCGGGCCCCCGATGCCGAGATCGCCCTGCCGACGCTGCCCCAGCAGGCGCTGCTGTACCGGCTGTGCGGCGACCGCAATCCCCTGCATTCGGATCCGGCGTTCGCCAAGGCCGCCGGTTTCGACCGGCCCATCTTGCACGGCTTGTGCACCTACGGCATCGGATGCAAGGCGATCGTCGATCACTTCTTCGACGGGGACGTAACCCAGGTGGGTTCCTACGGTGCACGATTCGCCGGCACGGTGATTCCCGGTGAGACGTTGCGGGCCAACATCTGGCGCCACGAAGGCAAGCTCATCGGGGAATTGACCGCACCCAGCCGGGACGACGCGGTCGTGCTGTCCGGCGTGGAGCTGATCCCGGCGTAGCCGGTATCGATTCCGCTAAACGCACAGGCGGCTCTCCCGGCCTGGACGCCGGACGAACCGCGTCGACGTGACCCAGTCCACGACGCGCTCGGCGGACTCGATCCACGAATAGCGTCGCGCGTTCGCGCAGCCTCGCCGCCTGAGATCGTCGGCGAGTCCGATCTCCGACTCGAGCCGGTCGAGCTGAGCCAACAGCATGTCTGGATCGTCCGGGTCGAAATAGAGTGCTCCGTCGCGGCACACCTCCGGTATTGCCGCCGAGTCTGAACACACCACTGGACAACCCAGCGTTTGCGCTTCCAGCGCCGGCAAGCAGAAACCCTCATAGGTGGAGGGCACGACGAGGGCCCGCGAGTGCCGGTAGAGCCACACCAACTCGGCATCGGTGACCCGTTCCACGACCACCGCTAGGTCATCACATAGCTGGGCCGCAAGCGAATTCGTGAGATCGTCCGCCGCTCCGACGATGACCACCCTGCGCCCAGAGCCCGTCATCGCCGTCACCGGTGCGTGGAGATTCTTGTGCCGGGACGGACTGCCGACTACCAGGTAGTGATCACCGCCGGGAATCGACTCCGGACGTTTCGGGCACACACCCGCCAGCGAATCAGCCGAGCCGCCTGCCACCATGAACCGGTCGACATCGATCCTCAGCACATCGCACCATTCGTGTGCGCTGAACTCGGACACCGTCATCAGGCCGTCGGCGGCGCGGGCGAGGATCCAGTACAGCGCATGCTGCGCAACGACGGATGCCTTCCGGTACCCCAGAGGACATCGAAACGCTGTGGCGGCATGCATGGTGACCAACTGTCTGCGTTTGATCAGCGGTGCCGAACCGGCGAAGTTCAGCAAGAGCCGACCACCGGTAACCATCGGCAAGTAGAACTGTTCAAAGATGCTGCCCGAGAACGGAGCTCGGCGGATCTCGACACCACTGTCGGCGGTCCATGACGGCAGCGGCGCAACAGCATCCGCTGGAATATGCAGAACGAGATCGCACCGGCCGGTTTCTGCGATGGCCATGACCATCTCCGCCGAGAAGCGGCCTGCTCCCGGAAGGTTCTGCGCCAACCACTTTCCGTTGATGTGGAGCTGATCCATGGTCTGGTCCTTCAGATCTAGGAGTCCGCACCCCGGTGCGACAGCCCTCGTGGAGAGCATGCACTCAATATCGGACTCCGGCGGCCGCAGGTATATAGGCCCGAAGATCCAATTCTCAGCTGCACCCGGACTGGATCTCCGGGGTGGCCACGGCATAGTTCGTCGGGTGAAGAAGTGCTGCGGCCTCGGCGCGGGTGCGGACACCGAGCTTGGTCAGCAGGCTGTGCACGTGGTTCTTGACCGTGTGAACGGCGATACACAGCTGAGCAGCGATTTCGCGGTTCGACAAGCCCATTTTCAGCATTCCGAGGATCTGTGCCTCACGGGCGGTGAGAACCAGTTCTTGCACGTCGGGTTGCCGTTCTGAGGCGAGCGCGGCCAGTCGGCGAAGCAGGATCGCCGAGACTCGCGGTGAGCAAGAGGGTTCACCTGCGGCGACCTTTCCCATCACGTCGAGTAGTTCTTCGAACGACTCAGTACGGGTGTGGTACGCGGTGGCGCCCGCCTCGGCGCACTCGATGACCCCGTCGTCGTCGTCGTCGGAAACACCCAGAATGACCACCCGTACATCCGGATCGGTTGCCAGTGCGGTTCGCAGCAGTGCCTCACTGTTACGGGTTGCGATGTTCAGCAACATCAGACAGCCCGGAATGTCCCGGATGGCGGTGGCCAACGTGAGCAGGTCCCAGGCACAGCACGCGGCCGGCGTGCCGTTTGCGGCCAGTGCCGCGGCCAGACTGTCCCGATGCAGCACGCAATCGTCGACGATCAGGATCTTCATTTCGTGAAGCGTCTCCAGGACCGTCGGCGAATGCACAGTCGCCACGCCACTACCGGCCAGGGCGGCCAGGGCGGCCAGATCACCGAACACCGGCGCCGCCGCCGGCCGCCGGCCGTGCTGCGCCTGGTCGCCGCCGGTTACCCGGCTATCGGGTAATACCAGCTCATCATCGGTAGGAACTGTTCGCGGCGCAACCGACCCGAAAGCCCTCATACCAATACCTCCGTTGAACGACCTCGACCGCAAGGGCTTGCGGTCGAGTGGTGATCGAACAACCGAGCGCTGCTGCGCGTACCGCTGAGACACTTCGGACGACCATACGAACGATTACCGCGGTGCGGGTTGGTGGTCATCCCATCGCGTGGCATCGGCCGTACGATCTTCTGAATGTCCGGATGTTCGAGTAGTTGCTTCTGACTCAAACGACCAGGGACTGGGGCGGCTTGACCACACACACGCTAATCCAGGCGATGAAGTTTCCGCAACGGATTTGACAACCCCGTCAGACGTTTTTCCCGAATGCAACTAACGTAGCTGAATCCGCATCTCAATGTCGAGTGGGCAAACCGAGGAACGCGACATGTAGTGTCATACGTGCAATCGATGCAATATCACGATGGTCCTGCACCGGTTCCACGGGAAGCGGTGACCTGATGACCACCACGATGGACCGGGGAACCGGATCTACCTCGGTTTGCTCCGTCTGGTGATCGACGGTGATCGATCAGATATCCGCGCCCGATTCCTGGCAGCGCTCAGACAGGCACCGGCGGACACCCGCGGCCCCGTGCAACTGTGCAGGGCATGCCTGGAAACACTGCCGGTGCAGCGCGTCGGGATCTCCGTCATATCGGGCGACAAGGGACACGAATTCCTCAGTGCGAGTGACGATGTCGCCGAACGTATGGAGTGGGCCCAGATCGCCTTGGGGCAAGGGCCCGCGGTGGACGCCTTCACCCTCGGCGGCCCCGTCTCCACGCCGGATGCGGCCGGACCGAGTTCCGGCTGGCCACTGTTCGCGCAGGAGGCCGAAGCGGCCGGCATCGGGCCGGTGCACGCGTTGCCGTTACAGCTCGGGGCGATCCGGGTCGGGGTCCTAAGCCTCTACCTTGAACCCGCGGGGGAACTGAGCAATCGCGATTTCGCCGACGCGGTCGCGGTCGCGGTCCTCATCACCTACCTGCTACTTGCATCCGGGACCACAAACGAGCTGGATCCGCTGGATCATTGGTGGGTTCAACCCCGATCGTCCCGGGAGATCCACCAGGCCACCGGGATGGTGGTCGCACAGCTCGGGGTGAACGTGCGCGACGCCTATGCGCGCTTGCAGGCATATGCCTTCGCCCAGGGCCGCGGGCTCGACGACGTAGCAGCCGAGGTCGTGCACGGCCGTCTGCACATCGACCCGGATACCGCGGGCGACCAGATACCGCGGCCTTGACCATACGTCTTAACCAGGAAGCCGCACCGTGGCAGAATACCGGAAGGAGCAATGTGGATCGTTACGAGGGGTTGGCCCGCGCATTCGTGGGACTGGCAGACACGCTGGTCGCAGACTTCGACATGGTCGAGTTGGCCCAGCAACTCGTGGAGAATGCGATGGCATTGCTACCGATTGACGCCGCGGGAATAGTGCTCGCCGACGTGCATGGTGACTTCCAGGTGCTGGCTTCCAACAGCGAACAAACCCGCCTGCTGGAGCTCTTCCAGATCCAGAATGACAACGGTCCGTGCCTGCTCTCCTACCGAACCGGAGAACCGGTGGTCGTCGAGGATCTGCGTGTCGACATGGCTAGCTGGCCGGAGTTTGCCGACCGGGCCATCGACTATGGCTTTCTGTCCGTGCATGCCCTGCCGCTACGTTTGCGCACAGATCGCGTCGGTGCCTTGAACCTGCTTCGCGCCGATGTCGGCAAGATGTCGGACACCGATGTCGCGATCGGTCAGGCGCTCGCCGACGTGGCAACCATCGGGATCGTCCATCAACGTATCGCCTCGCAATCGGATGTCCTGAATCAACAGCTGCAAACCGCGTTGAACACCCGGACGGTCATCGAGCAGGCCAAGGGCGTCATCGCCGAACGAGGCCGGGTCGACATGGACGGGGCCTTCAACCTGTTGCGCGGTTACGCCAGAAGCACCCACCAGCGCCTTGCCGAGGTCGCACGGGCGGTCGTCGACGGCGCCGACACCGCCGCCATCCTCAACCCCGGCTGACAGGTGCGCGAGTGCGGGTGCCGAACATTGACCGTCCGACACCAGCACCCACCTGCGTGACGAAAGGCTAAGTACCACTTCCATTTCCGCCGGGGTTGCCCTGCGATGCACCGGTACCGCCCGCCCCACCGCCGCCGCCGGTGCCGCCGGTGTTGGAGGTGCCACCGGACGCGTTGCCGCCGCCGCCGCCGTTACCGCCTCGTCCGGCCACCGGGCCGCCCTTGCCGCCCGCACCGCCTGCGCCGCCGGTATTGGTTCCTCCACCGGTAGCGGTGCCACCGTCCCCGCCCTTGCCGCCGCGGCGGACGCCGCCGCCCGAGCCGCCGGCACCGCCCTTGCCTGCTTGGGAGACCCCATCGGTGGAATTGCTGTTGCCACCCTTGCCGCCCCCACCGCCGGTGCCATTGGTCGTCCGTGCGCCGGCTCCGCCACTGCCACCTGTGGCCGTGGTTCCGGTGCCTTCTGAGACGCCGATACCGCCGCCACCGCCACCACCACCCCCACCGTTGGTCGCCCCGCCACCGGCGCCACCCGCGCCGCCGGTCGAGTTTCCGTTCTTGGAGGACGCGAAGCCGCCGTCACCGCCGGTACCGCCGTTGCCGCTCATCAACCCGCCCTTGCCACCCTTACCGCCGGTGACTCCGGTGACGTCAGCGGAACCTTGATCGTCGGCGGGGGCCTGGTTGTAGCTGTCGCCTGCCTGACCACCCTTGCCGCCATTGCCGACGACGGCTGCGCTGCCGCCGTTACCGGGTGTTCCGCCGGCACCGACGCCCCCGTTGGCGCTGCCGTATCCGGCCATCCCGCCGTCACCGGCGTCACCCATGACCGTGTTGCCTCCGGCTCCACCCGCGCCGCCGGTGGCGGTACTTCCGAGATCGTAGGCCTCGGCGAACCCGCCGAGGCCGCCGTCACCGGCGTCTCCCATGGTGGCGCGCCCGCCGGCCCCAGCGGCACCTCCGGTGGCGTTGCCGCTCACCGAGACTGCACTACCACCCTGCCCGCCCTTCCCCGCGTTGCCGGCGATCACACCGCCCCGGCCACCCTTACCCGCAGCTGCACCTGTGGCGTCCAGCGGGACCAGATCCTCCGGGATCTGAGACTGGATGTCATCGCCGCCCTTGCCGCCGGCACCACCTTTGCCGAACATGCCGGCATTGCCGCCGGCACCACCTGCGGTGGCGGCGGTGACCAGCGCCCCGGTCGTCGCGTCGTACACCGCGCCGACGCCCGCCGATCCGGTGCCGCCGTTGCCGAAGAGCAGTCCGGCGTTGCCGCCGCGCCCGCCGAAGGCGCCGCTGCCCCCGTTACCCCACAGCAACCCGCCGTTGCCGCCGTTGCACGGCGCGGTGCAGGTGAGCGGATCGGCGTTGAGACCGTTGCCGATCAGCCATCCGCCCGGGCCGATCATCGGTCGCATCTTCACGTTGGTCACGGCCGCGGCCAGCGCTGTGGGTGTCGGTGAGCCCGCCGCCCCGAGCACGCCACAGCCGGTGAGCGGAAGACAATTCAGGTCTTGCGGACTCAGCGCGTACTCGGTCGATACCAGCTGCACTTGGGCGGTGACCGGTGCAGGGGCCCCTGGCGGGGTTGCGAGCAGGACGCCGATCCCGACCATCGCTGCTCCGGTGAATCCGGTGGTGATGTACTGGCGGGCCGATATCCGCGGCGCGCACATCCATTGTTTGGACAAGGTAGGAACCTCCTCGGAATGACGCCTGTCGGCACCCGGCAGACATGGCCTCGTTTGCTGATTTGACCCGATACATCCACGGCTTCCGTTCCCCTACAACGGTTCGCAGTTAGCCGAGCACCCCTTCACTATCGGTGTCCGGGACGGGCCCGTACATGAGCCATCGGAGCCATCTTCAGCTGAACCCGGACTAGTTCCAGGGGCACCGTGAGGTTCGGCGAACTGCCTGCCGGCGATCGGTTCTCGTTGCAATCAGCGCAGATGCGCAGCCGCACTGAACTATTGAGGCTCGCTAGGCCCATTTTCCGAGTCGCGGAGGACCAGTCACCACGTACCTCGGGTACTAGTTCCCTTGCCCACAGTTCAGGATCTGCTGCAGTGGAATGATTTTCATTCCAGCCACGGCAGGCGACACGCCCTCAGGCGCTGCCCTAAGGGAGGTCGGTGATCCAGCGTGTTTCGTAACCCGCAAGTTCGATCCGCCGACCGTCCACGCCTGCGGCGATCGGCGCTCCGGTGGTGTTGACAATCAACAGATTTCGTTGCGACTCAAGCGAGAGTAGGCCGTTGACCATGGATACCTTCCGTCGGTCGGATCCCGGCGGGAACGACACGGCGAGGCGTTGCAGGACGTCGGTAAGAAAGGGCAGCGGATGGCCGCCGTCGGCATTCCCGGTGTCGGTCCACAGACATGTCACACAGTCCGCGCCGCCGGGACGCGGATTCCAGTACAGGACCGTGTCCGCTCCGCTACCTGCGAGCTGGATCATGGCGGCCACCCGCAAGGCGACCACGTGCTGCGCCGACCAATCGGGATCGGCCGGCTGGACGTACCACTCCACCCACCAGATGGGCAGGTCCACCTGTTTTCGGAGCCACGTGCCGACGGCCCCGAATTTCTCCAGCGCCGCGAACTCGTTCTGGACACCCGGACCGGTGGTGGCATGCCCGTCCACTGCCACGAAGTCGGCCCCCTTGCGGTGCACTTTCCAGTACACGAATGCATCGAGGACTCGTTGGTCCACCGCACCCCACGAGCCACGCAACCCAGGCGCGCTGTGGGATACATCGAACGGCTGGGCGAAGTCCAGGTAGGGCCCGCCGACCTGGTTCGCCGGATTCACCGCCTTCAGCGCGTCGTAGACCGAGTTGTACAGATCGGTGTATTCCTTTGCCTCCCAGCGCTTGCGCTCATCATCGAAGAATCCTTTGAACTCGTTCCAGACGATGAAATGCCGAACGTAGGGGTAGCGTTTCGCCACCGCTGCGGTCAGAGCCGCGAAATCGGCGAAATGCTCCGGTAGCGGGGCGGCCTCCAGGCGGCTCCAGTCGGTCGATCCGGCAGCCCCGCCCTTCATCCAGTCGGGGGAGCAGCACAGGATGAGTACCGGAACACCCCCGGTGCGGCCAATGAAAGCCATTCTGCGGTCCAGGCTGGCGAAGTCGTATACCCCGGGGGAAGGCTCGGGGTTGTCCGCGCCGAAGCCCATGATGTGCTGGGCCTGCACCATCGGTACCGCTCCGACCGTACCTTCGGCGGTCGCCACCGCGGCCGGCTCACCATCATCGGCACTGAACTGCGTGTGGGTGAATCCCCATCCAGGCCAATGTGTGTCAATAATTCCGTGGGCGGCGGGGCGCCCGGCGGACGACAGCCACACCACCAGTACCAGCGCCGTCAGGACGGCCACGGTGGTCAGCGCGACGGTGAACCAGCGCCGCCGCTTGCCGGGGCCCTGCGTTACCCGGATGTGCCGTGCCATGGCCTGCCCCGGTTGAATGGGCGCCTCGTCACGATTCCAGGTTCTGGAAATGCGTTTGGGGAATGCGCGATCGAAGCACCAAGAGGAGAGCTGCGTTGACGGCGACGAGACCGGCACACAAGCCGGCCGCCGCGACAGCACACCCCGCCAGTGCGGTCATGGCCATTACCATCATGTCGAATCAAATCCCTTCTCCTCGTCGAACCCTTACCGCGGAAGGCGTCTGGCTCGGTGGGCCGCCCCGGCTCCAGGGCACGCACTCGAGCTCGCTGTAGAGGAGATCGATCTGCCCGGGTCCCAAAGTGTCACTGCGGAACATCTTGGGCCAGTCGTTCAGCGTGAACGACAGACCGGGCCGCTGCGCGATGAGCCGCAGTTCGACCAGGGTCGCCACCAGCCGGTGCTTGACCAACAGGTGCCGGGTAAACGGGATCCAGGCGCGACGGAACAGGTCAGGATCGCTGACGTGCAGGACCATCGCGAACACACCCATCCCCCGGTAGCGGAACTGCCGATACATGACGTAACAGGAGTCCTGTCCACTGATGAGCACGAGATGCTGTGCCGCGAGCGCACCCGCGTGGTCGTGGTAGATCTCGAGATCCGGCCCGACGAGCGTTTCCTCGATGACGGCCGGGTTTGCGCTGATTCTCGTCCGGCCGGGCAGGGTGGGCCACGGCATGTTCGGAATGAGAACCGCAGCGGTGTCAAGGAACCGGAACCCGTGCCAGGCCAGGATCTCCTGTGGCCCTTCATCGGGCGAGAGGACCGTGAAGTGGTAACCGTCCTGCGCCAGCAGCGCTCTCAGCAGCGAGAGGCTCCTGGAGCGGTAATCGGGCAGTACACACCACGATCCCATGTTGCAGAACCGCTCCACCCGCCCTTCCATCAGCCGTTCGGAATAGAGCGCCAGCAGGGTGCCGACCACACGATGATCGTCCCGGAGCATGAACCCCCGGTTCGGCGCCTCGCCCTTCCACGGCACTGCCGCGCACGACTGTGCCCAGGGGACGCTGTCATTGTGGTTCGCATGCAGGAACTCCGCGACGGCGGCCACGTCGCCATCCGTGATCGGCGTCAGCTCGACGGCCATCGCACACGTCCATGACCGTCTCCGTCCGCACCTGCGGCGGCACCGTACCGGTCAGATACGGTGCCGCCGTCGGAGGCGGGTCTCACAGCGCGCCGATCTCAGCTGGATGCGTTGCGGGGCGGGGCTTGCTGCAGCTCTTCCGCCACCACTGCTGTCCGGCCGGCGGCAGGCTGTCGATCGGATCGTAGAACGGGTACACCCGGTTCAGCGCATCGTCATCCGCTACTTCCAAACCGGTCCGGTAGTTCTTGGTCCAGTACGAGATTCCTCGGGTCCGGTCGTATCGGGAAACCTGATGTACCCATCGTTTACCGACAAAGGGCACATCGCAGACGATTCGGGGAGTCGCGAAGCCGGGCAGGTAGCCCATGATCGACAACTGCAGATCCTGGGCCTCCCACAACGCGGTCCGCCAGTGTTCGGCGTGCGGGATCATGTCGCACATATAGAAGTAGTAGGGAACGATGTTGGCTTCGCCCTGCAACGCGAAACACAGGTCGAGCAGGTCGTCGGCCGTGGCGTTCACCCCGCGCATCAACACCCCCTGGTTACGCACATCCCGCAGCCCCGCGTCCAGTAGCGCCCGCGTGGCGGCGGCAACCAGCGGAGTCACCGACTGCACGTGGTTGATGTGGGTGTGCAGGGCCAGGTTCACCCCGCGGGCTGCGGCCAGGTTCGCCACCCGGGCGACCCCGTCGACGACCTTGGTCTGCAGCCAGTGCTGCGGTAGCGCGGCGAGTGCCTTTGTCGCCAAACGGATATCGCGGATGGTGTCGATCTCCAGCAGCTGCATGACGAACGCCTCCAGCCGTGGCCATGGCACGTTGGCCACATCGCCGCCGGAAACCACCACATCGCGCACCGTCGGTGTGGCGCGGAGATATTCCAGCATCTGCACCTGCCGGTCGGCCGGCTGCAGGGTCAGTCTCGTCTTGATCGTCGTGGGCGTGGAATTGCCGATCAGATCCATCCTCGTGCAGTGCCCGCAATACTGCGGGCACGTCGAGAGCATTTCGGCCAGCACCTTGGTCGGGTATCTGTGGGTCAGCCCCTCCACCACCCACATATCGCTCTCGTGCAGCGAGTCCCGCTCGGCGAATGGATGTGAGCCCCATTCCGGTTCGCGATCGCTGCGCAACGGAAGCATGTACCGCCGGATGGGATCGCTGTAGAAGGCCTCGGTGAGGTCGCGGTGCCCCGCCAAGGTGTCTGGAACCATCGTGTTCAGCATCTGGGGAGGTAGCAGCATCGACATCGTCGCCCGATGCTGCTGATCGTCGGCCAGATCAGCGTAGAACCGGTCCTCGAGCAAATCTCCCACCACCGCGCGCAGTTGTCCGAGGTTCTTCATGGAATGTGCGCGCTGCCACTGCGGATCACCCCACTCCGCCTCACTCACCGTCGCCCAGCCCGGGTAACGTCGCCAGTCCGGCTCGGACAATTCCTTGCGTGCGTAGGTATACGGCTGTTCTGCCACGGCGGTGAAGCCGGACTGCATGGGTGCGGCAAGTGTTGTCATGACGTCATAACCCTTCGTGAGACTTTCGGCTGCTCGGTGCGTTGGATCAATTCGGTGGCGACCCGCCGGCCCGACCTGATCGCCCCTTCCATCAGTCCGAAGAATTCAAGACTGGTCTCGGTACCCGCCCAGTGCACGCGGTCGTGCGGTTGGGTCAGCGTCGGGCCGAGCACTGACCAGTCACCAGGGCCGAACAGGGCGGCATAACATCCCCTGCTGTATTCGTCGGCCAGCCAATCTGTCACCTCGCAACGGCTGGGCTGCGGCAGGTCCGGAAAGAGCCGCCCGACATGGGCGATCGCCGCGTCCTGCTGCTCCGTGTGCGACATGGCGCTGTATTCCGTTGCCACCGCACCGGTGACGAATCCGGTCAGCACACCGGCGGATTCGTCCGGCGGCGAGTCGTCGACGGTGGAGAGCAGCGGCCCGTGGGTGCTCACCGACCAGCCGGACAAGCCGTCCTCGCGCCAGATCGGGGACGGGTAGCTCAGGTGCACCTTGACCGCACAACCGCGGCCGGTGACCGCCGTCGCCCGCGGGACGGGCAGCGCAGGCCGGAAATCGATCTGCTGCGCCAACAGCGGCGGGATGGCGACGACGACCTGGTCGGCCCGGTACGTGGCGGTCATGCGACCCTTTGCCGGGACGCACCGGACCAGAACCTCATCGGCGTTCTGCTCGATCGAAGAGACCGGGCGCCCCAGACGCACGCGCCGGCCCAGCCGCGCGGCCATCGCCTCGCACAGCAGGTGCGCACCGCCGTCGATCCGCCACTGCTGAGCCCCGCCTTCGAAAGCGTTGAGGTAGCGGATGCCGCCACCAGAGCGGAGATAGAACGCCATGTGCAACAACGAGATCAAGGCCGGATCGGCCGCCATCATCTCACCGATGAACAGCGGGAAATAGGTCTGCGCATCCGGGTGCTTGATCTCGTCGGTGAGCCACTGCGCGACGGTCACCCGGTCGAGGGTCTCCGCATCCTGGCTCTCCCACGGTGCGTCGGGCCGCACCTGGTCGACGAGGTCCTCAAGTCGATCGAACAGATCACCGAGAGCGACCGCGTCCAGCGGCGGCACCCGGGCCGGGCTGGTGGTCCGCACCTCCGAGATCAGAAATGTGCTCTCACCGTCCATATCCGTGGACACCAGGCCAAGTCCGTACTGCCCCAACAGGGCAAGGAGTTCGGTGTGCTGCACACCGAGATAGGCGGCGCCGCCGTCGGCGACCACATCGGCGGACACCGGGATGCCGCGCATCCGGCCGCCCACCCGATCCCGTGCTTCCAGTACGGTGACGTCGGCCCCCGCCGCCACCAAGTCGGCCGCGGCGGTCAGCCCTGCCAGCCCCGCGCCGATGACGACGACTCGCGTCCGCCCGTCACTCATGGTGTCACCGCTGCCACTTTTTCCAACAGCCCTGCCGGCGAAGGGTTCTCGATGAATTCGTCGTAGGCCAGCTCGGTGCCGAACTCCCGCGCGATCGCACTCAGCACGCGGGTGGCCAGCAACGAATCCCCGCCGAGTTCGAAGAAGTCGGAATCCGGATCCACCTCCGGGGTGTTGAGCACCCGGCTGAAGATCTTGACGATCTGATTGTCATTCATCGGTCTGCACCTTTTCTCTCGTGGTCCGTGGCGGTCCTTCGTGTTGCCAATCGATCGACTTTTCCGCTGGGCGTATATGCCAGCGCTTCGACGAATTCCACCCGGCTCGGCACGAACTGGCTGGGCAGCCGTTCGCGCAGGTAACGCCTGAGATCGGCTGCGGTGGTGGTCCCGGCCCGAACGACATAAGCCGCCAGGCGTATCTGCCCGAATCGGTCCTCGCCCAGCACGACCGCCCCCGCGACGGCGGGATGTGTGTTCAGCTGAGCCTCCACCTCGGCCGGATGCACGCGCACCCCAAGGACTTTCAACTGTTCGTCGGCGCGGCCCCGTGAATACAACAGGCCGTTCTCACCCCGGGCGACTAGATCACCAGTGTGGAACCACCGAGCCGGTCCCGTTCCATGGTCGGTGACGGGGAACCTGGTCGCGCTGAGGTCCGGAGAGCCGAGGTATCCGGTGGCCAGGGACGGTCCCGACACCAGCAGCTCTCCGTCATCGGTGACGTGATCGCGGACATGGGGCAGTGGGCGGCCGAGTGGCGCCTCGTCGAGGGCCGCGATTTCTGGCTCGGTGCCGGGGCCGGACAGTTGTACCGCGTGGGTGATCATCGTCGTCTCGGTGCATCCGTAGGTGTTGAGCAACCCGACATGCGCGGCGGCAAGCTCTCGCCACTGCCGCAGTCGGGTCGGATCGACCCGTTCGCCGCCGATGACGACCAGCCGGATACCGGCCGGCAGTGCGGCACATTCGTCGTGCAGGTACAACACGAGTTCGTGCCAGAAAGCTGTCGGCAGATCGAGCACCGTCACCTGCTGCTGCGCCAGCATGCGGATGAAGCGCGGAAACGAGCCAGAGTGCGCGTCCTCGTCGAAAACCAGTGTCGCCCCGCTGGTCAGCGCCGGCAGAATCTCCTCAAGACAGGTGTCCCAGCCCAGCGATGCGAACTGCAGCACCCGATCATCGGGGGTGAGCCCGAAGAGCGCACGTAGCGCCCGCACCGTCACGGCCAGCGCGCCCCGCGAGACGACCACCGGCTTCGGCGCACCGGTGGAACCCGAGGTGCACAACACGTATGCCGGATCACCGTGGTGCCACACCGGGATTCCGGCGGAAGTACCCGTCCGCGGATTCGCCGGATCGGCGACCGCCGCAATCAGTCCATCCAGGCCGAGCGCCTCGGCGAGCGCCTGCTTGCGGGCTGCCGGAAGGGCCTCGTCGATGGGGCAGTAGGCCCCGCCGGCATGCAGGATTCCCAGCAGGTGTTCCACCACGGCCGGCGTATGCGACACCAGAGTGCCGATCCGGCTGGACCGGCCCGCCGCACCCAATCCGCAGGCCCGGTAACGCGATGCGGTGCGATGGACGCGCTGTTCGAGTTCTCTGTTGGTGATCGTCGTTGCGCCGGCCACGATGGCGGCCCGGTCCGGCCACGTCCGAACCACGGCGGCGAAGTCTTCCGACACATCCGCGCCGACGGCCCCTGCACCCGAGAAAGTGTTGCGCGACATGGCTTCCAGTCGTTTAGGAGGGGTGGTGATCGGCTCGACCCGGTTATCGGACTTCGTCATGAGGTCAGCATCAGAAAGCGCTCGGCGACGACGAGCAGGAACCCGGCCAGCAGAACCGCGGCGGCGAACGTGAGCGGCCGCAGCCGCTTGCGCTGATCCGGCGCCAGGCTCATTCGCCACGCCTCACGTACTCCCAGCGTGCACACCAACATGACCAGGAAGCCCAACCCCACCGGAGTCCACGGGGTGCTCCACACCTGCAGCCCCGTCGAGGTCGGCGCGGGCGGTGGGGCAGCTTTTCCGCGCGGCGAGTCGAGGGCGTAGACGGACGCATCCGGGTTCGCAACGATCACCTGAACTCCGGGAGCGGCGGCCAGCGCGCGGCGGAACCGCTCTCCCCAATCCTTGGGGTACGCCTGACCGAACACGACGAAAGCCTCCTGGCTGCGCGTGGTGATCAGGTACGTGCTGGGGCCCAGGTCTCGCATCGCCTGCAACACCCCGCCCAGGTTCGCCGGGTCGGCCGGTGCCATGGTGTTCGACCAATGCACCCGTTCCACGTCGCGGTAGCCCAGCGGCATGAAAGGGGTTGAGTCGAGCTCGGGAACAGCGGTGACGTAGAGGAATTTGACGCTGCCCGAGGTCGTCTCGTAGACCGTCCGGACAGCGCTGACCGCGCCGGCCGGAATCTGCTCGAACGCCTCGTTGCCATAGCGGGTGATCAGAAAGGAGAACAACAACACCGGAGCGCACACCGCTGCCAGGCATCGCGTCAGGATCGACGGACGTGCCGCCGGGTGCGGGAAGAACGCCAGCGCAGCGAGCACACACGCGGGCGCCAGGGCGAAAAGGTAAACACGCAGGGCCATTTCGCCGCCGTAGCTCTGCATGACTGCCAGCCCGATCGGCGCGCCGGTCAGCACCAGCAGCACCCGGTCCTCGACCCTGCGCCGCCGGCGCCGGAACAGTCCCCAACCGGCGATCAGGAAGACCAGCACGGTGGTGAACATCCTGGCGTGGACGACGAACTGATGTTCCGGATTGCCGAGGCTGGCCCGGTCGGCGACGCTCGAGGACATCGTCCCGCCGACATCCCCGACACCGCTCATCACCTGGCCGAAGTGCCCTCCCCAATACGCCTGGGTCATGTAGCTGATCCACGCCAAGAGCAGCACACCGAGCAGCACCGGAAGACCCGTCAGAGTGCACCGGCGCATGACGACCAATCCGGTGGCGCTCAGCATCATCGCGAAAGGCGTCAACTGATGGCAGACGGTGGCCGTGGCGAACAGTCCCACCACCACGGCCAGCACCACGACGCGTTCCGCGGGCATCAGCTGGCGCGGAGGCAATTCGCCCGGTGTTGCACCGCCCCATGCCCAGCACCAGAGTTTCGCGCCGCGGCCCAGAATCCGCGAGAGATTCCGTGGCGTGGTGTCGCGCTGACGGAACCACCTGACGAGAAACGTCACGAAGAGCAGGTACAGCAACAATGTGCAGCCCTGAGGCGAGAAGTAGTCCTGCCCCACCCAGTTGAGCAGGACGAAGAACATCGCCGCGAGCCACTTCGCTTGCCAGGACATCCTGAACGTGCTCATCAGCAGTCCGAGTGCGAGCAGGTAGAGCAGATTGCTCACCACCGGGGCCACGGTGAGAACGTCGCGCAACGCTTCCAGCTTGCCCGACCCGGCCCAGAATGCGGCGAGTCCGAAGAATCCCGGCCAGGACCACCTGCAGTCCAGGGCCGGTGCCGTGGTCCCGGTGCGGCCGATGAACTCCACGAAACCGGCGTGCACCCAACTGATCGCGAAGCGTGGCTCGGACTCCAGAAAAGTCGCGATGCCGTGCAGCATGAGGGTCAGCAGCACCAGTTGCGCGGTGAGCAGCCAAACACATTGGTGGGGAAGCGAAATTGTTCCGACGAAGGCAACAGCCAGAAGGCCCAAGCCGATCAAGGTGGGCACCGGTAGCACCGAGATCAGCCCGAGGCCATTCAGGGCCGAGAGATCAGTATTGCGTAGTTCGCTGAGATACAACGTGATTGCCACGAACGTCAACCCGCACAGCATGGCCACGCGCACGTGCTGACCACCGTCCGGCCAAGACGTCCCGTGCCGGTCGGCTTCTCCGTCTCCGGTGAGCCGTTGCCGCGGAGGTGGGAACACCACCTCACGCTCTCCCGCGTAACTCAAGGCAGACATGGCTGCTCCTGATGCGTGGGCACCGGCGAGGCAGAGCGCCGGCGCCAACCGAGCAGGCGTCCGAGATCTGGAAGTACGAACAACATCACGACGAGCTGACCGAGCAGTACTGCGACGCCTACCGCGGTCAGCCTCGGGTCACCGAAGTGCTGGAAAGCCTGTTGGTAGTGCTGTAGGACGAGCACCAGCCCCAGCACCGACACGGCCCGCAGACACTGCACCCCGATGATCCGCCCCCGCATGGATCGGGCTCGTAGCGTGCCGAGGTAGATGTCCACCACCGCGCTGGGCAAGCTGGCGAATGCCAGTAACTGAAGGAGCGGGACGGCGTCGAGGTAACCGTGGCGCAGCAGCCCCAACGTGTGCGGTGCCGCAAGGCCGATCACCACAACTCCCAGGCAGAGCAGACTCAGAACACGTCCGAGCGCCGCGCGGCAATAGCCGGCCAGCCGCGCCGGGTCGTGTACCGCTTCGACCACCATGGGCACCGCCATGTTGACGGCTACCAGATTCATCATGCTGGCCACCGCCCATGCCAAGAAGAAGTACGCATAGGTCTGGGGCGAAACCCGTGTCGCCACAAGCACCGGAACGACGAACATCGTTCCGTACAGGAACAGCGCGCCGAGGTAGTCGGCGGCGAAGAATCGGCCGATCTCGGCACCCGTCAACGTGGCCTCGTGCGTCGATGTGCGTACATGCCGCGGGAGGAGGTGGACGAAGATGAGCAAGTTCACGGGGAACAGCACGACGATCATGGGGATGATCCAGGAGAAGAAGAGTCCGGAATGGGGCATGGACCGGGCCAGCACCAGCAGCAGGATGATCTTGGCGACGGCGAACGCGGCGTTCCAGACAGGCACCCAGACTGCTGCCCGCAAACCCGTCAATACGCTGTCCTGCACCGTGACCACGCTTGCCGCGACGGCGGCGACAACGAACCACATCCGCGTCTGTGGTTCGCGGATGAGGTCGTACGCAGGTCCGCCGAACCAGTGCAGCGCGACCAGGAGCGCGACGGCGAGCACGGCAATGATCGCGGACGTGACGAGATAGGTGAACGCGACGACGGCGCCCGTCCGCTTACCGGTGTTCGGGATGAAGCGGTTCAGCGTGCCTGCGAAGTTGACCGACACCAGACCGGTCAGCAGCATCAGTGCCGAGATGGCGGCCGATCCGCGACCGACGTCGGCGTCGTTGTAGTGGCGCGCCGCCAGAACCCAGTAAGCCAGACCGAGCGCGCCGGAGATCCCGGTGTTGAGGACCAGGGCGTAGGCGTTGCGCAGGAAGGGCCGGTCCCCCAGACCCAGGCGTCGGCTGTCGGACGTTGTGAGGGTGACGATGTCGTCCCCTGCATCGGCTGTGGCGATGGACTCAGACATCGCCCAGCACCCGCTTTCCGATATGCCGCGCGCCGCGGACCGACGCCCATCCGGCCGTGAGCAGACGGTCACGCCAGAAGATCCGATCGTCGGCCCGCGCCATGACGGCGCCGAAGACGTCGCTGTCGGTGCTGCGCCGGATGGTGAGCCGGGGAATCATGAACGGGTCGTCGAATCGGGTCGCGCGGACGTTGCGTACCGCCGCCGCGCAACGGTAGCCACCGGCGCGAGCGATGCGCCGCACCCGGGGATTCGAATAGCCGAAGGGGTAGGCGAGTGCTGTCACCGGTGCACCGATCCAATCCTCGAGCAATGCCCGGCTGTCCCCGAGTTCGCGGCGAAGACTGCCGTCCGAAAGCAGATCCAGCTTCGGGTGGCTGTGCGAGTGGGCCCCGATCTCGATGCCGTTGGCCGCGAGCTCTCGGATCTGGGCCCGGGTCAGCATCCGGTCCAGCGACCCGGGTGCGGCGTCCGGTCCGGCGTCCGCCATCCACCCAGTGGTGACGAAGACCGTCGCCGGAAAGTCATGGCGCCGAAGGATCGGCCACGCCGCGGCGGCGAAGTCTGCATACCCGTCGTCGAAGGTGAGCACCACTGGCCGCTCGGGCAGCGCCCGGCCGGTGGCGAACGCGTCGGCCAGATCCGAGAACGTCAGACCGGTGAAGCCGTGCTCAGCGAGGTGAGTGACCTGTTCTTCGAACGAGTCGGGTGAGACCGACAGGCGTCGCGTCGCAGCCGGCGGTTGCTCGGCGACGGCGTGGTACATCAGGATCGGAATCGACTCTGTCATCGGGTGCCGTCCGCCACGTGTCCCCGGCGAATCGGCGCGCCACCGCGGGCGTAGCCAGCGGCCGCCGCCAGTAACCCCACCGAGATGGCATAAGAGCGCTCGATACCGGAGCGATCGCCACGCAGCGTCTCGCCGAGGCCGCGAACCAGGCCGCGCGTCAAGGTGTGCGCGGTGTAACTGCGCTCAGCCGAGAGTCCGTCGGAAGCACCCACACTGCGCGTCACCTCGGCTTTGGACAACCCCTCCGCGAAGCACCGAGAACGGAAGTAGCCGAACCGTTCTCGCTCAGGCCCAACCCGGTGCCAGATCATCGCCCGCGGTTCGAACACATAGGTCCAGTCCGGGCGATGCTGACTCACGCGGATGCAGAACTCCGTCTCCTCGCAGCCCAATGGACGCCGCTGCGTCGATGTTCTGCCGATGTGACTCGGGAACCCCCCCGCCACCGCGAACACCTCGCGCCGGAAGGATGCATTGCCGCCCAGAAGATTTCGGACCGGCCCGGGGTCGCGCCCCGCGAACGTGCAGCCGAGGACCCAGTCGAATTCCTCCGGGAACCATCGCGGCCGCGCGGAAGTCCACAGCGGAAGAGTGGTGCCTCCCACACCCACGATGCTCTCGTCGGTGTAGGCATCGCATAGGTGTCCCAACCAGTCGGGGTGTGCAACCGCATCGTCGTCCAGGAAGGCCACCAGATCGCCGGTGGTGACTTCCACACCGGTGTCCTTGCCGCCGGACAGACCGCGCTTGTGCCTGTTCTCGACCACCGTCACCTCGGGTAGCGCCGCACGCAATACGACGAACAGATCGGGATTGTGGTCGACGACGACCACAATCTCGTCCGCCGCCCGTCGCTGGCCGCGAACCGACCCGACAGCGGCGAGGGTATCCTCCAGCCGGTCATTCGTGTACGCACAGATCACCACGCTCACCGTGGGGCACTCGGTGGTCATTTCTCACCCGCTCCGGTGTTCAGCCCGACGGGCATTGCCGATACTCGCCCCCGCCGGTGCAGACCATGGTCCGCGGCGGGCAGCGGGCACAACCGCAGCAGGGCGGCGACCAACCCCACGGCGATGACGCCCCCGGTGGGCGACCAGGCTTCGGCCGACAGCATGGATTGCTCGACCAGGACGTTCACGGCGATGGCCCCCGCGGCGCCGACGATCAGTGCGACAGCCGTACCGGCACTGGGCAACAGTCGGGCGATCGCAAATGCGGGAGCTCCCATGGCGAAAGCCACCACCAGTGCACGGCCGCGTAGTCCTAACGATTCGGTGACGCCGAATGCGACCACCAATCCGCATAGTGCCGTTACGATTCCGGCAGCCAGCCTTGTCTGCCAAGTGGATTCCGGCAGCGCCGGCGTGGTCCTGCGGAACTTTTCTGCAGCTTTGGTGTGATTCTTGATCGGCACGACAACCCCTTATGCGCCGGCTGCGGCAGGGACCGGGGTGAGGACACTGCGCAACCAGTCGACCGTGCGCTCGATTCCCGTGGAGACGTCGACGGCAGCCTTCCACCCCAGTTCCCGTTCTGCCCTGGCGGTGTCCAGTGCGATCGCCTGCAACTCCCCGGTGCGGGCGGCGGCATACTCGGGCATCGCATCGCTGCCGAGCACGGCAGCGATGCGTCGATGCACATCTGCAACTGTTGTCTGCCTGCCGGTTCCGATGTTGTAGGTACCCACGGGCGTCAGGCAGGCGGTGCCGGCCCGGACGAACGCATCCACCACATCGTCGACATAGATGTAGTCGCGGGCGGCAGAGCCGTCACCGTACACGGTGACCTGGCGGCCGTTGATCAGTGCGTTTCCGAAGATCGCGATCACGCCGGCCTCGCCGTGTGGATTCTGGCGCGGCCCATAGACATTCGCCAGAGCCAGGCAGATCGTCGTGATCCCGTACATTCCGGCATATGCCCGCAGGTACAGTTCCCCTGCCAATTTCGCCACTGCATAGGGTGACAACGGATCCAGGGGCGCACTTTCGTCCACCGGCAGCCGCTGCGGTGTTCCGTACCGCGAACCGCCCGAGGCCGCATAGACAATTCTGGGGACACCGTTCCGGCGGGCGGCCTCGCAGAGATTGATGGTGCCGAGCACATTACTTCGCGCATCGAACTGCGGGTCGGACACCGATGCCCGGAGATCCACCTGCGCAGCAAGGTGAAAGATGACGTCCGGATGTGTGCCTGCGACGATGTCGGTCAGCTCGGGTGCCTGGATGTCGGCCTCGATGAAGCTGAATCGCCGCGTCCCGGCAGTATTGCAGCGCCGAGCGTGCGTGAGGTTGGCGACGACACCCGTGCTGAGATTGTCGACTCCGACCACTTGATGGCCTTCGCCGAGAAGTCGGTCGACAAGGGTCGATCCTATGAAACCGGCGGCGCCGGTGACGAGAGCTCGCATTACCAGTCAACTCCTCTTCGACGTTGCGTTGAACCCGCAGCGGGGTGTGTTCGGCCCGTTCATGTCCGGTCCAGGGCAGGAGAGCGTGACAGCCGAGGAGCGTTGCCGCCCGGCATCATTCGCGTCGCGAACCGCAGTGGACCGAACTGGGAGTCCTCCAGGACGGTCCGAAGCACTCTGAACCCGTCGCGGATCGCGTGCAGATTCGACTTCCCCGATCTGCGCGGCATTTCCAGACTTGGCACCTCCGCTATCCGCAGACCGGCCTTCATCGCATGGACCACCATCTCGGCTTCGATCTCGAAGCCCGTCGCCGACAGGCCGAGGTGCTCCAGGTAGCGGCGGTGGAAGGCGCAGAACCCGTAGCACAGGTCCGTGAGATCGGCCTCGTACCGGGAATTGAAGACTGCCAGCAGAAATCGGTTGCCGAGCCGGCGCAGCCGCGTGATGTCCAGCGACCCACCCCCACAGATGAATCGCGAACCTTTCACGAAGTCGAAGCCATTGGCCAGGAAATGCAGATAGTGCCGGATTTCCTGGGGCGCCATACTTCCGTCGGCATCCATCATCACGATGATGTCGCCCGTCGCGGCCAGGAAGCCCGTGCGCAGCGCACTGCCCTTGCCCACACCTACCTGGGGTACCACCCTGATATCCGGGCGGTAACTCAGTGCGGTGACCAGTGTGACATCGGTCGAGTTGCCGTCGACCAGGATGATCTCGGTCACCTCGCCGGCAACCTGTTCTAGTACCCAGGCGATGTTGCGGGCCTCGTTGCGCGCCGGGATCACCAAGCTGACGGTGGGTGTCTTGGCGGCCGACGCCCCCGCGGTTCGTCTGGTCCGAGATCCGGCAGGCGCCGGGCTCCTGGCATGAACGCGGGTGATCTCATTCGGCAATTGCGTCGCCACCCCATTGGTTGAGTTTCCGTTGGTGGAGGAGATATCGGTCATGTGCGGACTCCAAATCTGTGCGGCTGATGGTGGGCAATCAGGTCGAGAATCATTCGACCGTGACGGATTTGGCGAGATTGCGTGGTTTGTCCACATCGCAACCCAGGGCCAACGCGAGGGTCCTTGCGAAGATCTGAAGCGGAGCGGTTGCCGCGAGGGGACCCCAAGGCAAGTCTGGACCGTCCAGGACGGGTAGCGCACTCCCGGCCGGCCCGATGTCGATCACACGCCCGCCCCGAGCCCGCACCTCGGCCACGTTGGCGGCCAGGCCGCATTCCGAGTTGGCGACCACGACCACCGGGGTTCCGTCGGTCACGAGGGCCAGCGGACCGTGCTTCAATTCGCCTGCGGCGCAATGCTCGGCCCACCGATATGTGAGCTCCTTGAGCTTGAGTGCACCTTCGGCGGCATAGGGAATCCCGGTACCACGCGCGATGAAGATGAAACCGCTCTCCGCGGTGAGTTGTTCGGCGATCGGTGGCACCAGGCATTTGGCCACCGTGGCTGCCAGTGCCAGCCGTTCCGGCATCCGGCGGAGTTGGTCGGCAAGTCCGGTGGCAACGTCGGCCGAAATCCGCTCAGAGGCCACCAGGGCCGAGATCATCAGCGCTGCACCAGCGACGATCTGGCAGACGAAGGTCTTTGTAGCGGCGACCCCGATCTCTGTCCCGGCCGCGCACATCACCGCGGCATCGGCGCGGCGGACCAGGGTCGAATGCGGGTTGTTGGTCAGGGCCAGTAATGACACATTCTCTGCACCGATCGAATTGACCGCGTGTAGAACGTCTGCCGTTTCGCCCGACTGGCTGATCGCCAGGCGAAGCGTGCCGGGGCCGGCGGGGAGCTCTGCGGCGGCTTCGCTGGCGACGCTGACATGCACGGGCACGCCGCCGAGCCGGTGCGCCATCGTCGCGATCACCCGGCCGGCATTCAGGGATGTGCCACATCCGATGATCTCCAGACAGCCGAATGGAGGCAAGCCGAGATCGGACCACAGACCTGCCGTGGCCATGCCGTCACCCAACCGATCAAGCAGCCGGGCAACCGCTTCCGGCTGCTCGTCGATCTCCTTCGCCATGAAATCCGAGTAGCCGTTCAGCGTCGTGTCGCTCGGATGCCCGGTGTAGCGGGCGACAATCGGCGTCCGCGCAGCGGACCCGCGGTGGCTCCACCGGTTCGACCCGTTGAGTTCGACGACATCGCCGTCCTCGAGAACCCGGAACTCGTCGGCCCAGTCGGCGACCGCGGTGACATCGCTGGTCGCAAAGTCACCGTGCCCGGTGCGTGCGATGACCAACGGGGAGTCTTGGGCGGCAACCACTATCGTCCCGCGGCGCTGATCCAGAACAGCCAGTCCCCAGGATCCGTGGACATGCGCGAGCGCAGCCCGAACGGCCTCGAACAGGTCCCCGCAGTGCCGCCGGTGCTCCTCGATCAGGTGGACCAGGACCTCACTGTCCACGGCGGTGGCGAAGACATGACCGGCTGCCGTCAGGACGTCCCGAAGCTGCTCTGCGTTGGTGATGATGCCGTTGTGCACCAAGCTGAGTTGGCCGCTGCAATCCGAATGAGGATGCGCATTCGCCTCGGTCACTGCGCCATGGGTTGCCCACCTGGTGTGGCCCACACCCACCGATCCGAAGGCGGGGCCGGCCCACTGGCGTAGCCGCCGGTCCAGGACACCGACGCGGCCTACTGCACGTACTGTCGCGATGTCGCCGGCAACGGTCGTTGCGGCAATTCCGGCCGAGTCGTAGCCGCGGTACTCCAGACGATGCAGAGCGGCGAGAAGATAGTCGACCACCGGGCCGTCCGTCCGGCATGCGATGACCCCGCACATCACTGCCCCCGACCCAGAGTACCGGCAGGACCGGCGTGGTGTGCCTTGTGCGGCCACATGTTTGGCGAATGCCGGCGCTTAGCTGAACCCTGAATCACGAGCCAACTATCGGGCAATTCGGAGCTGACCGTATATAGGTCATCGGAGCCAAATTGGGACCGGACCCGGTCTAGTCCCTTTGGTCGGGCTCCTTGATGGCGAATGAATGGAGCCGGGTGACCGCCTCGGCGCGGGTATTGACTCCGAGCTTGCCCAGCAGGCTGTGCACGTGGCTCTTCACGGTATGCACTGCGATACAGAGGTGCTCGGCGATCTCACGATTGGAAAGGCCCATCTCCAGCATCCGAAGGATCTGCGCCTCCCGCCCGGTGAGAGCTAGTCCGTGGTCCATCGGCTTGCGCTCGGCGGCCAGCGCCGACAGCCTCCGAAGCAAGATTGCTGACACCCGGGACGAGCACAGCGCGCCACCGTCAGCGATCCTGCACAGCAGCGTGAGCAGGTCGTCGAGCGACTCGGATCGCAGGTGGTAACCGGCGGCGCCCGCCTCGGCGCACGCAACGATGCCCTGCTCATCATCCTCCGACATCCCCAGCACAACCACCTTGGTGGTCGGGCAGATGTCGGATGCCACTCGCAGCAACATGGCGCTGTCGCGCGCATCGAAGTCGATCAGGACCGCAGCCGGCGAGCTGTCGCTCAGCGCGGCGATCAGCGACGGCAGGTCCCTTGCCACGCTGGGTGCCGGCAATTCGTTCGCCACCAATGTCGCAGTCAGGGTCTCGCAGTGCAGAATACAGTCGTCGACGATCAACAGGCTCATATCGCGAGGTGGCCGATCCCGGTCGGCCGCCCGGCTCGGAAGCAGCGTCAAATCGACCCGACCGTCCGACTTCCATTGGTGAGCAACGTCATTCGATCCGGACGATGCGTCACGGCGGCTGTCATGAGGACTTGCTTGAGACTGCACACGATTGGCGATGCACTCAGCCATGACCACACCTCCCCGTGCACACCCACCCCAGTGTGAGCGAGCGGCGGCACTATGTCACGAGTCTTGCGAGATCAATTTACGCCTCGCAGAATTTGCCAGAACGCTACGAGTCGTTGCAACTACCGACCAGCTACGAACGACAGCGACTCGCACCCAGGCGGTCACTGTCGGCCACCTGCGCGAAACATCAGCTCCCAACAGGAGATATCAGACGCTTCGCGGCCTCGAAGCAAACGTCGGCGACGCAGTCGACCAAAGCCATCAGCAATTGGCACAGTTGTACGAACGTGACCAAATTTTGCCAAAATCTCACACCTGCGCGCGAACGAATGTCCGCCTCGGTGCGCTGACGTCAGATGTCGACCGGCATGCCCCGCTTGATGAATCTGAAGACGTTGACGGACAACGCCTTTGACGATCAGCCTGGGCGGGCACGAAGCATCCCAGCTCGATCAAACCCGCCGCGCCGCGTCGCTGCCGCCGGACGGCCTGGAGTGCTCATGCGGTGACACCGGGGCCGGACCCGCGGCCCCGGGTGCGGGTGCGGGTGCGGCGCCGTGCGACGGCGCCGCAGCGCGGGAGTCCAGCTGCGACTGCCGTTCGTCCTGCTGATGCTGACGCTGGTCCTGCTCGCTCTGGCGCTGATTCTGCTCCGTCTCGCGCTGGTCCTGTTCGAACTGCCGCTGGTCCTGCTGCTGCTGACGGTCATCCGGGCGACCTTGGTCGGTGGGAATCTGCCCGGCCAGCTGCGATCCCATCTGCCCGAGCTGACCGAGCTGACCCAGACCGCCCGCGCCGCCGCCGGACCCCGAGCCCGAGCCACCGCCCTGGCCGGCGCTGCCCATGGCCTGCTGCATCATCGAGCCGAAGCTGCCGGTCTGGCCCCCCAGACTGCTCATCGCCTGCATCGGGGCCTGCGCCATCTGTCCGACCTGGCCCAGCATCTGGCCCATCTGACCGACCGATTGGCCTCCCGACTCGTCGGCGTTCTGATACGCCGACTGCGCCGCGCCCACCTTGCCGGAGAACGTGTTCTCCTTGGTCGACAGCGCCGTCACGTCGGCAGTCAAGGACGCTTCCAGCATCGGAAGCACCGAAGCGATGGTCATACTCATCGCGTCGGCACCGGGCGGAATCACCGGCATCGGGGGAAGCTCGACCGAGGCGGCGTCCCAGGTGAGCCCTTCGGGCTTCTCCAGCGGGCTGTTCATCGGCGTTCACCATTCGTCGTCATCGACATCGTCCTCCCCGTAGTCCAGTGAAGGCGGCAGTGCCAGACCTTGTTTCGTGCCGCCACCCGCTGCTCCCCGCTGGCCCATCATCCCGCCGCCCATACCGCCCATACCGCTGCCGCCACCGGCCGCGACGGGAGCCACGCCACCGACCATCGCTCCGGCCGCGGCCTCGGCGGGTGCCACCGCGACGGGCAGGGTCTTGCCCACAAGGCTGGCCATCAACGGCGTCTGCGCAGATCCACCGCCGCCACCTCCCGGCAACCCCGCGGCCCGCACCATGCCCGCCCCGCCGCCCGCTCCGGAACCACCGGCCAGCGGATGGTTGGAGAAGGCCGAGAACGGTGAGGGCCCCATCCCGGCGCCCGAGGGCGAGCCACCCTTGCCGAGCATCGAGGTGAGCTGCTGCAGCGGCTGCGTCAACTGTTGCAGCGGCTGCATCATCTGCTGGGGCGCCTGGCCGAGCGCCTGCCCGAGCTGTTGCGGCAACTGGGTGAGCATGGATCCCATCTGGCTGAGCATCTGCATCGCCTGCTGCGGATCCTGGCCCGCCAGCTGCTGCGCCCCCACCTCCGGCGGACCTGAGGCAGGAACCTGCGGCGGAGCCCCGACAGTGTTGGCGAGTTCGGTGGCATTGCCGGTCACCGTCGCCGTGTTCTGCGACAACCCGAGCTTGATCCGCGCCTGCACCAGCTCCTGGGCGTTGCTGTACGGCATGGACTGCAGGGCCATGCACTCGGCGTTCGTCTCTTCGGCCATGGTGTTCACCAGCGTCTTGGTGGCCACGACGGCGGCCTGCATGCTGCGTAACTTCGCGCCGATGGCGGCGGCCTGGGCGCCGTTGGATTCATGGCCGCCGATGATCGTGGTCGCCTCGCCTGCCGCGGCGATCGCCGAACCGCCCTGCCACACGTCGGCCAGCTTCATCAGCTGACCTTGTTGCTGCGGCACCACGGTCCCGGAGATCTTTGCGGCCAGCGCCTCATACTGCGCGGCGGCAGCACCGAGCGCATCCTCATCGACGTTCGGCCAGCCCGGTCCGGTCACCGTCTGTGAACCGAACGGACTGATATCGGGCTGTATGCCCATGCCAAGGCCCCCCTCGAGCACAAATGAACAGCACTATCGAGGCTACCGTGCCCGCGACGTCCCCCGACACACTTCTCTGCCGACGGGGGTCAGGCCGTCAGCCCAGGATGAGACCCGACGTCGGGACACCGGTGCCGGCAGTCACCAGCACGTGCTCGACGCCCTCGACCTGGTTCACCGAGGTGCCCCGCAGCTGACGCACGCCCTCGGCGATGCCGTTCATCCCGTGGATGTAGGCCTCACCCAGCTGACCGCCGTGGGTGTTGATGGGCAGCCGCCCACCGATCTCGATGGCGCCGCCGGCGATGAAGTCCTTGGCCTCACCCTTGCCGCAGAAGCCGAGCTCTTCCAACTGGATCAGGGTGTACGGGGTGAAGTGGTCGTACAGGATCGCTGTCTGGATGTCCGCGGGCGACAAACCGCTCTGTTCCCACAACTGACGGCCGACCAGGCCCATCTCGGGCAGCCCGAGCTCATCCCGGTAGTACGAGTACATGGTGAACTGGTCGGCGCCCGCACCCTGGGCCGCGGCCTCGATGATCGCCGGCCGGTGTTTGAGGTCCTTGGCCCGCTCCGGGGTGGTGACGACGATGGCCACACCCCCGTCGCTCTCCTGGCAGCAGTCCAGCAGCCGCAGCGGCTCGGCAATCCACCGTGAGTTCTGGTGATCCTCGATGGTGATCGGCTTGCCGTAGAAGAAAGCCTTCGGGTTGGTGGCGGCGTGCTTGCGATCAGCAACCGACACCGCACCGAAATCGGCACTGGTGGCACCGTATTCGTGCATGTAACGCTGGGCGATCATCGCCACCGAGGCGGCCGGCGTGCTCAGTCCGTGCGGGTAGGACCAGCTGTATTCCACACCGCGGGAATCGGCATTGATCGTCAGGCCAGTCATCACCTGACCGAAACGGAATTCCGACCGCTCGTTGAAAGCCCGATACGCCACAACGACTTCCGCGACACCGGTTGCGACCGCCAAAGCGGCCTGCTGGACCGTTGCGGCGGCGGCACCGCCGCCGTAGCCGATCTGGCTGAAGAACTTCAGGTCACCGATTCCGGTGGACCGCGCGACCGCGGTCTCCAGATTGGAATCCATGGTGAAGGTGACCAGGCCATCGACATCGGACGGTGAGAGCCCCGCGTCGTCGAGTGCGTCGAGCACCGCTTCGGCGGCCAGTCGCAGCTCGCTGCGGCCGGAGTTCTTGGAGAAGTCGGTGGCACCGATACCGGCGATCGCCGCTCTACCCGACAGGCTCACTGCGCGCCTCCGATGGTCAAGGTGGACGTGGCGATCACGTGGTCGCCAAGACTGTTGCTACCCACCACTTTCAGCGTCACCAGCTCGCCGTCGACCGCCGTCACCTCACCCCGGAAGGTGATGGTGTCGTAGGCGTACCACGGCACGCCGAGGCGCAGTTTGATCGACTTGACGATCGCACTCGGGCCTGCCCAGTCGGTCACGTACCGACCGACCAGTCCGGTGTCGGTGAGGATGTTGACGAAGATGTCCTTGGAGCCCTTGGCCTGCGCCTTGTCCCGGTCGTGGTGCACATCCTGGTAATCGCGGGTCGCGATGGCCGTCGACACGATGAACGTCGGGTCGCCGTAGATCTGCAGTTCGGGCAGCTTGGTGCCGACGTGGACATCGCTGACGGTGAGACTCATGCTTGCGGCTCCCATGCGTACAGCGACCAGGCGGGGCTGACTTCACTGTCCGGGAAGTCGAGATACGTTGCGCGAACCGGCAATCCGATCTTCACCTGCTCAGCATCGATTCCGCGCAGCTCGCCTAGCATGCGTACCCCCTCGTCGAGTTCGACCAGGGCGATGACGAACGGCAGGCTCCGGCCGGGCACCTTCGGTGCGTGGTGCACGACATAGCTGAAGACGGTGCCCTCGCCGGATGCGACGACGTAGTCGACGGGCGCGTCCTTGTCGGCCCACACCGCGGGCACCGGCGGGTGCTGCAGGGTGCCGTCCGGGCGGCGCTGAAGGCGCAACTCGTGGGCGTTGATCCCGTCCCAGAAGAACTTGGTGTCCCGCGACGACGACGGCCGCATCAACTTGTCCGGGTCCAGATCCTCTGGCACCAGCTCAGTTTCCGCGACCGCCTGCTTGGCGGCCGGCAGGAACTTCATGATGCGCCAGTCCATGTCGGCGACTTCCTCGTCGCCGACATGCCAGCGGATCTTCTGGTTGATGAAGTAGCCCTCGCCCAGCGCGGTCTGCTTGGGGCCGATGATGCTGACGATCTCGGCGCTCATGGCGACCTGCTCGCCCGGCTTCAGATAACGGTGGTAGGTCTGGTCACAGTTCGTGGCGACCACCCCGACATACCCGGCGTCGTCGAACAACTTCATCGCACGAGCCAACGGATCGTCGTCCGAACGCGCGCGACCCAGCCCCATCATGGTCCACACCTGGATCATCGCCGGCGGCGCGACGATGCCGTCGTGCCCCGCCGCGATGGCCGCGGCGTCGTCGACGTAGATCGGGTTGGCGTCGCCGATTGCGTCGGTCCAGTGATGGATCATCGGCTGGTTCACCGGGTCCCGGCTCACCGTCGGCTCCCCGCGTCCCGACGCAATGATCGCGTCGATTCCGCTTTGCAGATCGCTCACCGCGGAACCCGGGGCACCTTGAGACCCGACGCCGCGATCATCTCGCGCATCACCTCGTTGACACCGCCGCCGAACGTGATGACCAGATTGCGCTTGGTCATCTTGTCCAGCCAGTCCAGCAGGTGCGCGGTATCCGGATCGGCCGGGTTGCCGAACCTGCCGACCACCTCCTCGGCCAGCCTGCCGACCTCTTGGATGCGTTCGGTGGAAAAGACTTTCGTGGCCGCGGCATCGGCGACGGCAATGGTTTCGCCCGACGCCGCGACCTGCCAGTTGAGCAGCTCGTTGAGCCGCCAGATGGCCTTGATCTGGCCGAGCAGATGCCTCGCGTCATCGTGTTCGATCGGGGCCACCCCGTCGGCGCCCGGCTTCTCTGCCCAGGCCCGGACGTGTTCATAGACGCCCGCGACCCGACCGGCCGGCCCGAGGCCGACCCGCTCGTGGTTGAGCTGGGTGGTGATCAGCTTCCAGCCACCGTGTTCCTCGCCGACCAACATGTCGGCGGGCACCCGGACGTCGTTGTAGTAGGACGCGTTGGTGTGGTGCGCACCGTCGGACAGGATGATCGGGGTCCAGGAGTAGCCGGGATCCTTGGTGTCGACGATGAGGATCGAAATACCCTTGTGCTTGGCGGCTTCCGGATCGGTGCGGCAGGCCAGCCAGATGTAGTCGGCGTCGTGCGCGCCCGTCGTCCACATCTTCTGGCCGTTCACGATGTACTCATCGCCGTGGCGCACCGCGCTGGTGCGCAACGAGGCCAGATCCGTGCCGGCATCGGGTTCGGAGTAGCCGATCGCGAAATGCACGTCACCGGTGAGGATTCCGGGCAGGAACTTCTTCTTCTGCGCCTCGGTGCCCAGGACCTGCAGGGTGGGTCCGACGGTCTGCAAGGTGACCATGGGCAACGGGATGTCGGCGCGGTTGGCCTCGTTGATGAAGATCTGCTGCTCGATCGGGCCGAAGCCCAGGCCGCCGTACTCCTTGGGCCAGCCGACGCCGAGTTTGCCGTCGGTGCCCATCCGCTTGATCACCGCGCGGTAGGCCTCGTTGTGCCGATCGGACTCCATGGCCGCGGCTTCTTCGGGCGTGACGAGAGTCGAAAAGTATTCCCGCAGTTCGGCTTGCAGCTTGCGCTGTTCCGGGTTCAGGTCGATGTACATACTGTTTTACATCCCGTCGCTTCGCTCGCCCATGTCACGCTCCTACCAGATCCAGCCGATACGTGGGACCACCGAGCAACCGGGTGAGGTCCTTGATCGAGGAGAAATAGCGATCCATCGGATAGGTGATGTCCATACCCATGCCGCCGTGCAGGTGATGGCTCAACCGCATCGCCGGCGGGGCCTGCGACGTCAACCAGTAGCCCAGGATGGCCAGATCGTCGGTGGCATCCAGATCCTCGGAGAGCCGCCACACCACCGAGGTGGAGACCAGATCGATGGTCCGCGAGGCGATGTAGATCTCGGAGAGCTGCGCGGCGACCGTCTGGAAGGTCGATAGGGGCCGGCCGAATTGTTCACGGGTGGCCACGTAGTCAGCAGTCAGGCGCAACGCGCCGGCCACCAGACCCGCCGCGAACGCACCCGTGGCGGCGAGCACCAACTGGTTGACCCGGCCGACGGTGGCCCCGTCCAGCACCCCGTCTACCTCGGCGTCGGCGAAGGTCACCACGTACTCGTCGGAGGCGTTGGCGGTCGGCGTCTTGGCGAGGGTCACCCCGGCCGCCGTCGGTGCGATGACCACCACCGCAGTGTCTGTGGTGACGAGCAGCCACTGCGCCGATTCGGCGTAGGGCACACCGATTTTGGTGCCGTTGATCTTTCCGCCCGCGTAGGTGGTGGTGGGCCGCTCGGGCAGGGACACACCCTGCTCGTTGAGCGCAGCCGACAGCACCGAGCCCGTGGCCACGCCCGCCAGATAGCGGTCCTGCTGCTCGGCCGAGGCGAGATCCAGCAGCGGAACCAACCCGAGACCGAGGGTTGCCAGGGCCGGACTGATGGTGCCGTGCCGTCCGATCTCGGTCAGCGCGGTGGCGACCTCGAGCAGGCCGAGACTGTCACCGCCGAGCCGATCCGGTACCGCGAGTGCGGTCACGCCACCGGAAACCAGTGCGTCCCAACTATTGTCCCGATCCAGCACCGAGGTCACCACGTCGGCGACAGCCTGCTGCTCCGGGTTTGGACTGAAATCCACCCGACTCCTCCTTGAGCCTTGTCCGGTCAGTGCCTGACCGGTCACTTACCGGTGTAGTCGACCTGCCAGTGCTTGATGCCGTTGAGCCAGCCGGATTTCAGCCGCTCGGGCTCGCCGACGGACTTCAGATCGGGCATGTGGTCGGCCACCGCGTTGAAGATCAGGTTGATGGTCATCCGGGCCAGGTTGGCGCCGATGCAGTAGTGCGCGCCGGTGCCGCCGAAACCGACATGCGGGTTCGGGTCCCGCATGATGTCGAAATTGTCCGGGTTCTCGAAGACCTCGTCGTCGAAGTTGGCCGAGCGGTAGGACATCACCACGCGCTCGCCCTTCTTGATCGTCACCCCACCCAGTTCGGTGTCCTCCAGCGCGGTGCGCTGGAAGGCCGAAACCGGTGTGGCCCAGCGCACGATCTCGTCGGCGGCGGTCCCCGGGCGCTCCTTCTTGTACAGCTCCCACTGCTCCGGATTGTCGGAGAAGGCGATCATGCCGTGCGTGATCGAGTTACGGGTGGTCTCGTTGCCGGCCACCGCGAGCATCACCACGAAGAAACCGAACTCGTCATCGGAGAGCTTCTCGCCCTCGATATCGGCTTCGATCAATTTGGTGACGATGTCCTCGGTCGGATTCTTGGACCGTTCCTCGGCCATCTTCATGGCGTAGGTGATCAGCTCGAAGGACGACATCGCAGGATCGACGTCGGCGTACTCGGGATCCTCACCGGCGGTCATCTCATTGGACCAGCGGAACAGCTTGTCGCGGTCTTCCTGCGGGACACCGAGCAGCCCGGCGATGGCCTGCAGTGGCAGCTCGCACGATACCTGCTCGACGAAGTCGCCGGAACCCTCGGCTGCGGCGGTCTCGGCGATCTTCTGGGCCCGCTCGGCCAGTTCGGCCTCCAGCCGGCCGATGGCCCGCGGGGTGAAACCGCGGGAGACGATCTTGCGCAACCGGGTGTGCTGCGGGGCGTCCATGTTCAGCAACACGGCCTTCTGCAGGTCGACCGCGTCGCGGGTCATCTCCTGGGGCCACACCGGGATGGCGCCGTCGGGTGAGCTGCCGTAGATGTCGTTGCGCTTGGACACTTCTTTGACGTCCGCGTGCTTGGTGACCAGCCAGTAGCCTTTGTCACCGAAGCCACCGGTGCCGCCGGGCACGTCGACCCAGTGCACGGGTTCGGTTTTTCGAAGTTCAGCCAGTTCCTCGACGGGCAGGCGCTCGAGGTTGAGCGTCGCGTCGAGGAGATCGAAGTCAGCTGGGATGAGGGATGGCATAAGCTTTGCGCTCCTAAGAATGCAACGTGTTCTAGTGCCAGTAAAACATGCCTCCATCGCTGATGAAAGGCACGGGGGCATCGCCGCTTGTCAGAGTAATGAAACGTGTTCTAGCCTGACGGCATGGGTAATCCTGTCATCGTCGAAGCCACCCGCAGCCCCATCGGCAAGCGCAATGGCTGGTTGTCGGGCCTGCACGCCACCGAGCTTCTCGGCGCCGTCCAGAAGGCCGTGGTCGAGAAGGCCGGTATCGACGCCGGCGATGTCGAGCAACTCATCGGCGGCTGCGTAACCCAGTACGGCGAGCAGTCCAACAACATCACCCGCGTGGGGTGGCTGACCGCCGGACTGCCCGAGCACGTCGGCGCGACGACCATCGACTGCCAGTGCGGCAGCGCCCAGCAGGCCAACCATCTGATCGCCGGATTGATCGCCACCGGCGCCATCGACATCGGGATCGCCTGCGGCATCGAGGCGATGAGCCGGGTGGGCCTGGGTGCGAACGCCGGCCCCGATCGCAGCATCATCCGTGCCTCGTCGTGGGACATCGACATGCCCAACCAGTTCGAGGCCGCCGAGCGGATCGCCAAGCGCCGCGGCATCACCCGCGCCGATATCGATGCCTTCGGGCTGGCGTCACAGGCGAAGGCCAAGCAGGCTTGGGCTGAAGGCCGCTTCGACCGCGAGATCTCCGCCATCTCCGCGCCGGTGCTCGACGAGAACAAGCGCCCGACCGACGAGTGGGCGCTGGTCACCCGGGACCAGGGCCTGCGGGACACCACCCCCGAGGCGCTGGCCGCCCTGAACCCGGTGCTGGAGGGCGGCATTCACACCGCCGGCACCTCATCGCAGATCTCCGACGGTGCGGCCGCGGTGCTGTGGATGGACAGCGACGTGGCCAAGGCCCATGGGCTGAAGCCGCGGGCCCGGATCGTCGCGCAGGCCAATGTGGGCTCCGAGACCTACTACCACCTCGACGGACCCGTGCAGTCCACCGCGAAGGTGCTGGAGAAGGCCGGGATGAAACTCGGCGACATCGACCTGGTCGAGATCAATGAGGCGTTCGCCTCCGTGGTCCTGTCGTGGGCGCGGGCGCACGAGGCCGATATGGACAAGGTCAACGTCAACGGCGGCGCGATCGCGCTGGGCCATCCGGTCGGCTCGACGGGTGCCCGCCTCATCACGACGGCGCTGCACGAACTGGAGCGCACCGACAAGAGCACCGCGCTGATCACCATGTGCGCGGGTGGCGCCCTGTCCACCGGCACCATCATCGAAAGAATCTGAGCCCGGCCGGTGTCCTTTGCAGAAGCGGACCGCATCGCAGCGGCGCAGGCCTACATCGATGCTCTGGTCACCCACCGGGCCGACGATGTGCCGTTCACGCCGGACTGCGTGCGCATCGAGATGGGTCTGAAGACCGGCCGTTCCGGAGATCACTTGCGGCGCAGCCTGAACAACGGCCCCCAGTTCAAGATCATCGAAGCGACCACCCCGCCGGAATTCAGCGTCGACGGTGACCACATCCGGGCGAGGTTCGACGTGTTGACCAAACCTCGACTGTTCGGGCGCCGGGTGTGCTCGCATGTGGACGAGACCTTCCTCATCCCGGTCGCCGACCCCAGCGGTTCGCCGAAGATCCACCACATCCGCGCTTCCCTGACACCGTTCATCAGCCGATAGGGTCCCCGCATGGCCAAGCAGTCGCGTCCGCTCAGTCCCAAGCAGGTCCAGTCGCTGAACTCGAAGGGTGTCGGCACCGCGATCAAGTGGATGTCGCGCGCTCAGACCTGGCTGTTCAAGAAGACCAACGGCCGCCTGGGTGACAAGTTCCTGCACGGTGCCGAGGTCGGGATCCTCACCACGACCGGTCGCAAATCCGGCGAGCCGAGGGACAGCCCGTTGCTGTTCCTCCAAGAGGGCAAGCGCATCGTCCTGGTCGCGTCGCAGGGCGGACGCGACACCAATCCGATGTGGTACCTGAATCTGCGGGCAAACCCGGCGGTCTCGTTCCAGACCAAGCAGGAAACCCTGGCGCTCACCGCACGTGAAGCCACCGACACCGAGCGTGACGAGTACTGGCCCAAGCTCGACGCGATGTACGCGGACTTCGTGAACTACCGCTCCTATACCGAGCGCAAGATCCCGATCGTCATCTGCGATCCCGCGTAGGCGCCAACTGCCTGGCCCCGAAGTAGGCGGGCAGATACGGCACCAGCACCGTCCCCGCAGACAGGACGGCCAGCACCGCGAACGCGGCCCGTTCACCACGTGCCACCGGGAATCCGCCTCTGCCATCGCTGATTCCGAGTAACAGGGTGAGCGCCAGCAGCAGTACGAGGCCGGTGAGCGGCAGGGCCCAGGATCGTTCGCCGGCGATTGCCAGCACCACCAGTCCCGTAACCACGATGGTCACCGGAACCATGCCCCACCAGATCCTGGCGGGGCTCAGTTGTCCGTTGTAGGCGTCGATGGGGTCAGCCTAGTTGTAGCGGCGGCGTCACCGACTGTTATCCGGCGACGCGGTGTCGCCGCCGCCCCGCTGCCGTAATTTCTTGACGCAGGTGACAGAAACGCCTCTAGACAGATTGTGAAACTTGTACATTTTGTGGACCCGACTCCCGCACCGATGGAGATTCTGATGCAAAACGGTTGGCCTCGTAGGCTTCTCGGCACAGTCCTGGCCATGTTCACCGCGGCAATACTCCTGGTGACGGCGGTTCTGCCTGCCAACGCGATGACCATCACCTTCGTCCGGCACGGCGAGTCCTACGGCAACACCTCGTGCTGCATCAACACCGAGATTCCCGGCCCTGGGCTCACACCCACCGGCCAGGACCAGGCCGATACCGTGGCGGACAAGTTGATGAACGACGGTGTCGACCACACCGGCATCTTCTACTCCGACATGATCCGGACGTTCGACACCGCGGCACCGTTCCAGAAACTGAGCGGGCTCACCGAAACGCAGTTGAACGGTCTGCACGAGATTCAGGCAGGCGCCTACGAAGGCGCGTCGCAGACTTCGGGCGTGCAACGCATCCTGTACGCACTGACCGCGTTCGCTTGGGTGACGGGCAATTACGCCGTGCCGATGCCCGGGTCGGCGGACCTCACCGGGGCGGATTTCGAGAGCCGGTTCAACAAGGCCGTCCAGACCATCGCCGACACCGGAGGCGAGAACCCGGTGGCCTTCTCGCACGGCCTGGCGATCATGGCGTGGACGCTGATGAACGTCAAGAATCCCGATCTGACCCTGATGCTCACGCACATCCTGGACAACACCGACATCGTCACGGTCACGGGCAGCCCGAAGGAAGGCTGGACGTTGGTCGACTGGGCCGGCGTCAAGGTGACGCAGAACCCCGCGTTGCCCACGAAGCTGTTCGTCAATGTCCGCGACATGGTCACCGCACCGCAGATGGCCATCCACGATGTGGTTCAGGCCCTGGGCACCCGCAATGTCGCGAAGATCGCCGCCGCCCTGGGCAAGGGAGTGGCCGACACGATCAAGGCGGTGGCGAGCTTCCCGGTCAAGGTGATCAAGAGCGTGGTCACCTCGATCCGGACCGGCACCGTCTTCAAGGGTGCCGCACCACCGGCGGCATTGGCATCTGTGTCCGCGGCGACCGCGACCTCGGCTGCGGCGACGTCAGCAGCCGTTGCGGAATCCGCGGCCGAACCCGCAACCCCGGCCGCCAAGAAGGCCCGTAAGCATTCGGCGACCACCGCCAAAGCGACCCCTCAGAGCACCGCGGCGTCGAAGAAGGACGAGCCGGAAGCCGTCAAGACATCTCCGGCCGCGTCCTCCGACGACGCGAGCGACGCCGCGGAGAAGCCCGTTACCGACAAGCCCGGAAAGCGCAAGGGCCACAAGGCCAAGCCCGAACCGAAGCCCGAACCGAAGACCGCAACGGAATCCTCGGAGAAGGCGGCCGCTTAGGCGCCGAACACCGGCAACGGGGTGCGGGACTTGGCCAGCAGGTCGCTGACCACCGGGCCGAGTTCGGCCGGATCCCAACGGGCGCCCTTGTCGGTCTCCCCGCCACGGGCCCAGCCCTCGGCGACCCGGATGATGCCGCCCTCGACCTCGAAGATCCGGCCCGTCACGTCGCGGGACTCGACGCTGCCCAGCCACACCACCAGCGGCGAGACGTTCTCCGGCGCCATGGCGTCGAAATCCGAGTCCTGCGTTGCCATCATGTCCGCGAACACGGTCTCGGTCATGCGGGTACGGGCGGATGGCGCGATGGCGTTGACGGTCACGCCGATGCGGCCCATCTCGGCGGCGGCCACCAGGGTCAGGGCTGCGATGCCGGCCTTGGAGGCGCTGTAGGTCGCCTGCCCGACACTGCCCTGCAGGCCCGCGCCCGAGCTGGTGTTGATGATGCGGGCGTCAACAGTGTTGCCCGCCTTGGACTGCGCGCGCCAGTACGCCCCGGCATGCCTCATGGTGGCGAAGTGCCCCTTGAGGTGGACGGCGGTCACGGCGTCGAACTCGTCTTCGGTCGCGTTGACGAACATCCGGTCGCGGACGATGCCCGCGTTGTTGACCAGGACGTCGAGGCCACCGAAGGAGTCCACCGCGGTCTGGATGAGCCCCTCGGCCTGCGCCCAGTCGGCGACATTGGCGCCACTGGTCACGGCTTCGCCTCCGGCAGCGATGATTTCGTCGACGACACCCTGCGCGGCGCTGCCGCCGCCGGCCGCCGAGCCGTCCAGGCCGACACCGATGTCGTTGACCACCACGCGCGCCCCTTCGGCGGCGAAGGCGAGCGCATGTGCGCGGCCGATCCCGCCACCGGCGCCCGTCACGATGACCACGCGGCCGTCAAGCAAACCCATTGCAGTTTCTCCTTTTATTTGATGTCCGCAGTTGTGGTCGACAGGTAGTGCGGCGGCTCGCCACCGCCGTGCACCGCCAGCGAGGCGCCGCTGATGTAGGACGCGACATCGGAGGCGAGAAACGCTGTGGCCCAGCCGATGTCATCGGGCTTGGCCAGCCGGCCCAGCGGCACGTTCTTCGAGATCGCGGCAATGGACTCGGCATCACCGTAGAACAACTCCGACTGCTCGGTCTCGACCATGCCCACGACCACCGAGTTCACCCGGACCTTGGGCGCCCATTCCACCGCCAGGGTGGAGGTGAGGTTGTCGATGCCGGCCTTGGCTGCCCCGTACGCGGCAGTCCCGGGGGTCGGTCGGTGTCCGCTGACGCTGGAGATGTTGACGATCGAGCCGCCCGAGTCCTGCGACTGCATCACGGCGTTGGCGTGGGTGGACACCGACAAGGCGCCGATCAGGTTGAGTTCGATGATCTTGGTGCTGAACTTCGCCGACGCGTCGGCGGCGAGCACGTACGGGGAACCGCCCGCGTTGTTGACCACCACGTCAAGGCGGCCGTGCCGGTCCACGATGGCGTCGATCAGGTTCTTCACCGAGTCGTCGTCGCGGATGTCGCAGGAGTGGAACTCATACGGCGAACCCTCCACCGGGCGGCGCGCGCACGTCACGACCGTGGCGCCCTGAGCTGCGAACACCGAGCTGATTCCGGCGCCGACCCCGCGCACCCCACCGGTCACCAGGACCACCCGGCCAGCGAGTTGCAGATTGATTCCAGCCGCGTCAGTCACTGTGCTAGCGTACCAAGCAAGTGCTTGCTTAGGTAGCGACCCTCCAGGAAGTGACTGATGATCACCACCACGACAGTCGAACCGGGCATCGTCTCGGTGACCGTGAATTACCCGCCGGTCAACGCCATCCCCTCGCGGGGATGGTTCGAACTGGGCGATGCCATCACCGCCGCGGGCCGTGACCGCAGCACCCACGTGGTGATCCTGCGAGCCGAGGGCCGCGGCTTCAACGCCGGTGTGGACATCAAGGAGATGCAGAACACCGAGGGCTTCACCGCCCTGATCGACGCCAACCGCGGTTGCTACCACGCCTTCCGGGCGGTGTACGAGTGCGAGGTGCCCGTCGTCGCGGCAGTCAACGGCTTCTGTGTCGGCGGCGGCATCGGTCTCGTCGGCAACGCCGACGTCATCGTCGCCTCCGACGACGCCAAATTCGGGCTGCCCGAGGTGGAGCGGGGCGCACTGGGTGCAGCCACCCACCTGTCCCGGCTGGTCCCCCAGCACCTGATGCGCCGGCTCTTCTTCACCGCCGCCACCGTGGATGCGAACACGCTGCACCACTTCGGCTCCGTGCACGAGGTCGTGCCCCGCGCCGACCTCGACGAGTCCGCGCTGCGCGTGGCGCGAGATATCGCCAGCAAGGACACCCGGGTGATCCGCGCGGCCAAGGAAGCACTGAACTTCATCGATATCCAGCCGGTCACCGCTCGTTATCGGATGGAGCAAGGATTCACGTTCGAGTTGAACCTCGCGGGTGTCTCCGATGAGCACCGCGATGCGTTCGCCGGTACTGATAAGGGGACCAAATGACAGACAAGCGAACAACTCTCGACGAGGCCGTCGCCTCGATCGAGAGCGGGATGACCATCGGTATCGGCGGCTGGGGTTCGCGGCGCAAGCCGATGGCCTTCGTCCGCGCCCTGCTGCGCACCGATGTCAAGGATCTGACCGTCGTGACCTACGGCGGACCAGATCTGGGTCTGCTGTGCTCGGCCGACAAGGTCAAGCGGGCCTACTACGGATTCGTGTCGCTGGACTCGCCGCCGTTCTACGACCCATGGTTCGCCAAAGCGCGCACCACCGGCGCCATCGAGGCCCGCGAGATGGACGAGGGCATGCTGCGCTGCGGCCTGCAAGCCGCCGCACAACGCCTGCCGTTCTTGCCGATTCGCGCCGGACTGGGCAGCGATGTCCGCACCTTCTGGGGCGACGAGCTCAAGACAGTCAAGTCCCCCTACGGCGACGACGAACTTGTCGCCATGCCGGCACTGAACCTGGACGCGGCCTTCGTGCACCTGAATCTCGGTGACGCCCAAGGCAATGCCGCATACACCGGGATCGATCCGTACTTCGACGACCTGTTCCTGATGTCCGCGCAGAAGCGTTTCCTGAGCGTGGAGAAAGTGGTCTCCACCGAGGAATTGGTGAGTTCGGTGGTGCCACAGCAGCTGCTGATCAACCGGATGATGGTCGACACCGTGGTGGAGGCCCCCAACGGCGCGCACTTCACCATCAACGAGCCCGACTACCGCCGTGACGAGAAGTTCCAGCGGCACTACGCCGAAGCAGGAGGCTCGGACGAGACCTGGGCCGAATTCGTCAAGACGTACCTGTCCGGTAGCGAAGCCGATTATCAAGCGGCCGTGCGCGCATTCGCGGAGTCGCTGAAGGAAGGAGCCAAGTGATGTCGGTGACCCGTGCCGAGGTGTGCGCCGTCGCGTGCGCCGAACTGTTCCGCGATGCGGGCGAGATCATGGTCTCGCCGATGACGACCATCGTCCAGATCGGTGCCCGGTTGGCGCGCCTGACCTTCTCCCCCGACATCGTGCTGACCGACGGCGAGGCGCGCATCATCGCCGACACCCCCGCCATCGGTGCGCCGGCCGCGATCGAGGGCTGGATGCCGTTCAACCGCGTCTTCGAGACCTTGTCCTGGGGCCGGCGCCATGTGGTGATGGGCGCCAACCAGATCGACCGCTACGGCAACCAGAACCTGTCCGCGTTCGGGCCGATCCAGCACCCGACCCGGCAGATGTTCGGTGTTCGCGGCGCACCCGGCAACTCCATCAACCACGCCACCAGCTACTTCGTCGGCAACCACTCCAAGCGCGTGTTCACCGAGTCGGTCGACATCGTGTCCGGAATCGGCTGGGACAAGGTGGATCCCGCCAATCCCGCCTACCGGTTCGCCAACATCTACCGGGTGGTGACCAACCTCGGCGTCTTCGATTTCAACGGACCGGACCACCAGTTCCGTGCGGTGTCGCTGCACCCCGGAGTCGAGGCCGATCAGGTCGCCGAGAACACCTCCTTCGAGGTGCACGGACTTGCCGACGCCGCAACCACCCGCCTGCCGAACGCCGACGAGCAGCGCCTGCTGCGCGACGTGATCGATCCGAAGTCGCTCCGCGACAAAGAGGTCAAGGTTTAACTCATGGGCAAGCTGGTCACACCCCTGACCGAACTGGTCGGCATCGAGCACCCCGTCGTACAGACCGGGATGGGCTGGGTCGCCGGTGCCCGTCTGGTCGCGGCCACCTCGAATGCGGGCGGCCTGGGCATCCTGGCCTCGGCGACCATGACGCTGGCGGAGCTCCAGACCGCCGTCACCAAGGTCAAGGCCGCCACCGACAAACCGTTCGGCATCAACATCCGTGCCGACGCCGGCGACGCGAATGACCGCGTCGACCTCCTGATCCGCGAAGGAGTCAAAGTCGCCTCCTTCGCTCTAGCTCCCAAACCGGACCTGATCGCCAGGCTCAAAGAGGCCGGCGTGGTGGTCATCCCGTCGGTCGGGCTGGCCAAGCACGCCAAGAAGGTGGCGGCCTGGGGTGCCGATGCGGTGATCGTGCAGGGCGGCGAAGGCGGCGGCCATACCGGTCCGATCGCCACCACGCTGCTGCTGCCGTCGGTGCTCGACGCGGTCAAGGACACCGGGATGCCGGTGATCGCTGCCGGCGGGTTCTTCGACGGCCGCGGACTGGCCGCCGCGTTGTCCTACGGCGCCGCGGGCGTGGCGATGGGCACCCGGTTCCTGCTGACCTCCGATTCGACCGTGCCCGACGCCGTCAAGCAGCGCTATCTGGATTCGGCGCTGGACGGCACCGTCGTGTCCACCCGCGTCGACGGGATGCCGCACCGGGTGCTGCGCACCGGTCTGGTCGAGAAGCTCGAAAACGGTTCGCCGGTGCGCGGTCTGGCGGCAGCGGTGGCCAACGCCCAAAAGTTCAAGAAGATGTCCGGCATGACGTGGAAGTCCATGGTCACCGACGGTTTGGCGATGCGGCACGGCAAGGAACTCACCTGGTCGCAGGTGGTCATGGCCGCCAACACCCCGATGCTGCTCAAGGCCGGGCTGGTCGAGGGCAACACCGAAGCCGGCGTGCTGGCCTCGGGTCAGGTGGCCGGCATCCTCGACGATCTGCCATCCTGCGCGGAGTTGGTCCCGGCGATCGTCGCCGAGGCCATCGCTCATCTGCAGTCGGCCGGCTCGTACATCAGTTAGCGGTACCAGTCGGGCAGCTCACCGGGCCGCAGATCAGTTTCATCACCCGGCCGGGTGAGGGTCAGGACCGCGCGCACGATGGTCGGCCGGGACTGCAGTTCGTCGGCGATCGCGTTGAGTCGCGCGGCGATGCTGGATTCGGCCGCGTCGCCCACCAGGTCGACGGCCGCGACCAGGTAGATCCGATCTGCGCCAACCCATTCCATGTGCAGGTCGCTGACACGCTCGACGTCCTTGTGGGCGAGTAGTCCCTCGAGGACCGTGTTGCACGCCAATGGACTGACACCCTCACCGGTGAGGAAATCCATGTTGCGCCCGATGAGGAACAGCGCGACCCCGCCGAGCAGCACGCCGACCAGGATGGAACCGATGGCATCCCAGATCGCATTCCCGGTCAGTTGGTGGGCCAGGATGCCGCCGGCGGCGATGACGATGCCGATCAGCGCGGACAGATCTTCGGCGAAGACCGACCGCAGCATCGGATTGGACGTCGCCCGTACGTAGCGCAACGGGTGGATACGGCGCTGCGCGGCACCGGTTTTCGTCTGCCGCAGCGCTTGCAGGAACGACGTGCCCTCCAGCAGGAAAGACACTCCGAGCACCGCATACGCCCAGCCGTAGGACGTCGACTCCGACTCCCCGCCCAGGGATTGCACGCCGTGCCAGATCGATACCGCGGCCCCGATGGTGAACAGGCCGAAGGCCGCGAACATGGACCAGATGTAGCCGGCCCTGCCGTAGCCCAGCCGGTGCGCGGCGTCCGCGGGCTTCATCGACCGCCGGGTGCCGATCAGCAGGAACACCTCGTTACCGGTGTCGGCCCACGAGTGCGCGGCCTCCGCCAGCATCGACGCCGATCCCGTGAAACCCGAGACGATCGTCTTCGCCACGGCGATAAGCACATTGGCGCCGAGCGCGATGACGACGGTCAGCAGGCTCTCGTTCTGGGTGTCGTCTTCCCCCGAATTGCCCATACACAACCCTAGGCCTTCCTACACTGGCCTCACTGTCGAGGAGGCACCCATGAAGATGTCAGCGGCCGTGCTCTGGAACGTCCACGGTGATTGGAGCATCGAAGAGGTCGATCTTGATCCGCCGCGCGAGGGCGAGGTGCTGGTCTCCTTCGAGGCCACCGGTCTGTGCCATTCCGACCATCACCCGCGAACCGGGGACTTCCCCGCGCCGTTTCCGTTCATCGGTGGTCACGAGGGTGCCGGGATTGTGCAGGAGGTCGGCCCCGGGGTTCGGGACCTCAAGCCCGGCGATCACGTCGTCGCCTCCTTCCTGCCGGCCTGCGGGAAATGTCGGTGGTGCGCCACCGGACACCAGAATCTGTGCGACCTCGGCGCCATGCTCCTCAACGGAACACAGTTGGACGGCACCTACCGCCGCCACATCGGCGACCAGGATGTCAGCGTGGCGCTGCTGCTGGGCACCTTCGCGCAGTACGGCGTCGTCTCCGAAGCATCGGTCGTGAAGATCGATGACGACCTGCCGCTGTCCCGGGCCTGCCTCATCGGCTGCGGTATCACCACCGGATGGGGTTCGGCGGTCAACACTGCCGACGTGCGCCCCGGCGACACCGTCGTGGTGATCGGCTGCGGCGGCGTCGGTAGCGGCGCGATCCAGGGGGCGCGGCTCGCCGGCGCCGAGCGGATCATCGCCGTGGACATCGTGGAGGACAAGCGCGACAAGGTGACCGTGTTCGGCGCCACGCACTTCGCGACGTCGATGGCCGAAGCCACCGCGCTCGTCGCCGAGCTGACCCGCGGGGTGATGGCCGACTCGGCGATCCTCACCGTGGGACTGGTCGAGGGTCCGATGATCGGGCAGGCACTCGACCTGATCCGCAAGGGCGGCGCCGTCGTACTGACCGGCATCGCGGCGGCCACCGACATCACGCCGGTGCTGCCGATGTCGATGTTCACCCTGTTCCAGAAGCGGCTGCTGGGCAGCCTTTACGGCGAGGCCAATCCGCGTGCCGACATCCCGCGACTGCTCAGCCTGTACCGGCAGGGACAGCTGTTACTCGACGAGACCGTCACCGCCGAATACAAACTCAACGACATCAACGAGGCGTTCGACGACATGCTCGCCGGCCGCAATTTCCGCGGCGTCATCATTCACGATCACTGACCTCACCGCAGCGGCCACGCGGCCACCACCTCCAAGACGCAGGCTGTACCGGTGACAGTGGCAAGTAGGACGATTCCCGCAACGCGGATCAGGGTGTGCACCATGTCATCGATGACACCCGCCGATCCAGTTCAGGTCCAATGGTTTCCTGCGATGGATTCCATCAGCCCAATTCATAGCCCTCCCGCGACACCTTGAAGTAGTGCCCGGTATAGGTGTCGCTGCAGGTGATCCCGGTGGTCTTGCTATAGCAGACCAGCGTGCCGTCCGAGATCGACCTGCCGTAGGCGAGCGTCTGCTCGGGCACCGGCATCGACTGGCCGTAGCAATCGAAGCGGGCCGGCAGGGCCTGCTCGAGGCGGAACCGGCTGCCCCAGTCGAGATGGCAGGTATCGGGCCGGGGTGGCGCCACCCAGTACTTCTGGGCGATGGCGCAGGTCACCGAAACGGCACCGTCGATGTGATGTCCCATGTAGCAGGTGATGTTGGTCGACGGCGACTGGAAGGCCGCCGCTGCGGTGGCCGGCGCCGCGAAAGCCGTTGCGGCAACGACGATCGCTGCGAGCTTACTGCCCTTGTTCTGCATGGCTGTCCCTTTGTCTGGTGAGCCCCGGAGCGGGGCTGCTTGAGACAAAGAATGGGCGCGGCGCCTTGATGGAATCTTGGCGCCGCGCCCTTTTTTGAAGACGGGGTCAGAGACGCTCGATGATGGTGACGTTGGCAGTGCCGCCGCCCTCGCACATCGTCTGCAGGCCGTACCGGCCGCCGGTGCGCTCCAACGTGTTCAGCATGGTCGCGAACAGTTTGGCGCCGGTCGCACCGAGCGGGTGCCCAAGGGCGATGGCGCCGCCACTCGGATTCACCTTGGCCGGGTCGGCACCGGTCTCCTTCAGCCACGCCTGAACGACGGGGGCGAACGCCTCGTTGATCTCGACGGTGTCGATGTCCTCGATCTTCAGCCCCGTCTTCTGCAATGCGTAGTGGGTGGCCGGGATCGGACCGGTGAGCATGTACACCGGGTCGGCGCCGCGGGCACTGATGTGATGGATGCGGGCACGGGGCTTGAGGCCGTGCGTCTTGACCGCGTCCTCCGAGGCCAGCAGCACCGCGCTGGCTCCGTCGGAGATCTGGCTGGCCATCGCCGCGGTGAGGCGGCCACCTTCGACGAGCGTCTTCAGCCCGGCCATCTTCTCCAGCGAGGTTTCGCGGGGGCCTTCGTCGGTGACGAACCCATCGACGGCGATGATCTCGTTCTCGAAGTACCCGGACCGGATGGCCTCCTGCGCGCGCTGGTGGCTGGTCAGCGCGAACCGCTCCATGTCCTCACGCGAGATGTCCCACTTCTCGGCGATCAGTTCGGAGCCACGGAACTGCGAGATCTCCTGGTCGCCGTAGCGATGCAGCCAACTCTTGGACTCGTTGGTGGGCGAGGTGAATCCGAACTGCTCGCCGACGATCATCGCCGAACTGATCGGGATCTGGCTCATGTTCTGCATGCCGCCGGCCACGATGACATCGGCAGTGCCGGACATGATCGCTTGTGCGCCAAAGGAAATAGCCTGCTGCGAGGAGCCGCACTGGCGGTCGACGGTGACGCCGGGTACCTCTTCGGGGTAACCGGCGGCCAGCCAGGACAGCCGGGCGATGTTGCCGGCCTGACCACCGATGGCGTCCACACAGCCGGCGATCACGTCGTCGACGGCGCTGGGATCCAGGTCGGTGCGGTCGAACAACCCGCGCCAGGCGGCCGCACCCAGATCGACGGGGTGCACGCCCGACAGCGATCCTCCACGCTTGCCGACCGCGGTGCGAACGGCATCGATGACGTAGGCCTCACCCATTACTGATCTCCTTCTTTCGTTGCCTGATGCTCTTCGCTGACGCTCATCGATATGCCGCCGAGAACGATGGCGAGGTACTCCCGGCCGACTTCCTCGGCCGTCAGGGGCCCGCCCGGTTGGTACCAGCGGACCGACACCCAGGTGGTATCGCGGATGAAGCGGTAGACCAGGTCCACGTCGAGATCGGGCCGCAACGACCCGTCGGCGATGCCCTGGTTCAGCAGATCCAGCCACATGCTGCGCTGCTCGCGGTTGCGCTTGTCGACGAAGGCGAACTGCGGCAGCGCCGACAGCCGCTTGGCCTCGTCCTGATAGATGACCACCTGCGCGTGCCGGTGCTCGATCGCTTCGAAGGAAGCCAGGAACAGCCCTTTGAGCCGGTCCAGCGGGCTGGCCTCGGTGGCCGCGATCTGTTCATACTTGGCGAACAACCAGTCCAGAAAGTCCCGCAGGACCTCTTCGACCATTTGTTCTTTGGACTTGAAATGGTGGTACAGGCTGCCCGAGAGGATGCCTGCGGAGTCGGCGATGTCGCGGACGGTGGTCGCTTTCAGGCCACGCTCCGCGAACATGGTGGCGGCAAGCTCAAGGAGCTCGTCACGCCTGCTCGCCGGCTGACTGGGCGGATCCGTCGCCATCACTGCAGCATAGCAACCAAGCGCTTGCTAGGTCGAATGTGTGGTGCTCGGCACTCACACCGCAGCGCCGGTCACCGTGACACTCACCGCGGACGCCCCGTCCTCTGCCGCGATGACGAGCTTGGTCGCGTTGGGCCCCGACACCACATGCCCACCGGTGACGGTCACCTGGTAACCGTTCGGGTACTGCACGGCCGGGACGGAAATGGTGGTCAGCGCACCCTCGCCGAAGTTGCCGGAGCCGTCCGCCTTCGCGGTGGAGTACTCGAACGCAAGCATGCCGTCGGCGTAGGACCATTTCTTCGGGGTGCCGGACACCGCCTGCGGATACGGCGCAGAAAGGATCGCCAGATTGCCGGTGTTGACGTTGTCACCGGTCGGCGGCTGCTCCGGGTCGTAGACGAGCGCCTCGCCGTCATGCGTTCCGCTGGTAGTGATGTCGCCCTTGCCGGTGTAGGCCCACACGGCCCAGCTCATCAGGTAGCTGTCCCCGGCACGCATCTGTTTGGTCAGATCCCCCTTGGCGCTGGTGGCCCCGAACTCGTTCATGAAAGCCGGTATCCCGTGGTGCGCCGCGTAGTTGTGCGCGCCGCGGGCCAGCGCCTTGGCGATATAGCCGCACAGCGCGGACAGACTCGATCCGCCGCAGTAATCATGAAATGCCAGAACAACATTCGGGTCATCGACCGTGCCGAGACTGGTGGGGAAGCCGAGGATGTCCAAGATTTCGGACACCGCCGGGTTCGCAGGTTCGATGTACACCGGCGTGGTCGGGTTGACGGCCCGGATTGCCGAGATCACCTGGTTGTAGAACGGGGTCAACTGCTGATATCCGAAGAAGGGACTGCCGAGCAGGGTCGGCAGCCAGGAGAAGCCCGGGAACGGCTCGTTGATCACGTCGTAGCCGATCACCGCGGTGTTGCCACTGAAATAGCTCGCGACGTTCTCCCACATCTGGGCGTAGGCATCCTGCAGGCCCAGCCCCGTCGGCGACCCGGCGTTGTTCCAGAACTGGGTCCAGGCATGGTTCATCGCGAGATTCAGGTAGTAGCTGCCGGGGAAACCGAAGTTCTGGTTGGGCAACCCGCCGGTCTGGGTCGCCCATTCCGGGGCGCCCTCGCCGGCGAACGTGCCGCCGTACAGGTCCTGGTGCATGTCCAGCAAGGTGTAGATGCCGTGGTCGGCCAGCATCTGCACGGTCTGTTTGAGCGAAGCCAGGTAGGTGGTGTCATACTCGCCGGGCTCGGGTTCCACTGCCTCCCAGATGACGCCGAGGCGCACCACGTTGAATCCGTTGGCAGCCAGAAACTCCGCGTCGTCCTCGCTGAACCCACTGGCGGCCGGCTCGAACGGTGCCAGCTTGTACACCTGGTTGACGCCATGCAAGAGGACGACCTGGCCATCGCTATTGGTGATCCAGGTCCCGGTGGTCGACAGTCCCCCAACCGACGCCGCAATGGCGCTCCCCGATGCTCCGAAATGCCCTACGTCACCGTGTGTTCCGAGGAGGCCCGCGTTGCCACCTGCCCCGCCGAGCGCGGGCAGGCCGGTCGGTTCGCCGCCGACACCGCTGTCGCCCGCGTCGCCACCGTCGCCCCCGCTGCCGAGCACGCGAGCGCCGTCACCGCCGTTTCCGCCTCTGCCGCCGTCGATCCCATCTCCGCCGTCGCCACCCAGGCCGCCGATCCCGAACAACAGACCGGACCCGTCACCGCCCTTGCCGCCGGCGCCACCCGTCGTTCCGGTGCCGCCGTCACCACCGCCGCCACCGATTCCCAGGAGCACGCCACCCGTTCCGCCGCGACCACCGGTCGCTCCGGCACCGCCGTCACCGCCCGCTCCGCCGTCGCCGAGCAACCCGGCTTTACCGCCTGCACCGCCGGCGTGTCCGGCGACCGTGCTGGTCCAGCCCGCGCCGCCGTCGCCGAGCAGCCAGCCACCCGCGCCGCCGTCGGGATGTTCGGCGGTGCCCGCCGCGCCGTCCCCGATGACGTACGAGCCGGCGACGCTGTTGACGACGCCGTTGACCTGGTGCCCGAGTTCGGTGCCGATCCAGGCCTCGGCCACGGTGTGCACGGGTGTGTAGACGAAACGCCGGAACATGCCGACGGGCGACGTGGGAACCGGCCCCGTCGCAACGACCTGCACCGCATGCACGGCGGCCGCAGCGACGGTGCTTACGCCGTTGACGATCACCCGTATCTCGCGCGCGGCACCGGCGACGACCGACTGGACCAGACCGACGACCGCGGGCACCTTGGGCGCCGCGGTGCCGCCCGCCGTCGCGAGCGGCATCGCGGTTGCGGAAACCTTCTGGGCCACCGACTCTTTGGCCACGGGTGCGGCGGTGACGGCGGGCGCCGGTGTCGAGTCGGCAGCCTTGGCGACCGTCGACCGGCGGCGGTGCGCCGGCTTGGCCGCCGGGGCATCGGAGTCTGCGGCGGCCTGTACCGCGGCCGTCGCCGACTCGCGGGTGTCGGTGACGCGACTCTTCTTCTTGCGATGCGGTTTTGCGGTGGGCTTGACCGAATTATTTTCCGCAGCAGCCTCATTGGAAGAATGAGCGCTCGCCGAGGATGTTCCCGTGTCCGAACCGGCCGGGGTCTCCGCCGTGGCCACGCCTGCGCCGGCCAGCATGGCTGCCGAGACACCTGCCGTCACGAGCCCGGCACCTACCCACGCCGATACCTGTTGCATGAAATCGGACGCTAACTCACATCGTCGCGGAAATCTGCGAAATTGTCAGGCGCGCTGGCTCGACACCGAGATGATCTCGCCGGTCAGGTAGCTGGAGTAGTCACTGGCGAGGAAGGCGATGGTGGTCGCGATCTCCCACGGTTCGGCGGCGCGGCCGAAGGCTTCATCGCCCGCGAGCCTGTCGAGCAGTTCCGCCGACGATGTCTTCTCCAGGAACTTGTGCCGGGCGATGCTCGGCGACACCGCATTGATCCGCACTCCGTATTCGACGGCTTCGATTGCGCTGCAACGGGTCAGCGCCATCACGCCGGCCTTGGCCGCCGCGTAGTGCGACTGCGAGTGCTGAGCGCGCCAGCCGAGCACGCTGGCGTTGTTGACGATGACGCCGCCGTGCGGGGCATCGCGGAAGTACCGCAACGCGGCCCGGGTGGCGCGCATGACCGAGGTGAGCGTGACGTTGAGGACGCGGTCCCATTCGTCGTCGGTCATGTCGATCACCGGGGTCTGACCGCCGAGTCCGGCGTTGTTGACCAGCACATCGATCCGGCCGGCCTTCTCCACCGCGCCGGTGATCAGCGCGTCGACGGCCTCGGTGGAAGTGACGTCGCAGACCACGGCGTCGACCTTGCCCAGCCCGAGGGCCGCCAGTTCGTCGCGGGTCTCGTTCAGGCGGCGCTCGTGGAAGTCGGACACCACGACGTCGGCACCCTCCACCAGCGCCCGACGTGCCGTCGTCGATCCGATCCCGGTGCCGGCGGCGGCGGTCACCAGGACCACCTTGCCCTTCAGAAGTCCGTGGCCCTCAATCTCTTTCGGAGCGTCGGCGAGACTCATCCCTTTGCCTCTCGGGGTAGGCCGAGCACCCGCTCGGCGATGATGTTGCGCTGAATCTCGTTGGATCCGCCGTAGATGGTGTCAGAGCGGGAGAACAGGTACAGCCGCTGCCATTCGTCGAACTCGCCGTCATCCAGCGTGAGTCCAGCGGTGCCCTGCACATCCATCGCGATCTCGCCGAGCTCACGATGCCAGTTGGCCCACAACAGTTTCGAGACGTTATCTTGCCCCGGTTGTTCCACATCCATGGTGGCCAGGGCGTAGGACCGCATCGCCTTCAATCCGATCCAGGACCGGGTGAGCCGCTCGCGGATCAGTGGGTCGTCGGCTGCGCCAGTGCGCTTGGCGAGCTCTACCAGGTTGGAATGCTCACGGGCGTAACGGATCTGCTGACCGAGCGTGGACACTCCGCGCTCGAAGGTCAGCGTGCCCATCGCCACCCGCCAACCGTCGCCGGGCTGCCCGACCACCAGCGAGGCGTCGGTGCGGGCGTCATCGAAGAACACTTCGTTGAATTCGGAGTCACCGGTCAGCTGAATGATCGGCCTGACCTCGACGCCGGGCTGGTCCAGGGGCACCAGTAGATAGGACAGCCCCGCATGCCGCTTGGAACCCTTCTCGGAGCGGGCCACCACGAAGCACCACTGCGCCCAGTGCGCCAGCGACGTCCACACCTTCTGGCCGTTGATGATCCAGTCATCGCCGTCGAGGGTCGCCGTCGTCGCCACATTGGCCAGGTCACTGCCGGCGCCGGGTTCGGAGTAGCCCTGGCTCCAAAGTTCGGTGACGTCGAGGATCTTGGGCAGGAACCGCTGCTGTTGTTCGGGGGTGCCGTAGGCGATGAGCGTGGGCCCGAGCAGTTCCTCACCAAAGTGGTTGACCTTGTCGGGAGCGTCGGCCTTGGCGTATTCCTCGTAGAACGCGACCCGGTGGGCGACGGTCAGTCCGCGGCCGCCGTGCTCCTCGGGCCAGCCCAGGCAGGTCAGCCCGGCGGCGGCCAGATGCTGGTTCCACGCGCGACGCTCTTCGAACGCCTCGTGCTCGCGACCCGGGCCGCCGAGGCCCTTGAGCGCTGCGTATTCGCCGACGAGATTATCGGCGAGCCATTGCCGGACCTCGGCCCGGAAGTCCTCGACCTCTATCACCCTTGTAGGCTAACCTACCAAGCACTTGCTTTGTTAGAGGAGCGTCGATGACGACCGACCCGCGGACCGTTCCAGCCGTGCTGGACCGTATTGCCGTGCAGCTTTCGGACCACGACGCGCTGGTCACGACCGATAAGAGCCTCACCTACGGACAGCTGCGCGACGAAGTACGCCAGGCCGCGGCCGCCATCATCGACCTGGGCGTGGTCGCGGGTGACCGCGTCGCCATATGGTCCCCCAACACCTGGCACTGGGTCGTCGCCGCCCTGGCAACGCACTACGCGGGCGCCGTCGTCGTGCCGCTGAATACGCGCTACACGGCCAGCGAGGCCGCCGACATCCTGGCCCGCACCGAGGCTCCTCTGCTGATCGCCGCCGGCGAGTTCCTCGGCGCCGACCGCACGGCGCAACTCGACCGCGATGCCCTGCCCGCGCTGCGCCACATCGTGCGGGTGCCCATCGACAAAGCAGACGGCACATGGGACGAGTTCGTGGCCCGCGGCGCCGATCTCGATGCCGTCGACGCGCGCGCGGCGGCGGTGCAACCCGACGACGTCTCCGACATCCTGTTCACTTCCGGCACCACCGGGCGCAGCAAGGGGGTGCGGTGCGCGCACCGGCAATCCCTGGATGCGTCGGCGGCCTGGGCGGCATGCGGTGAGGTCACCAGCGCCGACCGCTACCTGTGCATCAACCCGTTCTTCCACAACTTCGGGTTCAAGGCCGGCATCCTGGCCTGCCTGCAGACCGGCGCGACCCTGATTCCGCAGCTGACCTTCGACCCCGAGCAGGCGATGAAAGCCGTTGCCGAGCAGAAGATCACCGTGCTGCCCGGCCCGCCGACGATCTATCAGATGCTGCTGGATCACCCGCGGCGCGGCGACTACGACCTGAGCTCGCTGCGGTTCGCGGTGACCGGTGCCGCGGTGGTGCCGGTGGTGCTGATCGAACGGATGCAGTCCGAACTCGACATCGACGTCGTGCTGACCGCGTACGGCCTGACTGAGGGCAGCGGATTCGGCACCATGTGCCGCTCGTCGGACGATGCCGTCACCGTCGCCACCACGTGTGGCCGACCGATCGCGGATTTCGAACTGCGCCTTGCTGATTCCGGCGAGGTACTGCTGCGCGGCCCGAACGTCATGCTGGGCTACCTGGATGACCCGGACGCCACCGCGGTTGCCATCGATTCCGACGGCTGGTTGCACACCGGCGATATCGGCACCCTGGACGCAGCGGGCAACCTGACCATCACCGACCGGCTCAAAGACATGTACATCTGCGGCGGATTCAACGTGTACCCCGCCGAGATCGAACAGGTGCTGGCCCGGTTGGACGGTGTCGCCGACTCGGCGGTGATCGGCGTTCCCGACGACAGGCTCGGCGAGGTCGGCAAGGCCTTCGTGGTGCTCAAGCCCGGCACCGCACTCGATGAGACGGCCGTGATCGCCTACGCACGCGAACATCTGGCGAACTTCAAGGCACCACGTTCGGTGGTGTTCCTCGATGTTCTGCCGCGTAACCCAGGAGGCAAAGTGGTCAAACCACAACTGCGAGAGACGATCTGATGGACCTGAATTTCGATGAGGGAACCGAGGAGTTCCGGGCCGAGGTCCGCGAATTCCTGACGGCCAACCGGGAGTCCTTCCCGACGAAGTCCTACGACACCCTCGAAGGCTTCGAACAGCACAGGGTCTGGGACAAGGTGCTTTTCGACGCAGGCCTGTCGGTGATCGCCTGGCCGAAGGAGTACGGCGGCCGCGACGCGACCCTGCTCCAATGGGTCGCGTTCGAAGAGGAGTACTTTCGCGCCGGAGCTCCCGGGCGGGCGAGTGCCAACGGCACCTCGATGCTGGCCCCCACCCTGTTCGCGCACGGCACCAAGGAACAGCTGGACCGGGTTCTGCCGAAAATGGCCAGCGGTGAAGAGATCTGGGCCCAGGCCTGGTCCGAGCCGGAGTCGGGCAGCGACCTCGCCTCCCTGCGGTCGACCGCCACCAGGGTCGACGGCGGCTGGAAGCTCAACGGGCAGAAGATCTGGAGTTCGCGTGCCCCGTTCGGTGAGCGCGGCTTCGGCCTGTTCCGCTCGGACCCGGAAGCTCAACGGCACAAGGGCCTGACCTACTTCATGTTCGACCTGAAGGCAGACGGCATCACCGTGCGTCCCATCGCGCAACTCGGCGGCGACACCGGCTTCGGCGAGGTCTTCCTCGACGACGTTTTCGCGCCGGACGAAGACGTCATCGGCGAGGTCAACGAGGGCTGGCGCGCCGCGATGAGCACGTCCAGCAACGAGCGCGGCATGTCGCTGCGCAGCCCGGCCCGCTTCCTGGCGCCCGCGGAACGACTGGTCGCGCAATGGAAGTCGAACCCGGACCCGGTTTTCACCGATCGGGTGGCCGATGCGTGGATCAAGGCGCAGGCCTACCGGCTGCACACTTTCGGGACCGTAACCCGGCTGGCCGGTGGTGGCGAACTCGGCGCGGAATCGTCGGTCACCAAGGTGTTCTGGTCGGACCTCGATGTCGCACTGCACCAGACCGCCCTGGACCTGCGTGGCGCCGACGCTGAGATCGTCGACCACTGGACCGAGGGGCTGCTGTTCGCCCTGGGCGGACCGATCTATGCGGGTACCAACGAGATTCAGCGCAACATCATCGCCGAGCGTCTGCTGGGCTTGCCGAGAGAGCCGAAATGAATTTCGAGATTGACGAACAGCAGCGTGATTTCGCGTCCAGCATCGACGCCGCACTGAGCGCTGCCGACGTACCCGCCGCGGTGCGCGCATGGGCCGCCGGCGACACCGCCGCCGGCCGCAAGGTGTGGGCCCAGCTGGCCGACCTCGGCGTGACTGCCCTCCTGGTCCCCGAAAAGTACGACGGTATCGACGCGCATCCGGTGGACCTGGTGGTCGCCCTGGAACGTCTCGGCTACTGGGCGGTCCCCGGACCCGTCACCGAATCCATTGCGGTGGCGCCGATCCTGCTGGCAGATGACGAACGAGCCGCCGCGCTGGCAGCCGGCGAGCTGATCGCCACCGTCGCCCTGCCGCCGTCGGTTCCGCGGGCGGTCAACGCCGACGTCGCCGGCCTGACGCTGCTGGCCGCCGACGGTCAGGTGTCCGACGCATCCGCCGGCGCCGCACACGACTCCGTTGATCCCACCCGGAAACTGTTCGACGTGACCGCATCCGGAGCCGCACGCCCGGCTGACACGGCCCGCGCCTACGAGTTCGGCGTGCTGGCCACCGCCGCACAACTGGTCGGAGCGGGGCAGGCGATGCTCGACCAGTCGGTCGAATACGCCAAGCAGCGCACCCAGTTCGGCCGGATCATCGGCTCCTACCAGGCACTCAAGCACAAGCTGGCCGACGTGCACATCGCCGTCGAACTGGCCCGGCCGTTGGTGTACGGCGCGGCCCTGGCATTGGCCGAGGGTTCGCCGGACACCGCGCGGGATATCAGCGCCGCCAAGGTGGCCGCCGCCGATGCCGCACTGCTGGCCGCCCGCAACTCGTTGCAGACCCACGGCGCCATCGGGTTCACCCAGGAGCACGACCTGTCGCTGCTACTGCTTCGGGTGCAGGCGCTGCGCTCGGCGTGGGGCGACCCCACCCTGCATCGACGCCGACTGCTGGAGGCTTTGTAGACCATGAGTGAAGAACGCGAACTGCTGCGCACCACCGTCGCCGCACTGGTCGACAAACACGCCGGACCGGAAGCCGTTCGCGCGGCGATGGAATCCGAGCGCGGTTACGACGAGGCGCTGTGGAAGCTGCTGTGCGAACAGGTCGGTGCGGCCGCTCTGGTCGTGCCGGAGGATCTCGGCGGCGCCGGCGGCGAATTGGCCGACGCCGCTGTGGTTCTGGAAGAACTCGGTAAGGCACTGGTGCCCACGCCACTGCTGGGGACCACCTTCGCCGAGTTGGCCTTGCTGGCCGTCGACGCGCATGAGCCGCTGGAGGGACTGGCCGAAGGCACCGCGATAGGCACCGTCGTCTTCGATCCCGACTTCGTGATCAACGGCGAAATCGCCGACGTGGTGATCGCGTCCGACGGCACCGAGCTGACCCGCTGGGACACGTTCACCACCGAGGCCAAGCCCACCATGGACCTGACCCGGCGGCTGTCGGCAGTCACCCCGGGTGAGACCACGGCTCTCGGCGCTGACCCCGGGCTGGCCGACTACGCCGCCCTGCTGATGGCGGCAGAACAGATCGGCGCGGCGGCTCGTGCGCTGGACCTGACGGTCGCCTACACCAAGGACCGCGTGCAATTCGGCCGGCCGATCGGCAGTTTCCAGGCCCTCAAGCACCGGATGGCCGACCTGTACGTGCAGGTGTCCGCTTCGCGGGCAGTGGTCTACGAGGCGATCGCCGAACCCACGCCCGCCTCCGCGGCGCTGGCCCGGGTCCTGGCCAGCGAGACACTGTCGGCGGTGACGGCCGAGGCCGTCCAGATGCACGGCGGAATCGCCATCACCTGGGAGCACGACATCCAGCTGTACTTCAAGCGGGCGCACGGCAGCGCGCAGCTGCTCGGTCCCCCGCGAGAGCACCTGCGCAGGCTCGAAGCCGAGGTGTTCTAGCGTGAACGGGTGACCAATCCCGTGGCGCTGCGTGCCGGTATCCCGCCGTTCTACGTGATGGACGTCTGGCTGGCGGCCGCGGAGCGGCAGCGCACCCACGGAGATCTGGTCAACCTGTCCGCCGGGCAGCCCAGCGCGCAGGCCCCCGCCCCGGTACGGGCGGCGGCGGCCGACGCCTTGGAGAACCACAACCTCGGCTACACCGTGGCACTGGGCATTCCGGAACTCCGCGAGGCCATCGCCGCGTCATATCGGCGTTCGTACGGCATCGAGGTCGACGCGGACGCCGTGGTCGTCACCACGGGCTCCACCGGCGGATTCCTGCTGGCGTTCCTGTCGTGTTTCGACGTGGGCGACCGCGTCGCGGTGACCAGCCCCGGTTACCCGTGCTACCGCAACATCCTGTCCGCGTTGGGCTGCGACGTGGTCGAGGTGCCGTGCGGACCCGAGACCCGATTCCAGCCGACTGTAGCCATGCTGGCGGCCCTCGATCCGTCGGTGAAAGGCCTGATCATCGCCAGCCCGGCCAACCCGACGGGGACCGTGATCGCCCCGGCCGATCTGGCGGCGATCGCCACCTGGTGCGACGCCAACAGCGTGCAGCTGGTCAGCGACGAGATCTACCACGGTCTGGTGTACCCGGGTGCGCCGGCCACCAGTTGTGCGTGGGAGACCTCGCGTAATGCCGTTGTGGTGAACAGCTTTTCGAAGTATTTCGCCATGACGGGCTGGCGGCTGGGCTGGCTGCTGGTGCCCGAGCCGCTGCGCCGCGCCGTCGACTGCCTGACCGGGAACTTTTCCATCTGCCCGCCGACACTGCCGCAGCTGGCTGCGGTCGCGGCGTTCGAGCCCGAGTCCCTGGCGACGGCCAACGCCCTGGTGCAGGACTACACCGTGAACCGGGACCTGTTGCTGCGCGGCCTGCCCGCCATCGGACTGGACCGTCTCGCGCCCGCCGACGGCGCGTTCTACGTCTACGCCGACATCTCCCGGTACTCCGACGACTCCCTGGCATTCTGCGCGAAGTTGTTGGCCGACACCGGAGTGGCCATCGCGCCGGGTGTCGACTTCGACACCGTGCACGGCGGGTCGTTCGTCCGGCTGTCCTTCGCCGGCGCGGCAGCCGACATCGACGAGGCACTTACCCGGATGGGGCCCTGGCTACGCTGACTCGCCGAGCTTGTCGGTGGCGGCGCGTATCGTCGTCCTCATGTTCGAAAGTTTGTTCGAATTCGATGCCGACGCCGATGAAGCGGTCCTGCGCGCCGCGGTCGAACGCTTCGAGCATCTCAAGGCCGCCGCCGCGGCAGCACAGGCCCGCGCCACCGAAGCCTGGGCCACCAAACGCCACGCCACCGAAGCAGCCGCAGGCGTCTCGACGAACAAACGCGGCCGCGGACTGGCCACCGAAGTGGCCCTGGCCCGCCACGACGCACCTGTGCGCGGCGGTCGCCACCTCGGACTGGCCACCRCCCTGGTCCGCGAAATGCCCCACACCCTGGCCGCCCTGGAATCCGGCGTGCTCAACGAATGGCGCGCCACCCTCATCGTCAAAGAGTCGGCCTGCCTGTCGGTGCCGGACCGCCGCCAACTGGACGCCGAGTTGTGCAGCGATACGTCGCGGCTCGAAGGCTGGGGTGACCGACGCATCGCCGCCGAAGCCCGCAAGATCGTCATCCGCCTCGACCTGGCCGCCGTCATCGACCGCAACGCCAACGCAACCAAAGACCGGTGCGTCTGGATCCGCCCGGCACCCGACACCATGGTGTATGTGACGGCGTTACTCCCTGTTGCCCAAGGCGTCGCGGTCTACGCCACCCTCAAACGCGAGGCCGACACCACCTGCGACGGCCGGACTCGGGGCCAGGTCATGGCCGACACGGTGGTGCAACGCATCACCGGCCGCCCCGCCGAACAACCCGCCCCGATCGCACTGCACCTCGTGATGGCCGACACCACCCTCGCCGGCGACGACGACGAACCCGCCTGGCTCGACGGCTACGGACCCGTGCCCGCCGGGTTCGCCTGCACCCTCGTC